>JBAQKU010000001.1:0-3222 GCA_049301315.1 Telluria sp.
AGGCCAGCGCAGCGAGGCCAGCGGCGGCGACATCGCCATTTCGGTCAGCACCAGGCGCTTGTCCTGTTCCGACAAGGTCACGCCGGGGGCGGGGGCGGCAGGCGGCAAGCTTGTGCCCACCGACATCACCGCGCCCAGCACGCTGTTGGGACGATAGGTGGTAATGCCCTTGAGCCCGCGCCGCCACGCCTCCGTGTACAGGTGCTTGAAGTCGTCGAACGGGTAGTCTTCCGGCACGTTGACGGTTTTCGAAATGGCCGCGTCGACATAGGGTGCGACCGCGGCCACCATCAGCATGTGGTCGGTGGCCGAAATCTCGAGCGCCGACACGAACGCCTCGGGCAGGCTGTCGCAGTCGTGCCCGAGCGAGCGGTACAGGCGGTAGGCGTGGTCTTCCACCCGGTGTTCTTTCTTGCTGCCGTCGGGCATGCGCTTGATGCGCTTGTAGAACCACGAAAACGCCGGCTCGATGCCGTTCGAGGCATTGTCGGCGAAGGCGAGCGAAATGGTGCCGGTCGGTGCGATCGAGATCAGGTGCGAGTTGCGGATGCCGTGCGCGCGGATCTGCTGCTTGAGCGCGTCGGGCAGGCGCGCCGCAAAGCCGCCCTCCAGGTAGCGCTCGGTGTCGAGCAGAGGGAAGGGGCCGCGCTCGCGCGCCAGCTCGACCGAGGCGCCATAGGCGCCGTCGCGCAGCACGCGCGCCATGGTGGCCGCCAGTTCGCGCCCGTGCTCGCTGTCGTAGCGCACCCCGAGCATGATCAGCGCGTCGCCCAGGCCGGTAAAGCCCAGGCCCAGGCGGCGCTTGGACGAGGCCTCGCGCGACTGCTCTTCCAGCGGCCATTTGCTGGCGCTGAGCACATTGTCGAGCATGCGCACGCCCAGCGCGCACACCTTCGCCATCAGGTCGAAGTCGAACCGGGCCTGGGCGGTGAAAGGAGCGCTCACGTAGGCGGTCAGGTTCAGGCTGCCCAGGCAGCAGCAGCCGTAGTCGGGCAGGGGCTGTTCGCCGCAGGGATTGGTGGCCGAGATGGTTTCGCAGTAGGCCAGGTTGTTTTCCTGGTTGATGCGGTCCAGGAACAGCACGCCCGGCTCGGCGGCGCCGTAGGTACTGCTCATGATGGCGTCCCATACCGCGCGCGCCGGCACGCTGCGGTAGACCCAGAGCGCGTCGGCGCGCTGGTAGGCGCCTGCGGCCTTGAGCTCGGCAACCGGTTCGGCCGCGTGGAACAGTTCGAACTGCGCGTCGGCCTCGAGCGCGCGCATGAAGGCGTCGCTGATGCCGACCGACATATTGAAGTTGTTGAGCTGGCCGCGTTCCTGCTTGACGGTGATGAAGTCGAGGATGTCCGGATGGCTCACATCGAGTACGGCCATCTGGGCGCCGCGCCGCGCGCCGGCCGACTCGACCGTTTCACAGGAACGGTCGAACACCTTCATGTACGAGATCGGACCGGAGGCGCTGCTGCCGGTACCCTTGACCAGCGCGCCCCTGGGGCGGATGGCGGAGAAATTGTAGCCGACCCCGCCGCCGCGGCGCATGGTTTCGGCCGCCTGCGCGAGCGCGCTGTAGATGCCCGGCTTGCCGTGCTCGGCCTCGGTCACGGAATCGCCCACCGGCTGCACGAAGCAGTTGATCAGGGTCGTCTGCAGGCCGGTGCCGGCCGCGCTGGCGACCCGGCCGGCCGGGATGAAGCCGTGTTGCATGGCCCACAGGAAGGAGGCGGCGCGCTCCTTGCGCTGCTTGGCCGGTTCCACCTCGGCCAGCGCGCGCGCCACCCGCGCCAGCACGTCGGCGGCGCAGCTTTCGTCGCCTTTCGCGTATTTTTCCATCAGGACTTCGGTTGAAATGTCTTGCGGTACTGCCAGCGCAACAGCGCCATTGTCCAGATTGTGCATGAATGGGTTCTCGAAAAAATTAAATGCCGGCCGTGCCGCCGCGGGTGGGCACTGGCCTCATCCTCAAACAAAAAAAGGCCCGCGGCGGCTAACCGGGGTTAGCAACTGCGGGCCGGAGTCCTACCCATAAACTGTGATGAAGCATCGGCCGCTCTTGCGCGCCGCCAGCGTCGGCCGGTTTCGCCGCCGACCCTGCCTGGCGCACTAAAATTGCCGCACGCCAAATATTAACCGAGCACCTGCAACAGGCCACTTAATCTGAATCAAGCATTTGCGAGGCGAAGGCGCAGCCTGGCCTCGACGACAGCCCTGCGGCGCCCATCGCTTACTGTTTTTCCTTGCTCAGCGCGACCTGGCTGATGAAACGGATGCTGGGGAAGGTGCGATTGAGCGTCTTGCTGTGGAAGTTGGACATCTCCGCGCCATCTTCAAAGCGGATGATGTTGCCTTTCTTGAGCGCCAGCGCAGGCGCGGCCAGCCACAGCGTTTTTTTGTCCTGCAGTACTTCAATATAGGTGTACTGGCCCGCGTCGATTGCGCTGACAACCTTGCCCTTGTAGGGCAGGGCGGCCTCCGACGCCGCCGCCACGCCCGGTTGGGCAGGCGGTGCCGCCAGCGCGGCGGTGGAGGCAAACAGTGCGCTCAATACGAGCGCGACGGTAGTCGATTTCATGGTGTTTCCTGTCGAGTGGTTGAGGGGGACTGCAAGATCGTGCATGGCGTGCCCGCACGCGTGAGGTGTCAGAACTGCTCCCATTGGGAGCCGGCGGCGATGGCGACCAGGCTGGCGCGCGGCTTGCCGCTCGCCGCGGCCTGCCGCTCCGGTGCGCGCGGCGCTTCCTGCGAGGGCTCGGGCACGGCCGCGCTGTCTTCGTCGAGGCGGAACACATTGACCACCTGGGCCAGGTTGCTGGCCTGCTCCTGCAAGGACTCGGCGGCGGCGGCGGCCTGTTCGACCAGCGCCGCGTTCTGCTGCGTCACGGCGTCCATTTGCGTGACCGCCTGGTTGATCTGCTCGATGCCGGTGGTCTGTTCGTCGCTGGCCGCGGTGATGTCGTCCATGATGTCGTTTACGCGCCGCACGCTGTCGACGATTTCCTGCATGGTCGCGCCGGCCTGGTCGACCAGCCGGCTGCCGGCCTCGACCCGGCCGGCCGAATCCTCGATCAGGACCTTGATTTCCTTGGCTGCGCCGGCCGAGCGCTGCGCCAGGCTGCGCACTTCGCTGGCGACGACGGCGAAACCGCGGCCCTGTTCGCCGGCCCTGGCCGCTTCCACGGCGGCATTGAGCGCCAGGATGTTGGTCTGGAAGGCGATGCCGTCGAT
>JBAQKU010000002.1:0-9042 GCA_049301315.1 Telluria sp.
CGTCACGATCGCAGTGCGGGACGCCTCGGCCGCCCCGGCGCCGTGGCCAAGTCCGTCAATGACGGCGAGCAGCACTCCGTCCGGGAACGGCCGCACCAGGCAGGCGTCGCCCGACACCGCTTGCCCAGGCAACGCCCGGCCTGCGCAGGCATAGTCTAACAACTGATCGTGCCGGCCCTGCGGCGCGCTGTCTAATGTTCCCATTTGCTCATGGTGACGGCAGTGCCCTCGCCCACTTCGGAGACAATGTTAAATTCATCCATCAGGCGCTTGGCCCCGGGCAGTCCCAAGCCCAGGCTACCGGCCGTGCTGTAACCGTCCTGCATCGCCAGCGAGATGTCGGCAATGCCAGGACCGTGATCGCGTGCGACGACCACGATGCCCCGTCTCGATCCTTTTTGCACAAGCCTCAACAGAATTTCCCCGGTGCCCGAATAGCTCAGTATGTTGCGCGCCACCTCGGAAATGGCGGTCGCGATGAGCGTCAGCTCGCTCGACGAAAAACGCAGCGACGATGCAAGTGCGCGCCCGCGCTGGCGTGCAGTCAACAGATCCGCCTCGTGCCGAATCGGGATCAACAGTTCCTCATCGGGCGCGCCCGCGCGCGCCTCGGCCTGTTCTTGCGTCCAGGAGAGCAATGCCTTCCTCCAAGTCCAACGCGGTCGCCGCGCCTTCAATCGTCAGGCCAAGCTGAATCATCGAAACCGCCACTTCCGGCTGAATGCCGACGATGACGGTCTCCGCACCTAACAGCCTGATCATTTGCGAGATCGATCTCAAGGTGCGGGCGGCAAACGAGTCGAGCACGTCAAGCAAGGTTACGTCGATGACCACGCCGGTCGAGCGCTGCTCGCGCACCGTTCTGGTCAACTCGTCGCGCAGCGCCAGCAGGTCGGCATCACCCAGGGAAGCCTGGATCGAGCCGATCAGGTATTTCCCTTGCTTTAGGACCGGTGCGCGCATGGCGTCAAGCCTGTTCGTTCGGGTCAGGAACGTCGTCCGACTGGACCACGCGGTAGCCAAGCAAGCGCTCCGCTTGCTCGACGCCGCTCTGAAGGTCCCCCACCGTGCGCACCCGGCCAAGATCGATACCGATCGTCACCATCGTCTGCGCAATCTCGGGCGCCACTCCGGTGATGATCGCCGCCGCTCCCATCAGCCGCGCTGCCTCGACAGTTTGCACCAGATGATTGGCGACCCTGGAATCCACGCTTGGCACGCCGGTGATGTCGATCACGATGACCTTGGTCCTGTTCGCGCGTATCGAGTGCAGCAGCTGCTCGGTAAGCTGCTGGGCACGCTGGGAATCGATCAGCCCGACGATCGGCAGAATCAGGAGCCCGGGCCGGAACTGCAGCACCGGCGTGGAAAGTTCGCGGATCGCCTCCTGCTGGTCGCGGATCGTGCGCTCGCGCGAATCGATGTAGGTGTCAATGGCCAGGCCGATGTCAAGGAAGGTGAGCTTCATGAGCGAGCCGAACACCTTGAATGCGTGGTCCGGCTCTGAGCGAAATGCATCGAACAGGCGCTGTGCGACGGCCCGCAAGTAGAAGTTGTACATGCCAAGATAGGACTGGATGGGCAGGTCGATGCGTTCGTGAACCGCGCCTATCTTAAGGCGGTTGGCAATGTATTGCTGATCGTAATTACCCTTGGTCAGACGCAGGAAATATTCCTTCTGCGAATTTTTCACCCGCTGCAGCACCTTGGGATCCTTGAAGAAACCCCGTGTTTCCTCGAACGACATCAAGTGCTTGTAAAAGTCCTCGATCACGACGTTGGCATAGCGATCGGCGAGGTCGTTAATACCAACTAACGCTTTTTCATCTTCAGCGCTAAACTCCAGAAATGCTTTCCGTTTTTGGATTTCCTCGTACGAAAGCATGAGTTGCTGGCCGTGTAGCTTTCTGTCTTGAGTTGGATTGAGCACGATGTCAGATCCTGACCACTTGGATTAGCCTGCAAAAAATAGCGCCTATAAACTGAAGAAACATTTCCGCACATACTGCAACCGATAGTTAGGTTAGGCAGCGCTCAATGAGAAGAGTTCCGTCCCTGGCATGGGGGCGGACCTGTGCGATGAGAGGAACGTCTTGCCGGCGCAACCGGAAAATGCCCAATCGCCAGATTGGGTATAATTAAACGCGAATCAGAAGCACATGCAGTGCATACGGTATCGGCGTCAATCAAACAAGGTGAAAACGCAACAGGCTGGAGGGCCACAAGATCTGCACTGGCTGGGGCCGCCTGCATCATCCGCAGGGATAGTATCGATGGATACGCCACTGAATTTGCTCATCATTGAAGACACGCCGGCCGATTTCCTGCTCGTCGAGGCCCATTTGCACGAGAACGGATTGAATGCCCGCTGCTGCCAGGTCGACACTGCCGGCGCGCTGCGAGAGCAGTTGGTCCAAGGCCGGTGGGATGCCGTGCTGTCCGATTACAGGATTCCCGGAATGGGCTTTGACGATAGCCTGGCGCTGATCCGTTCCTTGCTGCCCGACCTTCCAATCATCCTCATATCAGGCACCCTCGGCGAGGAAAAAGCAGTCGACCTGCTGAAGTCCGGCGTCACTGATTTTATTTTGAAGGATAATCTGACGCGGCTGGTTCCGGCCATTGAGCGGGCACTGCATGACGCGGCCGAACTGAACGCCAGGCGCGCTGCCGAGCAGTCCTTGCGTGAGAAAGACGAATTGCTGAGGGAAATGAGCGCGCTCGCCCATATCGGCGCTTGGGAGTTCAATCCGGTAACTAGAACCTTGACCTGGACCGAGGAAGTGGCACGGATCCACGAAATCGATTCGTCAACGCAGGTCAGTCTCGCCAGTCACCTTGGTTTCTTCGATCTGGAGGGAGCCCGCAAACTCAAGTCCGCCCTGGAGCAAGCCCTTACCGATGGCAAGCGTTACGACCTGGAACTGGAGATGAAAACAGCCAAAGGGAACCGCAAGTGGGTGCGGACGGTGGGCGTGCCGATCAGCAACGGGGGGCGCGTGAGGAAGCTACGCGGCGCAATGCAAGACATCACCGATCGCAAGCGCGACGAAATAATGCTGTTCGATCAAAAGGAACGCCGGGAAGTCACCCTCAATTCGATTAGCGAAGCAGTCATTACCACCGATGCGCAAGGCATCATCGACTACATCAATCCCACGGCCGAGCAATTGACGGGCTGGAGCTTGCGTGAAGCGCTCGGCGAGCCTTTGATGACGGTGCTGCAGGTGTTTGACGAAAAAACGGAAGTCGCACTGCCCGATCCGACCGCGCAGGCCCTGGCTGAAGGAAGAACCAATCGCCCCCATGCCGCCGTGTTGATCCAGCGCGACCTGAAGCGGATAGCCATCGAAGAGTCGGCGGCCCCGATCCGGGGCCGCGATGGAAGCATCATCGGCGCGGTGCTGGTATTGAGGGACGTGACCGAAGCGCGCGAAAACACGGCGCAAATTGCCTATCGAACCACGCACGACCTGGCGACCAACTTGCCGAATCGCATTCTGGCCTGGGATCGGCTGGAGCAAGCGATCGGCCTGGCCCAGCGCGAGGGGAACTGCGTGGGTGTCTTGTTCATTGACATTGACCGCTTCAAGACTGTGAATGAGTCGCTCGGATACGCCATGGGCGATCACCTGTTGAAACAAATCGCCTTGCGCCTGCAATCGGTCAGCCGCGCCGTCGATACGGTCAGCCGGCAGGGTAGCGACGAATTCCTGATGATTATTCCGAGCACGCAAAGTCTTCTGGACCATCTCGACGAGCTTGCAAAAAAAATACTCACGGTCGTGTCCGCTCCGTATGTTATCCAGCAACAGGAACTGAGCGTTACCTTCAGTATCGGCATCAGTGCCTATCCCGATGACGCTTCCGATGCCGGCACATTAGTCAAGAATGCCGAAGCCGCCATGCGCCACGCCAAGGAAGCCGGGCGCAACAACTATCAGTTCTATGCAACCCAGATGAACAGCAATGCGGCACAGCGCGCATCGCTTGAAGTACAACTGCGCCATGCTCTTTCACAACAAGAGTTCATTGTCCATTACCAACCGAAGGTCGATCTTGTGCAAAAAAAACTGGTTGGCGCGGAAGCGCTGATCCGTTGGAATCACCCGCAGTTAGGCATGCTCAACCCCGGCAATTTCATCGGGATCGCCGAAGATTGCGGGCTGATCATTCCGCTTGGCAAGTGGATCATAGAAGACGTATGCCGGCAAAACCAGACGTGGTTGCAGAGCGGTCTTGCTTGCGTTCCCATTTCAGTCAATCTTTCCGCCATTCAGTTTCGCAACAAGTCCTTTGTCGATTCCTTGAACACCCTGTTGGACGAAACCGGCCTGCCGGCTGGATTGCTTGAGCTCGAATTAACCGAGAGCGTCATCATGCACAGCAGCGCAGCCGTGATCGGGACATTGCAGGACATCAAGGAACTAGGGATAAGTCTTTCGATCGATGATTTTGGCACCGGCTACTCCAGCCTCAGCTATTTGAAACGCTTCCCGATCAATACACTGAAGATCGACCGCTCGTTTGTGCACGACATCGCCCATGACGAAAACGATGCATCGATCGTCAAGGCCATCATCTCGATGGCGCATGGTTTAAAGATGAGAGTCATTGCGGAAGGGGTCGAGACCGAGGAACAATTGGTTTTTTTGGAAGCCCATCACTGCGACGAAGTCCAAGGTTACTTTTTCAGCCCGCCGGTGACCGCGATGAAATTCGAAGAGATGCTGAAAGTGCAGCGCACACTCCACTAAAATCGCGCGCCGGCCCGCCTCAATTGAGCTATGCAGCCAGGAAATCGAGCAGCGTCAAGGCCACCACCTTGGTCGCCTTGCGCAAATCCTCGAGCGCCAGTTTTTCGTCGGCCTTCTTGGCATTCGATTCGGGCACCGTGCGCGGCCCGGCGCCGTACAGCACCGCGGGAATCCCCTGTTCGCCGTACAAGCGCGCGTCCGCATACAGCGGCGTGCCCTGCGCCGGGATATCTTCCCCGATGACCCACTTGGCGTTCTTCTGCAGGCTCGCAACGAGCCTGTCTGCACCGGGCAGGGGCCGCAGCGCATGCGACAACAGAATGCGTCTGATCTCGACCCGGATCCCGGGAACGCCGCTCACCGCATTTTCGATCAGCGCGCGCACCTGCGCCTCCACCAGCGCCGGATCCTCGTCCGGAATCATGCGGCGGTCCATCTTCATGACGACCTTGCCCGGCACCACGTTGGTATTGGTGCCGCCGTCGATGCGCCCCACGAGCATGGTCGGAGAATCGATTCCCGGCACTTTCGACTTGATCTTCCTGAGCTCGGGCAGCTCGGCGTAGATCGCGTTCAGGATCCTGGTCGCGGCCTGCAGCGCGTCGTGCCCGGTTTCGGGCATCGCGCCGTGCCCGGACTTGCCATGCACCGTGATCTCCAGCTGCAGGCAGGCGTTGTGCGCGGTGACGATGTTGTAGCTGAAGCCGGCGGCGATCACCAGGTCGGGTTTGGTCAGCTTCTGCTCGAGCAGCCAGCCGGGGCCGAGCAGGCCGCCGAATTCTTCGTCGTACGTGAAGTGCAGCTCGACCCCGCCCTTGAGCGGCACGCCCAGCGCTTCCAGCGCGCGCACCGCAAAGATGAAGGTCGCGAAATCGGATTTGGATACCGCCGCGGCGCGCCCGTAGATATAGCCGTTGTCGATCACGCCCCCATACGGCGGATGGGTCCAGCCCTCGCCCGGGGGCACCACGTCGCCGTGGGCATTGAGCGCAATGGTGGGGCCGCCGGCCTGGTATGGACGGCGCACGATCAGGTTGGTGATGCTCTGCATGCCGTAGTCGTGCACCGCTTGCGCCGGCACCGCGTGCTTTTCCGCGCTCCAGCCGAATGCCTTGACCATCTCGGCCACGGCATCGGCGTGCGGGGCGTTGTCGCCGGGCGGCGTGTCGGTCGGAATGCGGATCACCTGTTGCAGGAAGGCGACCTCCTCGTCGAAGTGCGCGTCGATCCAGCCTGTGAGTTTGTCGTTTGTTTGCATGTTCATTCCTGGTGTGCGCCGGATTCGAACCACGCGCCGACCTGCGCGCGTTCGGCCTCTGTCATGTTGGTCATGTTCGCAAGCGGCATCGCCTTGAGCTGCACCGCCTGCTGGTAAATCCTGGCCGCATTCTGCCCGATCAGGCTTGGCGTGTGCAGCATCACGCCGGCTGGCGCGCTGGCAAAGCCGGGATTGGTCGGGTGCTCCGCGTGGCAGCTCACGCAGCGCTGCGCGATGATCGCCTGTACCTGCGCAAACTGCGCCGCCGGATCGGTTGCCCCCGCGCTGCGCTGCGGCGCCTTGGGCGCTATCGCAATGGCCAGTCCAAGCAGCAGCGCCACGCCGGCAACCGGATAGCGCCACTCGGTGCGGCCCTTGTGGCGCAGGTTGAAGAAGTGGCGAATCAATACGCCGGCGGCCATGATCGTGGCCAGCACCGCCCATGCATGCTGGTGCCGGTATGTCATCGCGTAGTGATTGCTGATCATGATGAACAGCACCGGCAGCGTGAAGTAGTTATTGTGGACGCTGCGCTGCTTGGCCTTCTGCCCGTGGATCGGATCGGGCTTCTGGCCTGCCATCATCGCGGCAACCAGCTTGCGCTGGCCGGGAATGATCAGCATCAGCACGTTCCCGACCATCATGGTCCCGATCATGGCGCCGACGTGGATATAGGCCGCGCGCCCGCTCAGGTACTGGTTGAGCACATAGGCGCTGGCCGTCAGGAAAATGAACATCACGACCCCGAACGCCAGGTCGTGCTGACCCAGTTTCGACCTGCACAGCAGGTCGTAGACAATCCAGCCGAGCAGCAAGGCGCCCAGTCCGATGCCGACCGCCTGCCAGGAGGACAGGTCGGCCACGGCCGTATCGACCATCATGGCCTGCGCGTTGAAGTAGTACACGATGCTCAGCAGTGCGAAGCCGGACAGCCAGGTCGAATATGCCTCCCACTTGAACCAGTGCAGTTCCGCCGGCAGTTCCGCCGGCGCCACCAGGTATTTCTGCGGATTATAGAAGCCGCCGCCGTGCACCGCCCACAGTTCGCCCGAAACGCCTTTCCTGGCCAGTTCGGAGCCTGGCGCGGGCGGGCGAATGGTGTTGTCGAGCCAGACGAAGTAGAACGAGGCGCCGATCCACGCGATACCGGTGATCAGATGCAGCCAGCGCACGATCAGGTTGAGCCACTCGAGGCTGTAGGGGACCAGATATCCAAACACTTCCATTGATTTCCTTGTTGCTGGCGCGCCGACAAACCGAGCGCGAATTTACCGAAGATAAACTGATTCATCTCTCTCGACATGAAAAATGGCGTATATTCGACATAATCGAATTCATATACGCAAACATGGCCAGTCTTCCCCAACACCTGGATTTGCACCTGATCCGCATACTGTACCTGCTGCTGGTCGAAAAAAACGTCTCGCGCGTCGCGCTCAAGCTTAACCAGCCTCAACCTTCCATCTCCGCGTCGCTGCGCAAGCTGCGCGAACTGACGGGCGACCCGCTGCTGGTGCGCGGCGCGCGCGGCATGGTGCCGACCCAGCACGGCGAGAGCCTGCTCAAGCCGGCCAAGCGCATCCTGGACGAGACCGAAAGCCTGTTCGTCAAAAAATCGCCCTTCGTGCCGCAGGAAGAAGCGCGCACCTTCCACATTGCCGCGCCCGACTACCTGGACAGCCAGTTCCTGCCGAACGTGGTCGCCTCGCTGCGGCGCGGCTCGCCCAACAGCCGGGTGGTGATCCACAGCCTGGGCCCCGGCATGGACTACCTGCGCATGCTGTCCGACGGCGACATGGACCTGGTGATCGCGAACTGGGACGAGCCGCCCCCGCACCTGCACATCTCCAAGCTGTTCGAAGACCCGATCGTGTGCACCATGCGCGCCGACAGCCCGTACGCGAAGCGCACCGCGAGCGACGCGATGACCATCGAGGACTACCTGAGCCTGCCGCACGTGGCGCCTTCCCAGATGCTGCCCGGCTACCACGGCGTGATCGACGCTTTCCTCGAGCGCCAGGGCCTGCAGCGCAAGGTGGCGGTCGAATCGGCCTACTTCGGCCTGATCCCCTACATGCTGACCCAGACCGACCTGGTGCTGACCACGGGACGCCAGTTCATGCGTTTCTATGAACGGACCCTGCCGCTCAAGACCTTCACGGTGCCCGTCAAATTTCCGCCGATGCGTTTTTACCAGCTCTGGCACGAGCGCGTGCACCAGGCGCCGGAACATAAATGGCTGCGCGACCTGATCGGCGCGGCCGCCAAGGCGCTGCTGCAGAAGTGAGGCGGTATATGGCAGCGGTGAGCACTTCCATCATCGATCGCTTATGAGCGCGCCAGCCGCACCATATATGATCGAACGCTTGCATGATCGGAAACCTACACCATGACCACACTCCAGGATTTGAACCGCTGCGACGCCGCTGCCTTTGTCGACACGCTGCGCGGCATCTACGAGCACTCGCCGTGGATCCCGCAGCGCGCCGCCGCGCAACGCCCTTTCGCCAGCGCCGCCGCCCTCAAGCTTGCGCTGCAGCGGGTGGTCGAAACGGCCAGCACCGACGAGCAGCTCGGCCTGATCCGGGCCCACCCGGAACTGGCCGGCAAGGCCGCCATCGCCGGCACCCTGACGCAGGAGTCCACATCCGAGCAGGCCAAGTCGGGCCTGAACCTGTGCAGCGCGGCCGAATACACCACGCTGCACAAGCTTAACGCCGACTACAACGCGAAGTTCGGCTTCCCCTTCATCCTTGCCGTCAAGGGACCGGACGGAAACGGGCTGACCCGCCAGGCCATCATCGAGACCTTCACGCGCCGCCTGAAAAACCAGCTGGCCGATGAAATGGCCGAATGCCTGCGCCAGATCCACCGTATCGCCGAACTGCGCATCAACGACCTGCTCAAGGCCGCGCCCGAGTTCGGCCCGGCCATCATGCAGCGGGCCGAGACCATCGCCGCCTGGAGCGACGCTGCCGACAACCTCACCTGCTCGTACATGACGGCGGCGCACCGCCGCACCGCCGC
>JBAQKU010000003.1:0-3591 GCA_049301315.1 Telluria sp.
TACCTCGAGCGAGCGCTTCCCGCCAACCGCCGCCGCCGGCTGCTTGGCTGCGCGCTGGCTGCGCTTGGCGCGCTGGCCGCGCCGTTCGGGCTGGCCAATCCGGTTCCGGCCAACGTGAACCTCGAGCGCAGCGTGAAAGCGGCATTCCTCTACAAGTTTCTCGGCTACACGGAATATCCCGCGGCCTCGTTCGGCGACGCGAGCACGCCATTTATCGTCGGCGTGGTCGGCGCCGACGACATGGCGGCCGAACTGAGCCGCACGGTGAGCGGGCGCTATGTCAACAATCGCCCGATCGTGGTCAAGGCCTTGCGCGAAAGCGACGCGCCGGGCGCGCTGCACCTGCTGTTCATTCCGGGCGACGACTGTGCGCGCGTCGCACGCCTGCTCAAGGCGGCGCGCCAGGGGGCGGTGCTGGTGGTGACCGAATGCGAGGACGGGCTGCAGCAGGGCAGCGTCATCAACTTCAAGATCGTCGAGCAGCGCGTGCGTTTTGACGTCTCGCTCGAGGCGGCCGACAGGAACAATGTCAAGCTGAGCTCGCGCCTGCTGACCGTCGCCAACCAGGTCCACAAGGGGCCGCTGTGAGGGCGCTGGGCGATACCGGATCGGTCCGAAGCAAGCTGATCCTGATGGCGGTGTCGACCACCTTCGTGGCGCTGCTGGCGGCCTCGATCGCGATGCTGCTGTACGACCTGCGCACCTTCCAGCGCTACTGGGTCGACGACCTGATGACCCAGGCCGACATCATCGCCAGCGTGACGGCGCCCGCGCTCGCTTTCAACGACGCCAAGACAGCGCAGCAGAGCCTGGCGGTGCTGCGGGTGCGCCCGCACATCCTGGCCGGCGCCATCTACACCGCGGGCAACGTGCGCTTTGCCTCCTATATCGAGCGGCATGCCGGCCAGGCCGCGTTTCCGGCCGCCCCGGGCCCGGCCGGCTACAGCATCGAACGCGGCGAGCTGGTGGTCTACCACCGGATCGTCGACAACGGCGAAGTGCTCGGCACGGTGTACCTGCGCGCGCGCTACGGCCTGATCGAACGCCTGGTCAACTATGCGACCATCCTGGGCGCGGTGCTGCTCGCCTCGCTCGCGATCGCTGCCCTGGTCGCCTCGCGCCTGCAGCAAAGCATCACCCGGCCGCTGCTGGCGGTCACCAACGTGGCGCGCGAGGTGATGCAGCGGCGCGACTTCACCTTGCGCGTGCCGGGCAATAACAGCGGCGAGATCGGGGTGCTGGTGGAGGCCTTCAACGACATGCTGGCCGAGATCGGCCGCCGCTCGCACGCCTTGCAGGAAGCCAACCTGACGCTCGAGCACGAGATGCAGGTGCGCCAGCGCGCCGAGCAGGCGCTGCTGCTGGCCGACCGCCGCAAGGACGAGTTCCTGGCCACGCTGGCCCACGAACTGCGCAATCCGCTCGCGCCGATCCGCACCGGGCTCGATATCCTGCGCATCCGCAGCGGCGACGCCCAGGCCACCCAGCGCGCCACCGACATCATGGAGCGCCAGTTGCGCCAGATGGTGAGGCTGGTCGACGACCTGCTCGACGTCTCGCGCATCAACACCGGCAAGTTCGCCATCAAGATGGGGCGCGTCGAGCTCAAGGCGGTCGTCAACGATGCGCTCGAAGTGGTGCGCTCCTACATCGAACTGCACGGCCACCAACTGGTCATCGAGCTGCCGGACCGGCCGGTATTTTTGCACGGCGACGCCACCCGGCTGGCCCAGATCCTGTCGAACCTGCTCAACAACGCGGCCAAGTACACCAACCGGGGAGGGCGCGTGAGCCTGGCCGCCGAGGTCGCCGGCAAGGACCTGCTGATTCATATCGCCGACAACGGGATCGGCATCGCGCCCGAGATGCTGGGCCAGGTGTTCGAGATGTTCGTGCAGGTCGATTCGACCCTGGAGCGCAGCAACGCCGGGCTCGGGGTGGGCCTGTCGCTGGCGCGCAGGCTGGTGGAGCTGCATGGCGGCAGCATCGAGGCGCGCAGCGCCGGCGTCAACCGCGGCAGCGAATTCGCGGTGCGCCTGCCGATCGTGGTCGAGCCGGAACTGCCGGCCAAGACCATGCCGGCTTCCTTCATCAGCGCCGAAACCTTCCGCATCCTGCTGGCCGACGACAACGTCGATTTCGTCAACAGCATCGGGGCGCTGCTCTCGGCCATGGGACACAGCGTGGTGATCACCCACAACGGACCCGACGCGCTGACCGCGGCGGCGCGCTTCTGTCCGGATTACGCCTTCCTCGATATCGGCCTGCCGCACATGTCGGGCTACGACCTGGCGCGCGGCATCCGGCGCCTTGCCTGCGGCCCGCGCACGGTGCTGATCGCCGTGACCGGATGGGGCCAGGAGAAGGATCGCCAGTTGGCCCTCGAGGCCGGGTTCGATCACCACATGGTCAAGCCGGTGCGTTTCGAGCAGATCGAGGAAATCCTGGGCAACCGCAGCCTGGTCCAGAAAGCGCGGACCTAAAAAAACGGAAGCGGCTGCTTCCGTTTTTTAGAAAGCAAGCGCTTGCGCTTACTTCGCCTTGCGGCGCCGTGCCATGACGCCGAGCAGGCCGAGGCCGGCGAGCATCATGCCATAGGTTTCAGGCTCCGGCACCGGAACGAGCATGACCGAGCCGCCGAAGCTGCCGGCCGTGTCGGAGACCAGGCTGCCGCTGACCTGAAGGTAATAGTCGCCCGATGCCAGGTTGTCAGTCGTGAGCGTCCACACATCGATGGCACCGGTCTGCGACATATTGCCGGAGGTGACCAGCGTGCCGGTACTGCCATACAGGCTCAGGCCCGTGATATTGAGGCCAGTGTCGGCGGTGCGGCTGATCGACGAGACGATGGCGTCCACGTTGGTCGGCAAGGCACCGACCGTGAAGGTGAACTGGTCCAGGAAGGTATCGTCGTTGTTGTTCATGCCGAACGAGGCGCCGAAGAAGGCACTGTCGTCAAGCAGATCGAGTGCTTGCTGACTGTGGCTGATATCGTCGGCAAGTACGGCCGACGAGCCCAGCGATGCGGTTGCGAACACAATTGCAGCAACCAGGGATTTCGAAGTTTTCATATTTACCTCACAAAAAACAGCCGCGTCCTGCAGCCTTGGTTTATTAAGAATCGGGGAGCTTCATGCTAGCAAAGGCTAGTTCAAAATCGCCCGCTTTACGCGACGTGTGCGCAACGCTGTTCAAGAATTCCACCTGTAACTTGATTACGTTCCGGCTAGGCGAACGCCAGCCTCCGTCATAGGAGAAGACCGCCTTTTTTGCTTGCCCAAGTGCATAAAATTGGCGTTTTAAGCGTTGACTGTAAGGGCTGTCCTACTCGATTTCACGGCCATCTCCTGTGCTGAGTCAAACGCCACGCAGGCCCGCCCGGGTCTTCCGGCGCAAGTAACTCGCCTACAAGCAGGGCAGGCAGGTTGCCCCATTTTTGCATATAGGAAATAAATTGATTGTTAATGAGAATGATTCGTATTACAATCTGGAAATCAATCAACACGCCTGGATGGCCTGACAAATGAACCCGACACTGAACCAGAAAACTCCCTATAAAAAAATCGTGCTGGCACTGGCGCTGGCCTACAC
>JBAQKU010000004.1:0-2706 GCA_049301315.1 Telluria sp.
TTACCAGATCGTGCCGCTCGAGGACGGGGTGGCCGTGACCGCGCGCGACATCACCGAGCGCAAGGTGGCCGAGCTGCAGATCCGCAAGGACCGCAGCTTCCTGCAGTCGCTGGTCGAGCATCTGCCATTGCTCATCTGCGTCAAGAGCGTACGCCCGGACAGCTTCGGCACCATGCTGGTCTGGAACCGGGCAGCGGAAACGATTACCGGCTACAGCGCCGAACGGGTGGTTGGAAAAATCGACAAGGATGTATTCCCCCCCGGCTTCGCCCTGCACGATGCCGAGGAAGACCTGCGGATGCTGGCCAATCCGACGGTAGTGGACATGCCCGAAAGGCTGCTCTCGCTGACCGGCAGAAGGCAGTGTTTCCTGCATACGGTGTCGGTGCCCCTGCTCGACGACGAGAAGCGCACCGAATATATTCTTTGCATTGCCGAAGACGTCACCCAGCGCCTGCGGCAGGAACAGACCTTGCGCGCGAACGCGGCCGAACTGGCCGCCGTGACCGACGCCTCGCCGCTCGGGATGTTACGAGGCAACAAGAAGGGCGAGTGCACTTACGTCAACCAGCGCTTCGAGACGCTCACGGGCCTGACCCGCAAGCAGTCACTCGGCGACGGCTGGGTCAGCGCGTTGCACCCGGAGGACCGCAAGATCGTGGGCAGGGCCATCGATCACCTGAGGAAATCGAGCGAAACGTTCGACGCCATCGTACGTTGCCGGCACCGCGACGGCACCATCCTCTGGGCGTCGATAAAGATCTCGGCGATCCGCATCGACGGCACGATCAGCGGCTATGTCGGCACCTTCGACGATATCAGCACCTTGCGTTCGACCATGATGGCCTTGCGCGAAAGCGAAGCGCGCCTGCGTACCATCGCCAACAAGATGCCGGCGATGGTGGCCTACCTCGACGCCGACCAGGTCTACCGCTTCCTCAACCAGGCTTACGAGCAGGAGTTCGCTCGCGACGGCATCGATGTGCTGGGCATGACATCGCGCGCGCTAGTCGGCGACGCGCGCCACGCCCTGCTCGAGCCGTATATCCTGCGCGCGCTGGCCGGCGAAACGCTGGTCTTCGAAGAGCATGACGCTGGCGACGGCGACGAACACTCCTTCGAAGTGACCTACATCCCGCAACTGGGCGACGACAACGTCTCGGTGGTCGGCTTCCACGTAATGCGCCAGGACATCACCCAGGAACAGCGCGAGAAGAAGCGCCTGCTCAAGCTGGCGCAGGTCGATGCGCTGACCAGCCTGACCAACCGCGCCGGTTTCATCGAAAAACTGAGCGAGGCGATGCAGTCCAGCGCCGGAAACGGCCACCTGATGGCGCTCATGTACATGGACATCGACCATTTCAAGCCTTTCAACGATACGTACGGCCACGACGTCGGCGACCAGTTGCTCAAGGCGTTTTCGGCGCGCCTGGCACACACGCTGCGCGCCACCGACACCGTGGCGCGGCTGGGCGGCGACGAGTTCACCATCATCATGGAGCAGGTCGCACGCCCGGAGATTGCGGCCGCGGTCGCGGCCAAGATCGTGGCGGCGATGCGCGCGCCATTCGAGCTTGACGAGGTCACGGTCTCGATTTCGACCAGCATCGGCCTGGCCTTCTACCGCGACGGCGCGCTCGCTCCCGACCAACTGCTCAAGCGGGCCGATCTGCTGCTGTACGAAGCCAAGGCCGCCGGACGCGACACCTACCGCGCCGCCGAACCGCCGGCACCGCTTGTCGCGCAGCGCAGCCCGGCACAGGCGAAAGCTGCGCTATAGTAAACGCTCGATTCCCCCTCAAGCGTCCTCATGCGTCTGCTGCACACCTCCGACTGGCATCTCGGCCAAACCCTGCACAACTTCGAGCGCACCTACGAGCACCAGTGCTTCCTGGACTGGCTGCTCGACACCATCGGCGCCGAACAGGCCGATGCGCTGCTGATCGCAGGCGACGTGTTCGACAACGCCAATCCCTCGGCCGCGGCGCACAAGCAGTTGTACCGTTTCCTGCAGCAGGCGCGCCAGCGCGCGCCCCGGCTCGAGATCGTGCTCGTCGCCGGCAACCACGATTCCCCGGGCCGGCTCGAGGCCCCCGGCCCGCTGCTCGAGGCGCACGGCACCACCATCATCGGCCATGTCGCGCGCGGCGCACATGGCGACATCGATCTTGAACGGCTGATCGTTCCGCTGCACCGCAAGGACGGCTCGGTCGGCGCCTGGTGCCTGGCGATTCCGTTCCTGCGCCCGGGCGACGTGCCGCGCATTGCCGCCACGCAGGGCGAGGAAAGCGTGCTTGACCCCTATTTGAACGGCGTTGCCCTGCTCTACCAGCAGGCATTCGCGCTGGCCGCGTCCCGGCGCGAACCGGGCCAGGCGATTGTGGCGATGGGCCACTGCCACATGGTCGACGGCCAGGCCTCGCTCGAGTCGGAGCGCCGCATCGTCATCGGCGGCACCGAGGCGCTGTCGGCCGCCGCCTTCGACCCCGCGCTCGCCTATGTCGCGCTGGGGCACCTGCACCTGGCCCAGCGCGTCGGCCAGAGCGAGCATGTGCGCTATTGCGGCAGCCCGCTGCCGCTCTCGTTCGCGGAAGTCGGATACCGCCACCAGATCCTGCGTATCGACCTGGCCGACGGCGTCGCGCGCGAGGTCACGCCGCTGCCCGTGCCGCGCGCGGTGCAACTGTTGCGGGTGCCGGCCAGGCC
>JBAQKU010000005.1:0-7222 GCA_049301315.1 Telluria sp.
AGTGGACGCTGGGAACCTCTGCCTGGCACCGGCACTCTTGACGAGATGGCGGAAGTGGTCACCTCACTGCTGCAGCCGTATCTGCAAGTAAATAATTATTAAACCTATTTAAGGGATGTTGTACTAGTTTGCCAAACGGCTCAAACACCGCCTAAAAAAACCGGCACAAAGGCCGGTTTCGTCAAGGGAAAGAATCACCGATCTAGCACGGCATGTCTGCATCCTTACGCGCATAACACCACCAGGTAATGGCGATGCAACTGGCGTAAAACGCGATGAATCCCCACAGCGCCGCATTCGCGCTGCCGGTCATCGCAATCGAAGTACCGTAGCTTTTCGGAATGAAGAAGGCGCCGTACGCGGCCACGGCCGAAGTAAACCCAAGCACCGCCGCCCCCTCCTTGTTGGCCTCGACAATCGCCTGCTCCTGCGCCGGCTTGCCCTTCCCCGCCGCGGCACGCTGGCGCGCCGTCAGGAAGATCACGGGAATCATGCGGAAGGTCGAGGCATTGCCCACACCGGAGGCGCCGAACAGCAGCATGAACATCCAGAAGAAGCCGTTGAAGTTGCCGGCCGAGCCTGCGCCGGGCACGAACTGGAGCACGCCGAGCACGGCGGCAATCATCACGCCGAAGGTCCACAGCGTCACGCGCGCGCCGCCGAAGCGGTCGGCCACGAAGCCGCCGGCCACCCGTGCCAGCGCTCCGACGAGCGGACCAAGAAACGCGTAGGCGAGCGGATTAACGTCTGGAAACTGCGTCTTGATGAGCAGCGGAAAGGCCGCCGAATAGCCGATGAACGAGCCGAAGGTGCCGGTGTAGAGCCAGCACATGAGCCAGTTGTGCTTGCGCTTGAAGATCACGGCCTGCTCGGCGAACGAGGCCTTGGCCGAGGCCAGGTCGTTCATGCCGAACCATGCGAAGACGGTGCTGAGCACGATGAACGGAACCCAGATGAAGCCGGCATTTTGCAGCCACAGCTGCTTGCTTTCGCCGGCCTTGGTCCAGGCCTGCCCTTCCCCTCCGAGCGCGCCGAACATGCCGACCGTAATGACAATCGGCACCACGAACTGCACCGCGGAGACGCCCAGGTTGCCCAGGCCCGCGTTCATGCCCAGCGCCACGCCCTTTTGTGCCTTCGGGTAGAAGAAACTGATATTCGCCATCGACGAGGCGAAGTTGCCGCCGCCGAAACCGCACAGCAGCGCCAGCGCGAGCATGGTCGGGTAGCCGGTGTTGACGTCTTGTACCGCAAAGCCGATCCCGAGGGCGGGAATGAGCAGCGATGCGGTCGAGATCGCGGTCCACTTGCGCCCGCCGAACACGGGCACCATGAAGGAGTAGAAGATGCGCAGCGTGGCGCCCGACAGACCCGGCAAGGCGGTCAGCCAGAACAGCTGGTTGGTGCTGTACTTGAAGCCGATGTTGGGCAGGTTCACCACCACCACGCTCCATACCATCCATACCGCGAACGCGAGCAGCAGCGCGGGAATCGAAATCCAGAGGTTGCGGCTGGCAGTCGCCTTTCCGGTTTGCCGCCAGAAGGCAGCTGTCTCCGGCTCCCAGGTATTGATCATATATTTACTCATCACACTCTCCGCTTGTCTGAGATTGATTGTTTGTCTTATGCAGCTTGGGCCGCCAGGCCGCGCTCGGGCTTGAACGAGAAATGCATCCACACGAGTGAGACGCAAACCGTGCCGTAGAGCAGCATGAAGGCGCTTGAGCGCACGCCGGTCAGATCGACCAGTGCGCCGAACATGATCGGCAGCACGAAGCCGCCGAGGCCGCCGGCCAGGCCCACCACGCCGGACACGGCGCCGATGTTGTGGGAAAAATCGTCCGCGATGAACTTGAAAACGGAAGCCTTGCCGATCGCCATGGCAACGCCGACCACGAACAGCAACGCGGTAAACATCCATGGGCTCAGGGCCAGATCAATGTTCAAAGGCCCGCTTACCGTCTTGACGACCATGCTGGTGGGTGGATACGACAGCAGGAAGAAACAGATCCAGCACACCCACATGACCGACCAGGTCACCTTGTAGGCGCCGTACTTGTCGGAGATCCAGCCGCCGAGCGCGCGCAGAATGCCGCCCGGCAGGGAGAAGCAGGCCGCCAGCAGTGCCGCCAGCCCCATGTCAAAGCCGTATTCGCTGACGTAATACTTGGTCATCCACAGCGCCAGCCCGACGTAGCCGCCGAACACGACCGAGTAGTACTGGCAGTAGCGCCATACACGCGGGTCCTTGAGCACTTTCATCTGGTCCCGGAACGACATGCCGGCCGGCACCTGATGCGTACGGTCGGTGTAGGAAAACCACCAGAACAGCAGCGCCGTGGCGAGCATGGCGCTGGCGTATACCTTGGGCAGCATTTGCCAGCCGAAGGCGGCGATGATGCCCGGAGCGACGAACTTGGTCAGGGCGGAGCCGGAATTGCCAGCGCCGAAGATGCCCATCGCAAGCCCGCGGCGTTTCTGTTCGAACCAGCGTGCGACGTAGGGTGTGCCTACCGAGAACGAGCCGCCGGCCAGGCCGACAAACAGGCCCAGCACGAGGAAATGCCAGTATTGGGTGGCGTGGGAAATCAGGTAGATCGGCAGGACGCTGACGAGCATGAGCAGGAAGAACACGATGCGTCCGCCGAAGCGGTCGGTCCAGATGCCGAGCGGCACGCGCACCAGCGAGCCGGTCAGCACCGGCATGGCGGCCAGCAGGCCGAACTGGGTCTCGTTGAGACCCAGCTGGCTCTTGATCGGGATGCCGAGTACGGCAAACATCATCCACACCGCAAAGCACATCGTGAAGGCGAACGTGCTGCTTGCAAGGACCGACAACTGCTGCTTTCTGATTGCCACAATACGTCTCCAAACGCGGATGAACCGATAGCGTCAGGTTACGCGGCGCCGCGTTTCAGCACTATTGGCCGGAGGGGTATTTGGGGGAATCAATCAGGCTAGCGGACCTAGCCAGAATAGCTAGGCTGGCGCCATGGCGCTAGCCCAAGCGGGGGATGGACGCTAGTGCTTGGTGGCGGCGATGCGTGGAAGCACGTGGACCGGGCTGAGCTTGGGGGCGCCCTTGGCGCCGGCCTTGGGTCCGGGCGCGGGTCTGGACGAGGCCAGCAGGTCGGCCAGGGTGACGCCGTCAAGCACTTCCAGGTAAGCGGCGGTGGCCTTGTGCAGGATGCCTTTCAAGGCGCACGAGGAGGAGTAGGCGCAGGTCACGTTGACCGGATCGAAGCATTCGGCCATGTAGAAATCGGTCTCGGTGTTGCGCACCACGATGCCCAGGTTGATCTGGTCGGGCTCGAGCTTGAGGCGCAGGCCGCCATTGCGCCCGCGCACAGTGTCGACCATGCCCGACAGGCCGAGCTGGTGCGCCACTTTCATCAGGTGGTTCTTGGAAATCGAATGCAGTTCGGCGATTTCCTGAATCGTCACCAGCCGGCTGCGGTTCATTCCGAGCACGATCAGGGTGCGTAGCGCGTAGTCGGTGTAGGAGGTCAGTCTCATTGCTGGTTCTTGTCTCGCTGGTCAATAGTGTATCTAGTATACATGTTTCTTGATCTGTGTAGCCATCCGGCGCAAATAAAGATATAAAATCTTTGCATGTTTAAATCCATGTAGATAGAATGCATCTTTAACGGACCCTGCGCTGTCCGAGACCTGACCAGGTTCTCGCAGCGGCAGGCAAGTCCAGGGTTTATGAGCGGCAGGGTGAGCTACCCTGCACTTTCCTTCCGGCCGGGCCTTGCGCACCAGTCACCAATTGCACTTTTTGATCAGGAGAATTACTATGGCACACAATTGCTCAAGTCCAGTCGGCGCTGCCGGCGTGTATGCTTTCGATGCGCGCGGCGTAGCCAAACGTTTCCGCCATGCGGCCATTTTCGGTGCGCTCAATGCGCTCGAGGGCGGCGAGACGATGCGCTTTTGTAACGACCACGATCCCTTGCCTTTGCTCGCGCAGATTGAGCAGTACTTCGGACCGCATATTTCGATTAAGTATGTGTCGCGCGAGCCGGGGGAGATTGTGATCGATTTCCTGGTGGCGAATTAAGCCGGGGTTTTGGGCGACATTCAGGTAGGCAGAGCGAAACCGGGCTCAGAATTTTTTTCGCGGGGGGCATTGCGAAAATTGCTTTGACCCCGGTTTCGCTTTTTTCTCGTTTGGCGCGCACGCGTTTTTCTAATTTGACGATGGACTATTACGCGCTCAAGCACTTTCACATGACCTGCGCTGCGCTCAGCGCTTGCCTGTTCCTGCTGCGCGGCAGCTGGATGCTGCGCGCTTCGCCACGCCTGCAGCAGCGCTGGGCGCGCATCGTTCCCCATATTGTCGATACCCTCCTGCTGGGCAGCGCCATCGCGCTTGCCATCTGGAGCGGCCAGTATCCCTTCGTCCAGGGTTGGCTGACCGCCAAGGTGCTGGCCCTGCTCGGCTACATCGTGCTCGGCGCAATCGCGCTCAAGCGCGGGCGCACCCGCGCCATCCGCACCCTCGCCTTCGGCGGCGCGCTCTTGCTGTTCCTCTACATCGTCGCCGTCGCAATCACCAAGCAGCCACTCGTTTTTTCGGCCTGAAGCCGGCCTTCCCGCACCCTCGCCTGCGCGCCAAAAACACGCTCTCTTAATCCGCGTCAAGGATTTCAGAAAGTTCGTCCGGCTGCATTGACCCCACTACATTTAGTGACTAACCTCCATCCACACACCGTATGTTGTGTTTTATATGGAGATGCAATGACAGCAACAGCAGTTTCATCCATCACTCGCATCATCAAGCGCGACGGCAGCATCAAGCCCTTCGACGCCGCAAAAATCGAATCGGCGCTGCTGCGCGCCGGCCAGGCGAGCGCCGAATACGGCACCTCCGAGGCAGCCCGCCTGTCGGCCGAAGTGCTGGTTCGCGAACTGAGCCGCAAGGGCCGCGACGCGGTCCACATCGAACAGATCCAGGACGCGGTCGAGTCGGTCTTGTACCAGGCCGGGCACCGCAAGACCCTGCGCGCCTACATCGTGTACCGCGAACAGCATCACGCCTTGCGGCGCGACCGCAACAGCATGGTCGACGTCGAGTCGTCCATGAACGAATACCTCGACCGCCTCGACTGGCGCGTCAATGCCAATGCCAACCAGGGCTATTCGCTGGGCGGCCTGATCCTGAACGTGTCGGGCAAGGTGATCGCCAACTATTGGCTCAACCATGTGTATCCGCCCGCGGTGGGCCAGGCCCACCGCGATGCCGACCTGCACATCCACGACCTCGACATGCTGGCCGGCTATTGCGCCGGCTGGTCGCTGCGCACCCTGCTGCACGAGGGCTTGAACGGGGTGCCGGGCAAGGTCGAATCGGGTCCGCCAAAGCATATGTCGAGCGCGGTCGGCCAGATCGTCAACTTCCTCGGCACCTTGCAAAACGAGTGGGCCGGCGCGCAGGCTTTCAGTTCCTTCGATACCTATATGGCGCCGTATATCCGCAAGGATGGCCTGTCCTATGCGAGCGTGAAGCAATATATCCAGGAGCTGATCTACAACCTGAACGTGCCTTCGCGCTGGGGCACCCAGACCCCGTTTACCAACCTCACCTTCGACTGGGTCTGCCCGGACGACCTCAAGGACGAGGTGCCGCTGATCGGCGGCGCGGAAATGCCGTTCACCTACGGCCAGCTGCAGGCGGAAATGGACATGATCAACCGCGCCTACATCGAGGTCATGATGGCCGGCGACGCCAAGGGGCGCGTATTCACCTTCCCGATTCCGACCTATAACATTACCGAAGACTTCGTGTGGGACAGCCCCAACGCGGACCTGCTGTTCGAGATGACGGCGCGCTATGGCCTGCCCTACTTCCAGAACTTCATCAATTCCGAGCTCAAGCCGAACATGATCCGTTCGATGTGCTGCCGCCTGCAGCTGGACCTGCGCGAACTGCTCAAGCGCGGCAACGGCCTGTTCGGTTCGGCCGAGCAGACCGGCTCGCTGGGCGTGGTCACGATCAATTGCGCGCGCCTGGGCTATCTGTACCCGAACGACGAGCCGGCGCTGCTGGCGCGCCTCGACCAGTTGCTCGACCTGGGCAAGACCAGCCTTGAAATCAAGCGCAAGGTGATCCAGCGCCATATGGACCAGGGCCTGTTCCCGTACACCAAGCGCTACCTGGGCACCTTGCGCAACCATTTCTCGACCCTGGGCGTGAACGGCATCAATGAGATGATCCGCAATTTCACCGGCGACGAGCACGATCTGACGACCGACTGGGGCAACGCCTTCGCGCTGCGCCTGCTCGACCATGTGCGTGCGCGCATGCTCGAGTTCCAGGAGGAGACCGGCCATATGTACAACCTGGAGGCAACCCCGGCCGAGGGCACCACCTACCGCTTCGCCAAGGAAGACGGCAAGCGTTACAGCGACATCCTGCAGGCCGGCAGCGCCGCCATGCCCTACTACACCAACTCGTCGCAACTGCCGGTCGGCTTCACCGACGATCCGTTCGAGGCGCTCGAACGGCAGGACCCGCTGCAGCGCAAATACACCGGCGGCACCGTACTGCACCTGTACATGAGCGATCCGCTCTCGAGCGCGGCGGCCTGCCGCACCCTGGTCAAGCGCGCGCTGAGCCGTTTCTCGCTGCCGTACATCACGGTCACGCCGACGTTTTCGATCTGCCCGAACCACGGTTACCTGGGCGGCAAGCACGAGTTTTGTCCTAAATGCGATGAAGAGATCATCGCACGCAAGCGGCGCGCAGCCGTGTCACCAACCCCGATGGAGCCAGCATGAACCACGCCGCAGAACCGAGCAACCTCGCCCCCCAGGCAATCACCCTGACCGATGCCGAGCGCCAGCCCTGCGAGATCTGGACCCGCGTGATGGGCTACCATCGTCCGCTCTCGTCCTTTAACACCGGCAAGAAGGGAGAGTTCCATGAGCGCACCTACTTCGACGAGCGCAGCGCCGCCCTCGCCGGTTAGCAGCGCCTCGCGCGAGCTCAAGGTCGGCGGTATCACCGCCTTTAGCGCCACCGATTATCCCGGCAAGCTGGCCGCGGTGGTGTTCGTGCAGGGCTGCCCGTGGCGCTGCGGCTACTGCCACAACCCGCACCTGCAGGAGCGCACCATCGCGCCGGCGCTGGACTGGGGCGGCGTCATGGCCCTGCTCCGGCGCCGCGTCGGCCTGATCGACGCGGTGGTGTTCAGCGGCGGCGAGCCGTGCACCGACC
>JBAQKU010000006.1:0-11141 GCA_049301315.1 Telluria sp.
GGGTTCCCGCTTGCGCGGGAACGACGTGCAAATGTCAACGTTCTTATTCCGGACAGCAGTGCGCCTGCGCGGGAACGACGGGGGTGCGGGAACGACGGGGGGCGCGGGAACGACGCATAAAGCTACCGTCGTCCTCGCGAAAGCGGGGACCCATACCCCGTCACTTGCTCCACGGGGCCGGCTCTGGCCCGATCTTGGTTCACGCCGGACAATAGGGTATGCTACGCGCGACAGGGAACGCTTGTTCCCGGCTGCCCAGTGAGCGCGATGACCACAGAATTCGACCCCGAACAAAAATTCAGCCGCACTGCGTACGCGGATGGCCCGCGCCTGCTTGCAGACATCGGTGCCACGCACGCGCGCTTTGCGCTTGAAACCGCGCCCGGCGTGCTGCGCTCGGTGAAGGTCTTCAAATGCGACGACTTCAGCGGCATTGTTCCACTACTCGATTCCTACCTCGCCGATCATCCTGGCATTCGCCTGAACCATGCGGCGTTCGCCCTCGCCAATCCAATCAGCGGCGACATTATTCGCATGACCAACCGCGACTGGCATTTCTCGACCGACGACGTGCGCCGCGAGCTGGGCCTGAACACGCTGCTGATCGTAAACGACTTCACGGCGCTCGCGATGTCCTTGCCGGCGCTGCCTGCCAAGGACCTGTTGCAGGTCGGCGGCGGCGTACCCACCCCAAATGCCGTGAGCGGCGTGCTGGGACCGGGAACCGGGCTTGGCGTCTCGGGCGTGATCCCGACACTCGATGGCTTCGTTACCTTGGGAAGCGAGGGCGGCCACGTGAGCTTCGCGCCAGCCGACGAGCGCGAGCTCGCCGTGCTCCAGTACGCGTGGAAGGAATGGCCGCACGTATCGTGCGAACGCCTTATTTCCGGACCGGGAATGGAGCTCATCCACCGCGCCCTGGCGCAGCGTAACGGCGTCGCGGCAAACGCGCGCAGCTCGCCGGAGATCATCTCGGGCGCGCTCGACGAGCGTGATCCCCTGTGCCTTGAAGTGCTGGAATGCTTCTGCGGCATGTTGGGCGGCGCCGCTGCCAACCTGGCTGTCACGCTCGGTGCGTTCGGCGGTATTTTTATCGGCGGCGGCATCGTTCCGCGCATGGCCGAACTGTTCGCCGCTTCGCCGTTTCGCGCGCGCTTCGAGGCGAAGGGGCGCTTTACCGACTACCTCGCGCACATCCCGACCTATGTGATCATGACGCCGAACCCGGCGTTCTACGGCGTGGCGACCATCCTGTCGGAACACCTGCGCGGTCGCAGCGGCGCCAACACGCTCACCGATCGCGTGCAGCAGCTCAAGCACGAGCTTTCGCCGGCCGAACAGCGCGTCGCTACTCTGGTGCTTGAGCATCCGCGCAAGGTGCTCGGCGAGCCGATCGCTGAAATCGCGCGCCTGGCCGACGTGAGCCAGCCGACCGTGATCCGCTTCTGCCGCTCGCTCGGCTTCCTCGGCCTGGCCGATTTCAAGCTCAAGTTCGCCAGCAGCCTGACCGGTACGATTCCGGTCCGGCACAGCCAGGTGCGCATCTCGGACAGCACGCATGACTTGTCGGCCAAGGTGATCGACAATACGGTGTCGGCGATCCTCAAGTTTCGCGACCAGCTCGACGTGGCGTCGATCGACCGCGCCATCGGGTTGCTGCGCAAGGCGAACCGGGTGGAGTTTTATGCCGTGGGTAATTCGCGCGTGGTGGCGCTCGATGGCCAGCACAAGTTCTTCCGCTTCCGTATTCCCACCTCGTCGTATGGCGACGCGCATTTGTTCAAGCTGGCCGCCGAGCTGCTCAATCCCGGCGACGTGGTGATCGCCATCTCGACCACCGGACAGGTGCCCGAACTGCTGGCGGCGGTCGATGCCGCGCGCGCGGCCGGGGCGGACGTCATCGCCATCACGAGCAGCAAGTCGGCGCTCGCGAAAAAGGCCAGCATCTGCCTCGCGGTTGACCATAGCGAGGACAGCACCACCTTCCTGTCGATGATTTCGCGCATGCTGCAGCTGCTGCTGATCGACATCATGTCGGTCGGGATTTCGCTCGGAGGGCAGGGCGAAGAGGCGGGCGACAACGAGAACCGCAAGCTGCTGATCTCGCATCTCGACATATAGCCGCGCTTACTCGACAAACACCACGGCGCTGCGCGCGGGAATGCTGAATGTTCCTGTCGCGCTGTCATAGGTCGCCGGTGCGGCGCGCTGCACCGGATGCAGGCGCAGGCGTTTGCCCTTCGCTTGCGGCACGGCGAGGCTGTGCGCGGCCTTGTCGACGTTGATCAGGTAGGTCACGCCCTTGAATACCGCACCGGGGTAGCCGGCTCCGTCTATATGGGCGGCAATCACGCTCGGCTCCTGTTGCGATCCGGTGTTGTAGAAACGCAGGCGTTGCCTGATGTCGGCCGCGCTGCGCAGGCGAAACAGCGTGGAGCTGGCGCGAATCCTGAGCAGGTCGCGAAAGGCGTCGCGCGCAAAGGCGATGTCGGCTGGCGCTGGCTTGATCGTGGCGTTGGCCAGCAGCGGCTTGAGGAGCGGGTAGTCCTTGCCGTTGTCGTCCGACGGCGGCAAGCCGGTGCCGAAATAATTGTCGCGGTAGCTCCAGTCGATGCGGTTGAACCAATCGCCGGAATTGAAGCTGTTGCGGTCGAGTGACTTCGAGCGCAGGGTGTCGATCCCGGCATGAAAGTAGGCCACGCCCTGGCTGAAGGCGTTGATGGCGGCGCCGAGCATTTGTACGCGCGCGCGGTCGGCGCTGCTGGTCGCAAGCGGCAGCTTGAACACATTCATGTCGAACAGGGTCTGGTTGTCGTGGTTTTCGACGTAGTTGACCGCTTCGCCAGGTTCGCTCGCGTAACCGGCCGGCTGGCCGGCGTAGTCGATCGCGTCCAGTCGGCGGGTCACGTCGCGCCAGGTCGGCAGCGCGTAGCTGCGCACCGACCCGGCCAACCCGACCTTGACCATGTCCGACGCGTGCATCAGGTCCGTCACCGGGCGCTGCCCGGCCTGCGCGTTCGGATCGTACACGAGGCCATTGATGTAGCCCTGTTGCGCCATCATGCCGGCGCCTGAATCGCTGGCCGAGCCGCCGCGCACGGCGTCGCGCGCACGGTCGCTGAAGGTGCCGATGCCGCTGCCGTTGAGCGAAAGCTGGGACGCTTGCACGAAGCGTGCGCCGTCGGCCACTTCGCCGAAGTTCCATCCTTCCCCGATCAGCTGCACGTGGCGCCCGGCAGCGGCGTCCACCTGCGCCTGCAGTTGTTCCATCACGGCGCGCGGCTGGTGGCCCATCAGGTCGAAGCGGAAGGAATCGATCTTGTAGTGCCTGGCCCAGAGCGCGGCCGAATCGATCATCAGCTTGCCCATCATGAGGTTTTCGGTGGCGGTGTTGTCGCAGCAGGTGGAGCGTTCGACCTCGCCGGCGTCATTGAGGCGGTGGTAGTAGCCGGGCACGATGCGGTCGAGCACCGATTTTTCGTCCTGGCCGGATTTGAAGGTGTGGTTGTACACTACGTCCATGCCGACGCGCAGACCGATGCGGTGCAGGTTCATCACCATCGCGCGCAACTCGAGGATGCGGCGCGCGCCATCGGCCGCGTCGCTTGCGTAGCTGCCCTCCGGCGCGTTGTAGTGGTACGGATCGTAGCCCCAGTTGAAGCAGTCGCTGTCCGCGGTCGTTTTCACAAGCGCCTGTTGCGACTCGCCGTCGGCCGTTCCCGAGGGAGTGGGCGACACGCAGCCGCTTTCGGGCACGCTGCCGATGTCGTACACGGGAAGCAGGTGGATGTCGGTCAGGCCGGCCTGGCTCAAGGCGGCCAGGTGTTTCATGCCGTTCGATCCGGTTTCGGAAAATGCCTTGTATTTTCCGCGGTTGGGCGGGCTGACGGTAGCGTCGTTGATCGAAAAGTCGCGCACATGAAGCTCGTACACCACCATGTCGGTTTGCTCCTTGACGCGCCGGGGAGGAGGCGTTTTGTCCCAGCCGTCCGGCTTGAGCGCGCGTGATGCGAGGCTGGCGATGTAGCTGCGCTTCGATTCGGCGGTGAGGCTGATCGAATACGGATCGGTGACGAGATTGCGTACCAAGCCGGCGCCCGGTACGAATACGTCGACCACGTAGGCGTAATATTTTCCGCTCAGGTCAAACGGTCTGCGCGCGGACCATACGCCGTTCGCCATATCGGCGCGCAGCGGATGGATGCCGGTCGCACTGCCGCTGCCGCTGTCGTAGGTGCATACGGCCACCTGCTGCGCGGAAGGCGCCCACAGCTTGAAGGAGGTCGATGTACGGTGTACCTGCACGCCAAGGTCATTGCGCGTGCGGGCCGCGGCGAACAGGTCGTCGAGCGCGCCGGCCGCCTGCAGTCGCGTTGCGGCTTGTACCGTGCCGTCGGCCGATTCCTGTACCAGCACCAGTTGATTTGCATGCAGCGCGGCGAGCCTGGACTGGTCGGCGCCGCGCACCGCCAGCAGCGGCCCCTTGCCGACGAACTTGAAGCGGGTGGCGACAGCCTCCGGCAACCTGTCCTTGAAAGGATCGAGCGTGAGCGCCCCATCGGCGCCGCTGACCCTGGCCTTGGCCGGCGTGGCGATCGCTCCGGTGGCGGAGTAGTACAACTTGAAGACGCTGGCCGGATCGGCGCCCGGCCATTGAGCGAGCCGGCCGTTGAGCCAGTAGGCCCGCGCCTCGGTGATGCTGGCGGGGGCCGCACTCAGCACGGTCTGGAAAGGCGCGTCGCAAGCGCTGATGGCGGTCGCGCCGCACGTGCCAGCCAGTGCCGGCAGGACGGCGGCGAAACAAAGCCGAAGGTGTCTGGCCATGCGGGGCGCCATCAGGCCGGCACGGCAGCTTCGCTCCGGTAGTTGTCGACCATGCGGTAGCGGGTTGCATACCAGCCGAAAACGGCGGCGGCCAGGAACGCGAACGCGGCGAAGAAGTACATCTGGAACGCGATCACGCTGATGCCGCTGCTTGCGATATGGCCGATGACCGCGTCGTTCTTGACGCTGGCGTTCACGATCAGTACCCACAGGCTGCCGACCGTGACCGCAAGGCTCCAGAACGCCATGATCACGCCTTTCATCGGTGCTGGCGCCTGGCTGTACGCGAATTCGAGCCCGGTCGCGGAGACCAGCACTTCGCCGAAGGTGAGCAGTGCATACGGCAGGATCTGCCATGCCATCGACATCGGGGTGCCGTTATCCATCGCGACCTGGACGGTTCCGATCACGATCCAGGACAGCGCCGAGAACGCGATCCCGGTCGTCATGCGGCGCAGGGCGGTCGGTTCGATGCCGATGCGGCGCAGGGTCGGGTACAGGACCATGTTATTGAAGGGGATCAGAAGCATCACGAGCAGCGGGTTGAGCGCCTGCATCTGGGCCGGAAGGAGGGTGAACTCGGCGCCGAATACGGAGAAGGTCGGGATCATTGCGTTGGCCTGCACGATCCAGGTCGACGCCTTTTGATCGAACAGGGACCAGAACGGGGTGACGAGCGCAAACACGATCAGGATGCGCAGCACCGCCCGCACGCCGTCGACGGCTTCGTCGGGATGGGTGCCGCGCGCGCGTTCGAGCTGCATCGAGGTGCCGATGCCGCCGAACGCAAGCAGCAGCACCAGTGCGGTACATGCCGCAATCACGAAGCCCCATTGGAGCGACATGGCCAGCGAAGCGAGCGCGCCGAGCACGCCCAGCACGGCCACCACCAGGCCTGGACGTGCCTGGCCGGAGGGGCTTGCGAGCAGTGCGGTGCGCGCTACCTTGGTAAACGAATGCGGGTTGGGCGGCGCCGGAGGCACGTGCACATACTTGCGTTTTCCGAGCCAGAAGATGATGGTCGCGATGAACATCAGGATGCCTGGAATGCCGAAGGCGACCGAGGGGCCGAAGCTTTTCAGGAACAGCGGCATCAGCAGCGAGGCGAAGAACGAGCCGAAATTGATGATCCAGTAGAAGGCGTCGTAGACCAGCTTGGCCTTGTGCTTGTTGGTCTGGTCGAACTGGTCGCCGACGAACGAGGCCACCAGCGGCTTGATGCCGCCCGAGCCGAGCGCAATCAGGAACAGGCCGAAATAGAAGCCCTTCAGGTTGTCGTCGAACGCGGCAAGGCAGGCGTGGCCGGCGACGTACACGAGACTGAGCCAGAAGACCGTGTTGTATTTTCCGAAGAAACGGTCGGCCAGCCAGCCGCCCAGCAGCGGGAAGAAGTAAACGCCGATCACGAAGGTGTGGAATACGTGCTTGGCTTCGCCGGCGCGGTCGGCCTCCGGCAGGAACATCAGCAAGGTGCTGATCAGGAATGGCGTGAGGATGTTGCGCATGCCGTAGAAGCTGAAGCGCTCGCAGCCTTCGTTGGCGATGATGTACGGGATCTGACGGGGCATGCGCCCGTTCCCCTTTTGGAGGTCTGCCTGTGACATGTGTACTCCCAGTGTTTTTTACAGACGCGATGCTAAGCCGAAGCTGGAATGCTGGCAACAGAAAAGTGGAATGCCCGCTTGTGAATTATTCAATTATTGGCGAGGTGATCTGTAGTTTAACTACTGGATGGACGATGTAGATTTAATGGCAGTAATCATAAGTTGATGATTTTATTGAAAAATATGTGAATTGACGGATTTGTCACATGAATTGTAAAAACATCGTAAGTGATGTATATTATCTACAAACTTTTCGGCGGCTATCTGCGCCTTCGCATTCTCGGGACCTTCGCATGAACAAAAATCTGGCGCTGCATTCCGGAGCAGACACCCCTTGGTGGCGCGAAGCCATCATCTATCAGGTGTATCCGCGCAGCTTCCTCGACATGAACGGCGATGGCGTAGGCGACCTGCCGGGCATCACGGCCAAACTCGATTACATCGCCGCGCTCGGGGTCGACATCGTGTGGATCTCGCCGTTTTTCACCTCCCCGATGAAGGACTTCGGCTACGACGTTTCGGATTACTGCGATGTGGATCCGCTGTTCGGCAGCCTGGCCGATTTCGACCGCCTTATCGCGAAGGCGCATGGCCTGGGCCTGAAAATCATGATCGACCAGGTGCTCTCGCATAGCGCCGAAGCGCATCCGTGGTTCGCCGAGAGCCGCAAGAGCCGCGACAACCCGAAGGCCGGCTGGTATGTGTGGGCCGACCCGCTGGCCGACGGCAATCCGCCCAATAACTGGCTGTCGGTGTTCGGCGGCTCTTCATGGCAGTGGGACAGCCGGCGCAAGCAGTATTACCTGCACAATTTCCTGGCCAGCCAGCCGGACATGAATTTCCACCATCCCGAGGTGCAGCAGGCGCACCTGGACAACCTGCGTTTCTGGCTCGCGCGCGGCGTTGACGGTGTGCGCATGGACGCCTGCAATTTCCATTTCCACGATACCGAATTGCGCAGCAATCCGCCGGCGCAAAACCGCGACACGTCGACCGTCTCGGACGTCAATCCTTACGGCATGCAGGCGCACATCTACGACAAGACGCGCCCCGAGAACCTGGCCTTCCTGAAAAGGATCCGCACGCTGCTCGACGAATTCGGCGCCGTCGCCATTGGCGAGGTGGGCGCCGACGATGCGCTCGCTGTCATGGCCGACTATACGGCCGATGGCGACAAGCTGCACATGGCCTACAGCTTCAACCTGCTCACGCCCGAGTTCTCGGCCGCGCACATCCGCAGGCAGGTCGAGCAATTCGAAACCCGCGTCAAGGGCGGCTGGGCTTCCTGGTCGGTCGGCAATCACGACAGCGTGCGCGTGATGACGCGCTGGGGCGGCGAGCATCCGACGCCGGCGCTGGCCAAGCTGGTACTGGCGTTGCAGCTCTCGCTCAAGGGCACGCCCTGCCTGTACCAGGGCGACGAACTGGCGCTGACCGAAGCGCAAGTGCCTTTCGAACTGCTGCAGGACCCTTACGGGATCACCTTCTGGCCGGAATTCAAGGGGCGCGACGGCTGCCGCACGCCGATGCCGTGGACGAACCAGGCGCCCAACGCTGGCTTTAGCACCGGCAAGCCGTGGCTGCCGGTGGCCGCGCCCCATATCGCGGCCGCCGTCGCGGTGCAGGAAAACGATCCGCAGTCCCCACTCAATTTCGCGCGCCGCCTGATCGCGTGGCGCCGCCAGGTGCCGCAACTGACGCGCGGCGACATCGTGTTCTTCGATGCGCCCGAGCCGGTGCTGGCGCTGCGCCGCGATCTGGACGGCCAGCCGGGCGTGCTGGCCGCGTTCAACTTGGGTCCTGACCCGGTCCGCTTCGCATGGACCGAGGCGAACGATGCCACGGCGCTGGCCGGTCATGGACTGCCTGGCGGCGTTGCCGATGGGCGGGTGTCGCTGCCGCCATATGGTGCGTGGTTTGGCACTGCAAAATGACACAGGGAGCAGGGCGATGACCGAAACGATGGCCGGGCAGGCAGAATCCGAAAAATTTTCCCGTACCGCGTTTGCGGACGGTCCACGCCTTCTCGCCGACATCGGCGCCACCCATGCGCGCTTCGCGTTGCAGACAGCGCCCGATGTGTTCCGTTCCGTGCGTGTTCTTAAATGCGACGACTTCGAAGGCATCGTGCCGCTGCTGCGCTTTTATCTGGCCGACCACGACGACGTGGTGCTCAACCACGCGGCGCTTGCGGTGGCCAATCCGATCAACGGCGACTATGTGCGCATGACCAATCGCGCGTGGGAGTTCTCGACCGACGAGGTGCGGCGCGAGTTGGGACTGCAGACGCTGTTGATCGTCAATGACTTCACCGCGCTCGCGATGGCGCTGCCGGGCCTCAAGCCCGAAGACCTGATGCAGGTCGGTAGCGGCAAGCCGGCCAGCAATGCCGTGATCGGGGTGCTCGGACCGGGCACCGGGCTTGGCGTGTCGGGCGTGATTCCGACCGTCGACGGCTTCGTCACGCTGGGCAGCGAGGGCGGGCACGTGAGCTTTGCGCCAGCCGACGAGCGCGAGTACGCGATCCTTCAGTACGCGTGGAAGGAGTGGGCGCATGTTTCGAACGAACGCCTCATATCCGGCCCGGGGATGGAGATCATCTACCGCGCGCTGGCGCTGCGCAACGGCGTGCAGGCGCGCGAACGCGGTGCGCCCGAGATCATTTCGGGCGCGCTCGAACAGCACGACCCCTTATGCACCGAAGTGCTTGAATGCTTCTGCGCGATGCTGGGCGGGGCGGCGGCCAATCTGGCGGTGACGCTGGGCGCGTTCGGCGGCATCTTCATCGGAGGCGGCATCGTGCCGCGCATGGGCGAATGGTTTGCCAGTTCGCCGTTTCGCGCGCGTTTCGAGGCGAAGGGACGCTTCACCGGCTACCTGGCCGACATTCCCACCTACGTCATCACCACGCCGAACCCGGCGTTCTACGGCGTGGCGACGATCTTGTCGGAGCACCTGCGCGGGCGCAGCGGCGCCAACACCCTGATGGAACGCATCGGCCATTTGCAGCACGAGCTCACGCCCGCCGAACAGCGGGTGGCCAAGCTGGTGCTCGAGCAGCCGCGCCTTGTGCTCAACGAGCCGATCGCCGACATCGCGCGCCTGGCCGAAGTGAGCCAGCCGACCGTGATCCGGTTTTGCCGTTCGCTCGGCTTTCTCGGGCTGGCCGATTTCAAGCTCAAGTTCGCCAGCAGCCTGACCGGGGCGATTCCGGTGCGGCACAGCCAGGTGCGCAGCAGCGACAGCACGCATGACCTGTCGGCGAAGGTGATCGACAATACCGTGTCGGCGATCCTGAAGTTTCGCGACCAGCTCGACGTGCACTCGATCGACCGCGCCATCGCGCTGGTGCGCAAGGCCAATCGGGTCGAGTTTTACGCGGTGGGCAATGCGCGCGTGGTCGCGCTGGACGGGCAGCACAAGTTTTTTCGCTTTCGCATTCCGAGTTCGTCGTACGGCGACTCGCACCTGTTCACGCTGGCCGCGGAGCTGCTCAAGCCAGGCGACGTGGTGATCGCGATTTCGAATTCAGGGCGCCTGCCCGAGCTGCTCAGTGCGGTCGATGCGGCGCGCGCCGCCGGCGCCGACGTGATTGCGATGACCAACAGCCAGTCGCCGCTGGCCCGCAAGGCGACGGTGTGCCTGGCGGTCGACCATGCCGAGGACAGTACCACCTTCCTGTCGATGATCTCGCGCATCTTGCAGCTGCTGCTCATCGATATCATGTCGGTCGGGATTTCGCTCGAGTCGCACGCGCCCACGTCGGGCGCGGGAAAGCAGGCCGGCGGCGATGCCGACCGCCGCAGGCTGCTCATTTCACACCTGGATAGTTAACGAGACCTCGTCTTCGCGACTTTCCAGTCAGGCAGGCTTTAGTCCATCTCGCCATACCCACAGCCCGCCAGCAGCCCCGCGCCGGCACACCTTCCCGGCTACATACTGGTTTGCAAGCGACCTTTTTGCGGCAGGTTTTTCCTGCAGTAATTGATTGATATCATCAACTGTTCTTATTGTTAATTCATAATGTCTCTGAAACGTACCAGGAGAGTGAGATGGCCGAAGAATTAACCACCGCCAAGATCGTCGGCACGATTTTATTTGTGCTCGGTATTTATGCTGGTTGGGTTTTTGGGAACGTAATTCTTGCTCCAACCTGTGGCTAGAAATAGCTTAAAGTGAACAAGAGGCGCCGCCGGCCGAGGGAGGAGTACCGTCACCGGTGTCCACGAACCCGATGGCGTTGTTTCGGTCAGCGGCAGTTGTGACAATAAACCGGACAGTACAAGCGCGTTTGCGCAGGCTCAATCGTGCGCTCAGGCGCCGCCTGCAGGCGCGCCGGTGCGTGCCATCGGCTGCTTGTCCTTGCGCCATTGATCCAGGCTCAGCACGGCGTCGGTGTCGGCGTCCTCGACCAGAATGTCGTCGCCCTGCTCGGCGACCAGGAAGCTTTCCCAGCGGTGCGCCGCATCGCTGCCGTTCTCGACAAAGCTGAATTGCCAATAGCTTTTGCCGTCGATGAGCTTGGGCGCGGGGTCGTATTCGATGAGGGCGCCATGCACCTTGCCGCCCGATTGCTTTTCGAGCTGGCTCGACCATGCCTTGAGCTCCGGCAGCGCCATCAGGGCAGCCATCGCCTGTTGCTTGCTGCGTGCGGCAGGCGCGGCCGTCCCGGCGCTGGCTGCAGCCGGGGCGCTGTTGGGCGCTTCCCCGGGT
>JBAQKU010000007.1:0-4104 GCA_049301315.1 Telluria sp.
GTTGCGGGGCCGGCGCCGGGCGGCACCGAGATCAGCGGCACCTGGTTCGACGGCAGCGGTGCGTCCGGCTTGATCAGCGTGGTCTCGATGGCCCTGTCGGCCGGCTTGGCCGTCAGCGGCGCCTGCAATACCGTCACGCTCGCTTGCGAGCCGGCTGCGGCCGGCCTGTCGCCCGGCAGCAGGTTGGCCGGAATCAGGTCGAATTGCCAGGCCAGCGCGGCGGCGACGACCACCAGCACGACCAGCGCGAGCCGGCCGCCGACCGGGCGCGCGCGCTTGCCGTGGCTCGGAAAGCGCACCTCGGAAAACGAGGCCGGCTTGTCGCGCCGCACCGTGGTCGCGGTGGCGTCGTTTGGCGCCGGGGTCTCCAGCTCGATCATGGCCACCAGCGGGGCCGCGTCCAGCTTGACCACCTTGGCATAGGCGCGCACGAAGCCGCGCACCACCGCGGGGCCGGGCAAGCTGGCGTAGTCGCCCGCTTCCAGCGCCACCACCTGGCGCACTGCCAGCTTGAGCTGGCCTGCCACCTGCTCGACGCTCCAGCCCATCGCTTCCCGCTGGGCCGCCAGCGCCTTGCCGGGGGTTGCATGACCGCTCGCTGGCACAGCCGAATCTTCTGCCCACTCACTCATTATGGTTCCTGTCTCACTCATCGTATGCACCGCGCTGGAAAGCGGCATGTTCGGGCGAACCGGGATGACGCCGCACCAACTGCGTCACCAGGCTGGCCTCGGATGCCTTGTCGCCAAGCTTGCGCTCGACCCGTATCGCAAGCCACAACACGTCGGCCGAGAAGGTGTCGAGTTTGGAGGCCGCTTTCAGGCGGTTGATAAAAAATCCGGCACGCGTGTAGTCGCGCCGTTCGTAATATACCCGCGCCAGGCTGGCGTTGGTGGTCGGCAAATCAGGCTCGTAACGCAGCGCATCGAGCAGGTAGCGCTCGGCCTGCTCGAACTTCTTGATTTTCAGGCTGCACGAGGCGGCGTTGAGCAGCGCCTTGAGCGGCGACTGGTAGGTCGGGTTCTTAAGCGCGGCCTCGAAGTAGCCGATGCCCTGCTCTGCGCGCCCGGTCTGGCACAGGAAGGAGCCGTAGTTGTTGCCCAGCTCGGGATTGCCCGGCGCCAGCTTCAGGGCGCGCTGGTAATTGTCCTCGGCCAGCGCGCGCTCGCCCATGCCGGAATAGATCAGGGCCCGCACGCCGTAGGCGTCGGCCGAGTCGGGATCGGCGGCCAGCGCCTTCTTGACTTCGTCAAGCGCCACCTCCAGCTTACCGTCCTGGAAGTAGCCGATCGCCAGCTGCAAGCGGATCGCCGAGCGTTTTTCGGCCGTGGTCTGGTCCGATGCGGTCTTGAGTTCCTGGCTTGCGCCGCCGCTGCCGGCGCAGGCTGCCAGCGTGCCGGCCAGCATGCACAGCGCCAGATGCGCCGCAAGGCGCCGCGCCAAGCCCGGCATCAAGAAGAAATCTCCACGATGCGTCCGAAATTCGGACCGAACTTCTTCTGGTATTCGCTCATTTTCTCCATGCGCTCCTGGACCCGGGTGCGGTCCTGTACTTCGCCGGCCAGCTGGCCGCAGGCGGCGTCGATATCGTCGCCACGCGTCTTGCGAATCGTGGTCACCAGGCCGGCGTCCATCAGCACCTGCGCGAAAGCCTTGATGCGCGGATTCTTCGAGCGCAGCAGGCCGGACTCGGGGAAGGGATTGAACGGGATCAGGTTGAACTTGCACGAGAGCCCGACCTCGCGGTCGCTTACCAGCGCCACCAGTTCGCGCGCGTGCTCGTCGCTGTCGTTGACGCCGTCGAGCATGCAGTATTCGAACGTGATGAAGTCGCGCGGCGCGAACGCCAGATAGCGCTTGCAGGCGGCCATCAGTTCGCGCAGCGGATATTTTTTATTGAGCGGCACCAGGCCGTCGCGCAGCGCATCGTTGGACGCGTGCAGCGACACCGCCAGCGCCACCGGCACTTCTTGCGAGAGCTTGTCGATCATCGGCACCACGCCCGAGGTGGAGAGCGTGACGCGGCGGCGCGACAGGCCGTAAGCGTTATCGTCGAGCATGAGCTTGAGCGCGGTGACGGTCGGCTCGAAATTGAGCAGCGGCTCGCCCATGCCCATCATCACCACATTGGTGATCTGGCGTTCGCCCTTCGGTCCGGGCTCGACGCCCTTCGTCTTGCGCAGTTCGAATTCGGCCATCCACAACTGGCCGATGATTTCGGCCACCGTGAGGTTGCGGTTGAAGCCCTGCTTGCCGGTCGAGCAGAAGCGGCAATTGACGGCGCAGCCGGCCTGGGTCGAGATGCACAGGGTGCCGCGGTTTTCTTCCGGGATGAACACGGTTTCGACCGCATTGCCGTTGCCCACGTCGACCAGCCACTTGCGCGTGCCGTCCAGCGAGGTGTGGTCGCTGATCGCGCTTGGTGCGCGGATTTCGGCGCGCGTGGCCAGCTTGTCGCGCAGCGACTTGGCCAGGTCGGTCATGGCGTTGAAGTCGCTCGCGCCGAATTGGTGTATCCAGCGCTGCAACTGCTTGGCGCGAAACGGCTTCTCACCCAAGTCGGCGCAGTAAGCGACGAGTTGCGCGGGATCGAAGTCCAGCAGGTTGGTGAGGGTCGTCATGGGCTTGTCTTTAAAATTCGAATGTCAAATCCGGTGTTTGTTAAGTCTAACATCCGCCCGCCGGGCCGTGGGCACCGGGCGAGCGGTTTACTGCGTGTCAGTCAGCCGCGGCCAATTAACGGGAATACACGTTCAGGGTCGGGAAGAAATAGGCGATCTCGACAGCAGCGGTCTCGGCTGCATCGGAGCCGTGCACTGCGTTGGCGTCGATCGAATCGGCGAAATCGGCGCGGATCGTGCCTTTGTCCGCCTTCTTCGGATCGGTCGCGCCCATCAGGTCGCGGTTGGTGGCAATCGCGTTTTCGCCTTGCAGGGCGGTGACCATCACAGGACCGGAGATCATGAAGTCGACCAGATCCTTGAAAAACGGACGCGCGGCGTGCACGGCGTAGAAGCCTTCGGCTTCAGCGCGCGAGAGCTGAATCATGCGTGCGGCGACCACTTTCAGGCCGGCGCCTTCGAATCGGCTGTAGATTTGCCCGATTACGTTTTTGGCGACTGCGTCTGGTTTGATGATCGACAGGGTGCGTTCGATTGCCATTTGTAAAAACTCCAATAAAAAGAAAGGTTTAATGTCGAGTTATGAGACTCAATCAACCTTCGATTTTACCATATAACACCCCACCTGACCGATATTGCGCGGCTCATCGGGGAAGTGATAGAGTGGCGCCAGTGATACGCGCCGCAGCTTGGCGCCCTGGCGCCGATTTTGCGCATTATTCCGCAGTCGTGCTATCCTTTTAGTATGTAACAACTTATTCATTTACCGGAGGCATTCATGACCCCAAATCTCAACAAGACCTACGACCTGGCCGGCTCCGGCCAGCTGGTGCGCCATCGCGTGCTGCGCAATACGTACTGGCTGCTGGCGCTGTCGATGATTCCCACCGTGCTGGGCGCGGTGGTCGGCGTGCAGATGCAGTTGCCGATGCCGAGCGGCTTCATGGGCTTCATGCTCTTCATGGCCATTGCGTTCGGTTTCATCTACGCGATCGGAAAGACCAAGAACTCGGGCGTGGGCGTCGCCGTGCTGCTCGGCTTCACCTTCTTCATGGGCCTGATGCTGACCCCGCTGCTGACGCACACCCTCGGTTACTCCAACGGCGCCACCCTGATCATGACCGCCTTCGGCGGCACCGCATCGGTGTTCGCGGTGATGGCGTCGATCGCGACCGTGTCCAAGCGCGATTTTTCCGCGCTCAGCAAGTGGCTGTTCGCCGGCGTGATCGTGCTGCTGCTGGCCATGGTCGCCAACCTCTTCCTGGGACTGTCGGCGCTGTCGATCGTGATCTCGGTGATGGCGATCGGCATCTTCTCGGCCTTCATCCTGGTCGACGTGCAGCGCATCATCAACGGCGGCGAAACCAACTACATCAGCGCCACGCTGAGCATCTATCTCGACGTGTACAACATCTTCGTGCACCTGTTGTCGCTGCTGGGACTGGGCGGCAGCCGCGATTAAGGCGAGCGGACGCAAAAAAGC
>JBAQKU010000008.1:0-10073 GCA_049301315.1 Telluria sp.
GGACAGACCCCGATTCTTTTCTGGCGAGCGCCCTTACATGACGTGGGTGCCGATCCACCAGGCGATCGCGGCCATGAAGGCGGAGGCCGGGATGGTGAAGACCCAGGCCCACACGATGTTGCCGGCCACGCCCCAGCGCACCGCCGACATCTTCTGGGCTGAGCCGACGCCGACGATGGCGCCGGTGATGGTGTGCGTGGTCGACACCGGAATCCCCATCGCGGTGGCGGCAAACAGCGTGATCGCGCCGCCGGTCTCGGCGCAGAAACCGCCCACCGGCTTGAGCTTGGTGATCTTCTGGCCCATGGTCTTGACGATGCGCCAGCCGCCGAACAGGGTCCCCACGCTGATCGCGGTGTAGCAGGAAATAATCACCCACATCGGCGGCGCCTTGTCCGCCGCAGTCGATACGCCGGCGGCGATCAGCAGCATCCAGATGATGCCGATGGTCTTTTGCGCGTCATTGCCACCATGCCCCAGGCTGTACGCGGCAGCAGAAACCAGCTGCATGCGGCGGAACCAGGTATCGACCTTGCGCGGGGTCGACCTGACAAATACCCACGACACCAGCAGCATGATGATCGAGCCGAGGATGAAGCCGAACAGCGGCGAGATCACGATGAACAGGACCGTCTTGAGCAGGCCGCTGCCGACCAGCGCGCCGGTGCCGGCCTTGGCAACTGCGGCGCCGACCAGGCCGCCGATCAGGGCGTGCGACGAGGACGACGGAATGCCGTAGTACCAGGTGATGGCGTTCCAGATGATGGCGCCGACCAGGGCGCCGAACACGACGTAATGATCGACCACGGCCGGGTCGACCGTGCCCTTGCCGACCGTGGCCGCGACGTGCAGGCCGACCACGAAGATGGCGATGAAGTTGAAGATGGCGGCCATCGCAACGGCCGACTGCGGCTTGAGCACGCCGGTCGAGACGACCGTCGCGATCGCGTTGGCGGCATCATGGAAGCCGTTCATGAAGTCGAAAACCAGCGCCAGCGCGACCAGGCCCGCGAGCATGTAAATGCTCATTTGTAGAGTTTGCATGGAATCGTTCCGATTACGCGTTTTCGACGATGATGCCTTCGATGATGTTGGCAACATCCTCGCAGCGGTCGGTGACGGTTTCCAGTATCTCGTAGATGGCTTTGAGCTTGATCAGGGTGCGCACGTCGGGCTCGTCGCGAAACAGCTTGGACATGGCCGCGCGCATCACATGGTCGGCGTCCGACTCGAGGCGGTCGATCTCTTCGCAGATCGCCACGATCTTGTGCGAGTTGTCCATGTTGTGCAGCAGGCCGACCGCCTGCTCGACTTTCTGGCAGCATGCCAGGCACAGTTCGGCCAGGCGCTGCGCTTCCGGCGTGACCGCCTTCAGGTCGTACAGCCAGACCGTCTGGGCCGCGTCCTCCATCAGGTCGAGGATGTCGTCCATGCGCGTGATGAGCTTGTGGATGTCGTCGCGGTCGATCGGGGTGATGAAGGTCTTGTGCAGCATGTCGACGGTGGCGTAGGTGATCTTGTCGGCCTGCTTTTCAAGACTTTCAATCGCATGGGTGCGGTTCTGCAGGTCGTCGAAGTTGGTCATCAGGCCGACCATTTCCTGCGCGCCCTTGACGCACAGCGCCGCATGCTGGTTGAACAGGTCAAAGAATTTGCCCTCTGTGGGCATTAAGCGTCCAAACATGTATTTTTCTCCGTTAAATCGTATTGATGCTGCAGAAGCGCCCGCCGCCAGCGGCTGGTGTCGTATCAGTCGCCCTGGTACAGGGCCAGGCCACCGCTGTAGTTGCCGAACTTGGTGTACTGCCCGATCCAGGTCAGGCGCACCGAACCGATCGGCCCGTTACGCTGCTTGCCGATGATGATCTCGGCGGTCCCCTTGTCGGGCGAGTCGGGATTATAGACCTCGTCGCGATACAGGAAGATGATGACGTCGGCGTCCTGCTCGATCGCGCCGGACTCGCGCAGGTCGGACATGATGGGCCGCTTGTTGGGGCGCTGCTCGAGCGAGCGGTTCAGCTGCGAGAGCGCGATCACGGGGCAGTGCAGTTCCTTGGCCAGGCCCTTCAGGCCGCGCGAAATTTCCGAGATCTCGGAGGCGCGGTTGTCGCCCTGCTGGTTGCCGGTCATGAGCTGCAGGTAGTCGACGATGATCAGGCCGAGCTTGCCGCACTGGCGCGACAGGCGGCGCGAGCGCGCGCGCAGTTCGATCGAATTGAGCGCGGGGGTCTCGTCGATGTAGAGCTGGGCGTCGTTCATTTTCTGGATCGCGTGGGTCAGGCGCGGCCAGTCCTCGTCATTTAACTTGCCGGTGCGCAGGCGGTGCTGGTCGAGCTGGCCGACCGAGCCGAGCATACGCATGGCCAGCTGGGTGCCGCCCATCTCCATCGAAAACACCGCCACCGGCAGGCCCGAATCGATCGCCACGTTCTCGCCGATGTTGATCGAGAACGCGGTCTTGCCCATCGAGGGGCGCCCCGCCACGATCACCAGGTCGCCTGGCTGCAGGCCCGAGGTCATGCGGTCGAGGTCGATGAAGCCGGTCGGCACCCCGGTGATCTCGCTCTGGTTGTCGCGGCTGTACAGTTCGTCGATGCGCTCGACCACCTGGGTCAGCAGCGGCTGCACCGCGACCCAGCCCTGGGCGCCGCGCGAGCCCTCTTCGGCGATCGCGAAGATCTTGGACTCGGCTTCGTCGAGCATCTGCTTGACTTCCTTGCCCTGCGGGTTGAAGGCATTGCCGGAAATCTCGTCGGCCACGGTGATGAGCTTGCGCAGCACGCCGCGGTCGCGCACGATCTCGGCGTAGCGCCGGATGTTGGCCGCCGACGGGGTGTTCTGCGCCATCGCGTTCAGGTATTGCAGGCCGCCCACGTCGTCGGCCTTGCCCAGGTTGGTGAGCGCCTCGAAGACGGTGATCACGTCGGCCGGCCGCGCCGCGTTGATGAGCTTGACGAGCTGCTCGAAGATGATGCGGTGGTCGTAGCGGTAGAAGTCGTCCGCATGCATGAAATCGGCGATGCGGTCCCATGCGGCATTATCGCGCAGCAGGCCGCCGATGACGGATTGTTCTGCTTCGATGGAATGCGGCGGAATACGGAGGGCGTCGAGTTGCGGATCGGGGGCTGCGTTCATGGCGCGAATTATACCCGCTCCGGGTAGTCAGGCTGCAATAATGAGCCGGAAACAGGCGTAAAAAAACCGGGCGGACCCGGTTTTTTGTTGCATTGCGGCGCGAACCGCAATCTCAGCTTTACGCTGCTTCGCCGACCACGGCGATGGTGATTTCCACCACCACGTCGGTGTGCAGTGCAACCGCGACAGCGTGCTCGCCGGTCGTCTTGAGCGGGCCGACAGGCATGCGCACCTGGGCTTTTTCCACAGCAAAACCTTGCTTGCTCAGCGCTTCGGCGATGTCGAAGTTGGTCACGGAACCGAACAGGCGGCCATCGACGCCGGCTTTCTGGGCGATCGTGACGGTCATGCCGCTCAGCTTCTCGCCTTGCGCCTGGGAAGCGGCCAGCTTGGCAGCTGCGGCTTTTTCCAGTTCGGCGCGCTTGACTTCGAATTCGGCCACGGCGGCGGCGGTGGCACGGCGTGCCATGCGTTGCGGAATCAGGAAGTTACGTGCGTAACCGTCCTTGACTTTGACCACGTCGCCGAGGTTGCCGACGTTAACTACTTTTTCTAACAGAATGATTTGCATAGTTCTCTCCAGGATTATCTGACGTTGCTAAGTTGTCGGTGACGACACTTAAGCGTGGTGCAGATCGGTGTATGGCAACAGCGCGAGGTAGCGTGCGCGCTTGATGGCGGTATCAACCTGGCGCTGGTAGTGCGCCTTGGTGCCGGTCAGGCGTGCTGGCATGATCTTGCCGTTTTCCTGGACGAAGTCTTTCAGGGTGTCGACGTCTTTGTAGTCGACCTGTTCCACGTTCGCTGCCGTGAAGCGGCAGAATTTCTTACGCTTGAACAGTGGGTTCTGTTGTTTACGCTTTTCTTTAAGCTTGAGCTTGTTCTTGTCGAATTTTTTACCGAATGCCATTTGAGGCTCCTGTATCTAAAATGTGCACCGCTTTATGGGGCGGCACTGAAATCAATGATGTGAAACACCAGGGCTTTGCTGTTGCGGTTCTTCCTGGCCAAAAATCCCGTGAACTGATGCGCTGCGCCCAACTCTGCCTGGCTGAACCGTCCTGAAATCTCGCCTGCGGCAAGCGCAGGGATGTCAAATTCGATCAGCCGGTTCACCCCTGCTTCGGTCTGCTGCGAACCGTGGGTCAGCATGGCCGACACGATCGGCACGCCGGCCGGGGTATAGCGCAACACGTCGCGCTCCGAGATAAAGGCTACAAGCTGGAGCTGATTCACCGAAGTGGAACTGCGCCGTTCAGGTTATTCCTGGCCCGGGAAATCAAGCCGCTGCTGCTGCAGGAGCCGCTGCTGGCGCCGCTGCCGGAGCCGGAGCTTCCGAACGGTGGCTCTTGGCTGCGTCTTCACGTTGTACCGATTTCATCATCGGCGACGGCGCGGTTTCGGCCTTCTTCATCTTGACGGTGAGGTGACGCAGCACCGCATCATTGAATTTGAACGCGGTCTCGAGCTCGACCAGCGTCTCGTTGTCGCATTCGATGTTCAGGCAGATGTAGTGTGCTTTTGGCAGCTTCTGGATCGAGTAAGCCATCTGGCGACGGCCCCAGTCTTCAACGCGGTGAACCGAACCGCCGCGCGTGGTCACGCTGGCTTTGTAACGTTCGATCATCGCCGGGACTTGCTCGCTTTGGTCCGGGTGGACGATAAAAACGATTTCATAATGACGCATGCATAACTCCTTAGGGACGTTTAAACAAATGCCCACCTCGGCGTCAAGACGAGTGTGGGAAGGGAAAGCCGGCAATTATAACCTGAAAACACGCGCCGACTCAATCCCTTCGTGCAAGGGGCTTGGCAGCGCGCGGCGCGCCATGCGCATTTTTTTTAAGAAAACCGACAATTTCCCTTGCATTGAACGAAATACTGTACAAAAATACAGTCTGTTCATCCACACAGCCCCCGTACCCCATGATCAAGCTCACTCCAAGGCAAGAACAAATCCTCAACCTGATCCGGGACGCGATCGAGAACACGGGTTTTCCGCCGACCCGCGCCGAGATCGCCACTGAACTGGGCTTCAAGTCGGCCAACGCGGCCGAGGAGCACCTGCAGGCGCTGGCGCGCAAGGGCGCCATTGAAATTTCGCCCGGCACCTCGCGCGGGATCCGCCTGGTCGGGGCCAGCCTGGAAACGTCGATGCCGCCGCCGGCGCTGATGATGGCGCTGCCGCTGGTCGGGCGCGTCGCGGCCGGCTCCCCCATCCTGGCGCAGGAACACGTGGAGGCAACCTACAGCGTCGACCCGGCCATGTTCTCGGCCCGGCCCGACTTCCTGCTCAAGGTGCGCGGCTGGTCGATGCGCGACGCCGGCATCATGGACGGCGACCTGCTGGCGGTGAAAAAGGTCGACAGCGCCAAGAACGGCCAGATCGTGGTCGCGCGCATCGGCGACGACGTGACGGTCAAGCGTTACAGGAAAACCGGGACGCTGGTGGAACTGCTGCCGGAAAACCCTGACTTCAAGGTGATCCGGGTCGATCTCGACAACGACGAGTTCGCGCTCGAGGGATTGGCCGTGGGCCTGATGCGCAGCTGGAACTAGGCGCTCCTAGCGCGAATCCTTCACGATGCGGTTGTGCTCGGCCACGTAGGCGTCGGTGGCGCTGCGCCATGCGGCGAAGTCGGCCAGCACCAGCTTGGCGGTCACGCGCGCGCCCTCGGCGATGCCCGCATGCACTTGCGCCAGGTAGGCCTGGGCGCGCTCCATCTCATCCTTGGTCAGCAGGTCGGCCACGTCGGCCGGAATGCGCTTGGTCAGCGGCGCGGCCTGGTTGACGTTCTGGACGAAGCCGTTGTAACAGGCCTGCCACGCTTCCACCCGCGCCCCCACCGCCTCGATCTCGGCGTTCTGCCTGGAGACGGACGGGATGCGCGGCACCGGGCAATCGAACTTGCCCGACTTGAGGTCGGCGCCGTCGTAGCCGGAGATCCAGTAGTCGAGCTCGGCACGCCGGGCGGCGCGCTGGCCGATCATGTGCAGCGCCGCGACGGCGGTCTTGTTGCCCTTGGCCGCGGCCTTGCGGTACCACCATTCCGCCTTGGCCGGGTCGACCAGGCCGGCCTCGCCGTACCAGAACATTTCGCCAAGGTGCAACTGGGCCTCGGGGTTGCCCGCGTTGCCCAGTTTGGTGTACAGCTGCAGCGCCTGCGGGTATGCCTTCCTGGCGAACAGGGCGTTGGCGTCGGCCAGCTCGTCGGCCAGTGCGGCGCCGCCCAGCAGCAGGGTCAGGCAAAACAGATACTTCTTCATCGTCGGACTCGGTAAGCGTGACTGAGGCCCAGATGATAACTGGATTTACCGGGCACCGAAAGCGTGAGGCAAACGCACGCCTTTTACGCCTGCAAGGCGTTCCTGAAGTCCTCCAGCAGGTCGGCGCCATCCTCGATGCCGACCGAGACCCGGATCAGCGACTCGGCGATGCCCATGCTGGCGCGCCGTTCGGCCCCCATCTCGTAGAAGATGGTGTGCGCGACCGGGATGACCAGCGTGCGCGTGTCGCCCAGGTTGCTGGCGGGGATGCCCAGCGTGAGCCGGTTCAGGTAATCGAAGCAATCGATCCCGTCCTTGAGCTCGAAACTGAACAGCGAGCCGCAGGTTCGGAACAGGCCGCTCGCGAGCGCGTGCTGCGGATGCGAGGCCAGCCCCGGATAATGCACCGCGCCCACGCGCGGGTCGGCTTCGAGCATCTGCGCCAGCGCCAGCGCATTGGCCGAGGTGCGCTCCATGCGCAGGGCCAGCGTCTCGGCGCCGAGCGCGATGTGGTGCGCCGCTTCCGGTCCGAGCGAAGCGCCGAAATCGCGCAGGGCCTTGGCGCGCAGTTGCGCCATGCCCCACTGCGCTGGCGGGTTGCGCTGGTAGTTGGGCGCGATGTTGGGGTAGTTGGTCCAGTCGAACACGCCGGTATCGGTCAGGGCGCCGCCCAGCGCAATGCCGTGCCCGGCAATCGACTTGGTCAGGGCATTGACGACCAGGCCCGCGCCCACGCTCTTCGGGCGGAACAGGTAGGGCGTGGTCATGGTGTTGTCGACCACGTACAGGATGCCGCGCTCGCGGCACAGCTGGCCGATGCGCGCCAGGTCCGCCACCTGGGTGCGCGGGTTGGCGATGGTTTCCACGAACACGATGCGGGTGGCCGGCGTGAGCGCCGCTTCCACGTTGGCCGCGTCGGTCGCGTCGACGAACGCGACGTCGACGCCCTGCCCCGCGGCGGTCTGCCACAGGCTGTTGGTGTTACCGAACAGGAAAGCGGACGACACCACATGGTCGCCCTTGCGCAGCAGTGCCTGGAACAGCGCGCCGATGGCGGCCATGCCGGTGGCAAAGCACAGCGTGGCCAGGCCGTCTTCCATGCGGGTGATCTTGTCTTCCAGCGCCGCGACGGTGGGATTGCCCTGGCGGCCGTAGCGAAAGCCGGGCTCCTTGCCCTGGAATACCGATGCGAGCTGGCGCGCATCGTCGTAGCCGAATGCGACCGAGGTGTGCACGGGCTTGTGCAGCGAGCCGTGCTCGATCGGCTTGCGGCGGTCGTTGTGCAGGATGGTGGTGGTGAAGCCGTAGTTTTTCTTGTCGTTCATGATCGATGCGGCCATGCCGGCGCGAAGGTGCGCCGCCATGGTCCGCCCTTATTCGGTGGTGGCCAGGTTCAGGTTCAGTTGCGTGCGCACCGCTTCTTCGCCAAGCGCCGCTTTCGGATTGTGGCGCGCATACTCGAGGCGGTCGAGGTAGGCCTGGGTCACGTCGCCGGTCACGTACACGCCGTCGAAGCACGAGGCCTCGAAATTGCGCAGCGCCGGGTTCACGTCCGAGATCGACTGCTTGAGCGCATCGACGTCCTGGTACACCAGGGCGTCGGCCGTGATCTCGCGGCAGGTTTCCTCGGTGGTGCGGCCGTAGGCGATCAGCTCGTCGCGGGTCGGCATGTCGATGCCGTACACGTTCGGAAACAGCACCGGCGGCGCGGCCGAGGCGAAGATCACGTTCCTGGCGCCCGCTTCGCGCGCCATCTGCACGATTTCGCGGCTGGTGGTGCCGCGCACGATCGAGTCGTCCACCAGCAGCACGTTCTTGCCCTTGAATTCGGAGCCGATCGCGTTCAGCTTCTGGCGCACCGACTTGCTGCGGATCGCCTGCCCCGGCATCAGGAAGGTACGTCCGATGTAGCGGTTCTTGATGAAGCCTTCGCGGTATTCGATGCCCAGTTTCAGGGCCAGCTGGATCGCCGCGGGACGCGAGGAATCGGGGATCGGCATGACCACGTCGATCTCGCCGGCGCTGAACTGCCTGCGGATCTTGTCGGCCAGGTACTCGCCCATTTTCAGGCGCGTGGCGTACACCGAGGCGCCGTCGATGATCGAATCGGGACGCGCCAGGTAGACGTATTCGAAGGCGCACGGATTGAGCGAGGGATTGTCGGCGCATTGCCTGGCGTGCAGCTTGCCGTCCATGTCGATGAAGATCGCCTCGCCCGGCGCGATGTCGCGCAGGAAGCGAAAGCCGATGCCCTCGAGCGCCACCGATTCGCTGGCCACCAGGTACTCGGTGCCGGTATCGGTTTCATTGATGCCGATGCACAGCGGGCGGATGCCGAACGGGTCGCGGAACGCGAGCAGGCCGAGGCCGGCGATCTGGGCCACCGCGGCGTAGGCGCCGCGCACCCGCCGGTGCAGCATGGCGACCGCCTTGAACACGGCATCCGGGTCGAGCGAATAGCCGGTCGTCGCCTGCTGGATTTCGTGCGCCAGCACGTTGAGCAGCACTTCCGAATCGGAGTCGGTGTTGATGTGGCGGCGGTCGTTCTTGAACATCTCGACCTTGAGCTGTTCCCAGTTGGTCAGGTTGCCGTTGTGCGCGAGCGTGATGCCGAACGGGGCGTTGACGTAGAACGGCTGCGCCTCCTCCTCGCTGGAGGAGCCGGCGGTCGGATAGCGCACGTGGCCGATGCCCGAATTGCCCTGCAGCGAACGCATATTGCGCGTGCGAAAAACGTCACGCACCAGGCCGTTGGCCTTGTGCATGGAAAACATGCTGCTGTGATTGGTCGCAATGCCCGCCGCATCCTGCCCGCGATGCTGCAGCAGCAGCAACGCATCGTACAAAAGCTGGTTGACGGGGTTATTCGAGACGACGCCGACGATGCCACACATGGTGCGCTCCTAAAGACTGCTACTGCTAATAATAAAAGAATTCAATAGTTCACGTGCTGGGCAAGCGCGGCCGGCAGGAAGGGCTTGACCGTGCGCGCCCCGCTCTCGGCAAGCGGAGAGAGCAGCGCATCCTTCCAGAACGGCTGCCCGGGAATCTCCGTCATCCCGCACAATATGACGCCGGCCAGCACGATTACAATGCCGCGCGCAAAGCCGAACAGGCCGCCCAGGCCACGGTCGGCCAGGCTCAGCCCGCTTGCCTTGATCACCGTGTCGAGCGCCAGCATGAGCAAGCCCATCAGGATGCGAACGCCGAGGAACAGGGCCACGAAGGCGACCATCAGGCGCACCGCCTCGCCGGGAATCATGGACGGCAGCAATGGTGCGAGCTGGGCGCTGTAGGCATTGGCCAGCACGAAGGAGACCACCCAGCTCACCAGCGACAATATTTCCTTGACCAGGCCGCGCAAGGTGCTGATGATCACCGACGCGGCCAGGATGAACAGGACGACATAATCGAACATCGTCACGCTGCGTACGCCTTGCCTGCACAGCCTGCCATCAGGTCGGCACCATGCTGCCCGGGAAGCCCAGCCTGGTCAGCCGTGCCCGCATTTTCTCGGCCTCTTCCTTGCTGAAAGGACCGACCCGCACGCGGATGCGCTCGCCCGATTTGGTCGGCACTTTCTGGGTGAAGGACTTGATCCCGGCTTCCTTCAGCTTGCCCTGCAATTCGTTGACCTTGTCCTGGGTTGCCAGCGCGGCCACCTGCACCAC
>JBAQKU010000009.1:0-7083 GCA_049301315.1 Telluria sp.
GACCCCGATTTCTTAAAAGCCCTGCCGCTAGCGGTTCTGCGTGAACACGTCGACCAGGGTGGACTGCCCGTTCTTGACCGCTTCGAGGGCGCGCCGCTGCGCTGCCTCGAGCTCGTCGCTGCGGGTGACCGGACCTTCGGCGTAGATTCCCATCGAGCGCGCCATGGTGGCAAACTCGAATGCGGGCAACCCACTGGCAATGTGGTCTTTAGCTCGGCGCCGGCGCGCGTCCGTTCAGATGTGCCGGACGCGCGCAGCTGTTCCAACCTGCCCTGCACCGGCTCGAGCGTTGGCGCCGCTGCCGAAGGTGCGCGTGATCGCGCCACGCTAATTGGCGGATCAAAATATTGCTACACTGGCGGCTCGACCTGGGGGAGCACATGCGATCATACGAAACACTGGCAAGCGGCGTGCTGCTCGGACTGGCTGCAATGGGGGGCGCCCACGCGCAGGCGAGCGCCGAGCCGCCCGACAAATACCGCTGGCTGGAGGATGTGACGGCCGAACCGGCGCTCGCCTGGGTCAGGGAGCGCAACGCGCTCGCGCAGAAGGAACTCGAGGGCCGGCCCCAGTTCGCGGCCCTGCACGCACGCCTCAAGACCATCCTCGACGCCAAGGAACGCATCCCGTACGTGAGCAAGCACGGCGACTTTTACTACAACTTCTGGCGCGATGCGTTGCATGTGCGCGGCCTCTGGCGGCGCACCACGCTGGCCCGGTTCCAGCTGCCCGAACCGGAGTGGGAAACCGTCATCGACCTCGACCTGCTGGCGCGCGAGGAGAATGAAAACTGGGTCTGGAGCGCGGTATCGTGCCTGCAGCCGAAAGGCGAGCGCTGCCTCGTTTCGCTCTCGCGCGGGGGCGGCGACGCGCACGTGGTGCGCGAATTCGACGTCGCCACGCGCAGCTTCGTCGCCGATGGCTTCGTGCTGCCCGAAGCGAAGGGCGGCGCCAGCTGGATCGACCGCGACAGCGTGTTCGTGGCGTCCGATTTCGGGCCAGGCTCGATGACCAGTTCGGGCTACCCGCGCATCGTCAAGGAATGGAAGCGCGGCACGCCGCTGGCGCAGGCGCGCGTGCTGTACGAGGCCGGTTCCGGCGACCTGAGCGCGTCCGGCTACAAGGATTTCACGCCCGGCTTCGAGCGCCAGTTCGTCGAGCGCCAGATCACTTTCTACAGCAGCGAACTGTTCGTGCGCGAAGGCGCCGCGCTGGTCAAGGTCGCCAAGCCGGACGACGCCAACGCCTTCGCCGTGCGCGACCAGCTTGTGATCGAGCTGCGCTCGCCCTGGAGCGTGGGCGGCAGGACCTATCCGCAAGGAGCCCTGCTCGCCACCGCCTTCAAGGCATTCATGCAAGGCGAGCGCGAGTTCGAGGTGCTGTTCGAGCCGACCCCGGCCAAGTCGCTCGAGGCGGTGGCCGTGACGCGCGGCGCGCTGCTGCTCAATGAACTCGAAAACGTCAGGAACCGCATCGTCGAATTGCGCCAGGTGGATGGCAAGTGGCAGCGGCGCGCGGTCGCGGCGCCCGCTTTCGGCGCACTCGGGGTGGCAGCGCTCGACCCGGCTTCCTCCGACCAGTACTTTCTGACCGTGACCGGCTTTCTGACCCCGACCACCATGTACCTGGCCCGCGCCGGCAGCGACCTGCGCCAGGCGGTCAAGTCGCTGCCCTCCTTTTTCGACGCCAAAGGCTATACCGTCACCCAGTTCGAATCGACTTCGAAGGACGGCACCCGGGTCCCCTACTTCGTGGTCAAGGGCAGGAACACCAAACTCGACGGCAAGAACCCGACCGTGCTGTATGGCTATGGCGGCTTCGAAGTGGCGATGAAGCCTGTCTACAGCGGCGTGACGGGCGCGGCCTGGCTCAGGCAAGGCGGCGTGTACGTGCTTGCCAATATCCGCGGCGGGGGCGAGTTCGGCCCGCGCTGGCACCAGGCGGCGCTGAAGGAGAACCGCCAGCGCGCCTACGACGACTTCATTTCCGTTGCCCAGGACCTGATCCGGCGCAAGCTGACCAGCCCGCGCCACCTCGGCATCATGGGCGGCAGCAATGGCGGCCTGCTGGTGGGCGCGGCGATGACCCAGCGCCCCGACCTGTTCAACGCCGTGGTCTGCCAGGTGCCCCTGCTCGACATGCGGCGCTACAACCGCCTGCTGGCGGGCGCGTCCTGGATGGGCGAATACGGCGACCCGGACCAGGCGTCGGAATGGGAGGTCATCGCACGCTATTCGCCTTACCACAATGTGTTCAAGGACAAGCACTATCCGCGCGTGCTGTTTACCACCTCGACCCGCGACGACCGGGTACACCCTGGCCATGCGCGCAAGATGGTGGCGCTGATGCAGGAACAAGGCCACGACGTACTATACTGGGAGAACATGGAAGGCGGTCACGCCGGCGCCGCCAACAACGACCAGCAGGCCCGGATGTGGGCGCTGACCTACACCTTCCTGCTCAATCAGCTGAAATAGCCGGGGCGACGAGCCATGACGGCACCGCTTGTATGCACCATCGGCCATTCGAACCGGCCGATCGAAGAATTCATCGAACTGCTTCGCCTCAATCAGGTCGAACTGGTGCTCGATGTGCGCACCGTGCCGCGCTCGCGCCATAATCCGCAGTTCAACCGCGATGCGCTTCCGGCCGCGCTGGAGGCGGCCCACATGGCGTACTCGCACATGCCGGGCCTGGGCGGCTTGCGCCATGCGCGCCCCGACTCCCCCAACGCAGCCTGGCGCAATGCCTCGTTCCGCGGCTATGCCGATTACATGCAGTCGCCCGAATTTGCCGACAACGTGGAACAGGTGGCGCTGCTGGCGCGCGAAAAGCGCTGCGCCCTGATGTGCGCCGAGGCGGTTCCCTGGCGCTGCCACCGCTCGATGATCGCGGACGCCCTGCTGGTGCGCGGCATCGAAGTCGAGGACATCATCGGTCCGAAGGCGCGCAAGCCGCACCTGCTGACCTCCTTCGCGCGGGTCGACGGCACCCGCATCACTTATCCGCCGCCCGAAGCGTGAGGCGCCGTCCACGATTGCGACAGCCTGGCGCGCAGGTATGCGCAGCGCATGAAAAATCATGCACACCGGATAAGCGCAGCAACTAGCAGAAGTGCTAGGTGGCCCGGATAGCGACAGGTGGAATACTGAGTCCTTTGGTTCACAGGGATGACGACGCATGGTTCATGAACACAATCATCAGGTGCGGGAAACGGCAGAAACCGCGCCTGGCATCGAACTCGCTGCGGCACCGATCAGCGAACTGAAACAGCTCCGGATGAGCCGGCGCGAAAGCCAGGAAAAATTCTGGGCCCGTTTCGGGGTGACCCAGTCCAGCGGCAGCCGCTTCGAGACCGGCCTGGGCGTGCCGCCAGCGGTGGCGATCCTGATCAAGCTCTACGTCAGGGGCAAGCTCAGCGACGGTGACCTTCTGGGGTGATCATGCCCATGCTGATCGCCTTGACCAGCGCCTGCTGACGCGTATTGACATTGAATTTCTGGCGAATGTTAGCGATATGAAAGTTTACTGTTGCCTCGGAGCAACGCGTGATCTTCGAGATTTCCCAGGATGACTTGCCCACCATGACCCAGTTGAGTACTTCAAGCTCGCGCTTGGTCAGGCGCGGCGGCGTCTCGGCAGGGCTGTGCGTATTGATGAATTTCAAGGACGACTCGAAGGCATAGTCGCGGATCAGCGACAGGGCCGCCATGGCCTCGCCCGGCGCCAGGTCGAATTTGTCACTGGGCAGTTTGTCGGACGCGAAGCTGATCACCCCGAACTCCCCGTTCGGGCCGTGGATCGGGAAGGTGATGCCGGAACGGATGCCGTGCCCGCTCGCCTCCTCGTACAGCGCGCGCTGGTTGGGCGTGCGGAAGGTGTCGGGTTTCCAGATGATGGGGAGCGAGCTGTTGAGGCAATGCCCGACGGTCGGATCGACATAGGCCAGTTTTTCCGTGTCGTAGGTAGCGCGCCACTTCGGCGAATAATTACTGCGCAAGAAGGCCGCTTCCAGTTTCATGTGCTTGGACGCGACCACGCCGTACAAGACCTGGTCGAAGCCCTGTTGCCGCGCCAGCGAGAACAAGGCGGCACTCCAGCTGGCTTCGTCCTCGCATTCGAGCAGCGCCGTCAGGTGGGCAAGTTCAATCATGTGGATTTCCCATTTATTGCTTTAATTCACAGGATAACGCGTATGAACCCGGAATCGTAGAGCAGCTGTTACTAAAATTCGATAATGCTTGCCGAATTGTTGAAATTTATACATGGAAACATCATTGGCGCGGGTCGCAACCCTTCGTATTGATGCAGCGCAAGCCGAGGGCAATTAATCGTGCGCCGTGGAAATTTTTTTTTCGTTATTCTGGACGATGTTTCTGTGTCGTTTTCCCGCGAAATTGTTAAACTAAGCCGGCGCGCCGAGCTCGCTCAAGCAAGCGCCTGTCTGACCCGGTCAGGGACAGGGGTATCTTTTTATTCTTTTCGTTCGCAATAGATTGATCGGCAAACCACTCTCAGACAGGCCATCTCCCGCCGTGCAGATTCCGAAAGTCTTACTTGTCAACGATGACGCGGCGAGCCTGTTCGCACTCGAAAGCCTGCTCGTGGGCGCGATGCGCGAGCACGAATACGAGGTGATCACCGCCACCTCGGGCAGCGAGGCCCTGCGCCAGGTGCTCACCCACGAATTCGCCGTGATCCTGCTCGACGTGAACATGCCCGGCATGGACGGCTTCGAAACGGCCGAGGCGATCCATTCGCACCCGCGTACCAGCTCGGTCCCGATCATCTTCATCACGGCCCACCACGCCGACGAAATGAACCGCCTCAAGGCCTACCAGACCGGCGCGGCCGATTACCTGTTTACGCCCGTCATTCCGCAGGTGCTGCACACCAAGGTGTCGGTGTTCGTCGAGCTGACCAAGAAAAACCTGGAGCTGCTCGCCAAGACCGAGGAGCTGTCGACCCTGTACCGCGACTTGCGGGTGCAGCGCCTGCAGGACCTCGAACGCATCAACGGCGAGCTGGAACAGGAAGTGGCCGAACGCAAGCTGGCCGAACAGCGCGCCCATGAGCTCTCGATCCGCGACCCGCTGACCGGCCTGGTGAACCGGCGCTCGCTGATCGCGCAGCTCGAGCACGCGGTGGCCCGGGCCGACCGCCATCGCAGCCGGTTCGCGCTGCTGTTCCTCGACCTCGACCAGTTCAAGAGCGTCAACGACACGCTCGGCCACGAGGGCGGCGACGAGCTGCTGCGCCAGGTCGCCGCGCGCCTGAAGGCGGCGGTGCGGGTGTCGGACGTGGTGGCGCGGCTGGGCGGCGATGAATTCGTGGTCCTGCTCGAGGGCAAGGACGCGCCGGCCAATGCGGCCAGCGTGGCGCGCAAGATCAAGGAGGCGCACGAGAACGCCTTCGAGATCGGCGGCAAGCGCATCGTGACCAGCACCAGCATCGGCATCGGTCTGTATCCGCAGGACGGCGCCAGCGCGGCCCAACTGATGAAAAACGCGGACACCGCGATGTACCACGCCAAGCAGCACCGGCGCGGCAGCATCGAGTTTTTCCGCGACGAGCTGAACGCGCACGAATCGGAATGCGCGCAATGGCGCAGCGAGCTGCAGCAGGCGCTCGCGGACAATCGACTCGAGCTCTACTACCAGCCAAGGGCGAATGTCAATACGCGCGAGCTGTGCGGGGTGCAGGCGCGCCTTTACTGGCACCATCCGCGCCGCGGCTTGCTGGCGGCGCCGGATTTCCTGCCGTGCGTATCGGACCGCGCACTGCTCGACCAGGTCGACGACTGGATGCTTGCCAGCGCCTGCAAACAGCTTGCGCTGTGGCGCACGCGCGCCGCGGCGCTGCCCGAGCTGACCATTGCGCTCAGCCTGTGCGCCTTGCAGCTGCGGCCCGGCCTGGGCGCGCGCGTGCTGGCCCACCTCGACATCTGCGAGCTGGCGCCGGGCTGGCTCGAACTGGGCATCGCCGAGCGCCTGCTGCTGGGCGGTCCCGAGGCCGGCCCCGTGCTGGCCGAGCTGCACCAGGCCGGGGTGCGCCTGGCGGTCGACGATTTCGGGCACGCCGCCTCGCTTTCCACGCTCAAGCAGATGGCGCTCGACGCCTTGAAGATCGGCCCGGCCTTCGTGGCCGGGATCGGCAGCGGCGGCGGCACCGACATGGTGGCCGCCATCATCCACATTGCGCGCGCACTCGGGCTGCGCGTGCTGGCCGAGGGCGTCGCCAGCGAGCCGGGCCTGGCCGTGCTCGACGAGCTCGGGTGCGACCAGTACCAGGGCGAGCTGCTCAGCCCTCCCCTGCAGGCCCCGGCGCTGCTCGAACTGCTCGGCACGGCCGCGCGCGCGCATCAATCCCGGAACCACCTTTCAATTCGAAAACAACGAGGACGATAGTCGATGAACAAGATGACAGAAATGGCCGAAGAGCTCGACGTGAAGCTTTTGCTGGCAACGCTGATGGCGCTCAAGAAGGGCGATTTCACCGCGCGCATGCCATCGGACTGGACCGGCGTGTCGGGCAAGATCGCCGACACCCTCAACGACATCATCGAGACCAAGGAAAAGATGGTGCATGCGGTCACCGACGTGAGCCGCGTGGTCGGGCGCGAGGGCCGCCTGACCCAGCGCGCCTCGGTGCCGAACGTGGTGGGCGGCTGGGCCACCATCATCAGCTCGGTCAACACCCTGATCGACGACCTGGTGCGCCCGACCAGGGAGATGGCGCGCGTGATCGGCGCGGTCGCGAAAGGCGACCTGTCGCAGACCATGGCGCTCGAAGTGGACGGCCATCCGCTCAAGGGCCAGTACCTGCGCGCGGCGACCACCGCCAACACCATGGTCGAACAGCTTTCATCGTTTTCGTCCGAGGTGACGCGCGTGGCGCGCGAGGTCGGCACCGAAGGCAAGCTCGGTGGCCAGGCGCAGGTGAAAGGCGTGGCCGGAACCTGGAAGGACCTGACCGACTCGGTCAACTCGATGGCCGGCAACCTGACATCGCAGGTGCGCAACATCGCCGAGGTGACCACCGCTGTGGCCAACGGCGACTTGTCCAAGAAGATCACGGTGGACG
>JBAQKU010000010.1:0-2935 GCA_049301315.1 Telluria sp.
GAATAAGAGAGTGGTGCTGCAGTGATTGCGGTGCGGTACATGATCGTGATCTCAATGCTGCGTTAAACATTCTCCGTCGCGGACGTGCGACGCTAGCTGTAGGAATCCCCGTCCTTTAGGTCGGGGAGGACGTCAAGCTGGTTGTCTCTTTCAGGTGACCGCGCCGCGGCTGGCGCCGATATCGTAGGCGGTGTCGTCGAGGATCTGCCTGAGGATCTCGACCGCGTCCCAGGCATCGGTGAAGCTGGTGTACAGGGGCGTGAAGCCGAAGCGCATGATGGCCGGTTCGCGGTAGTCGCCGATCACGCCGCGCCCGATCAGGGCCTGCATCACCGCATAGCCGTGCGGATGGGTGAAGCTGACCTGGCTGCCGCGGCGCGCATGCTCGCGTGGCGTGACCAGTCCGAGCGGGTGGCTGGCGCAGCGCGTCTCCACCAGGTCGATGAACAGGTCGGTCAGGGCCAGCGACTTGGCGCGCAGCGCCGCCATGCTGGTCTGCTCGAACACGTCCAGCCCGCATTCGACCAGGGCCAGCGAGACGATCGGCTGGGTGCCGCACAGGGCGCGGCCAATCCCGGCCACCGGTTCGAACCGGGGCGCCATCGCGAACGGGGCGGCATGGCCCCACCAGCCCGACAGCGGAGAGACGAAGGCGCCCTGGTGCCGGCGCGGCACCCAGATGAAGGCCGGCGCGCCCGGTCCCCCGTTCAGGTATTTATAGGTGCAGCCGACCGCCAGGTCGGCGCCGGCCGCATGCAGCTCGAGCGGCACCGCGCCGGCCGAATGGGCCAGGTCCCACACGCTCAAGGCGCCTTGCTCATGCGCGTGGCGGCTCAGCGCCGCCATGTCGTGCTGGTAGCCGGTGCGGTAGTTCACGTGCGTGAGCAGCACGACGGCGCAGTCGGCGTCGATCGCGCCCGGCAGCTCCTCGGCCGAATCGACCAGCCGCAGCGAGTAGCCGCGCGCCAGCCAGTCGGCCAGTCCCTGCGCCATATAGATATCGGTCGGGAAGTTGCTGCGTTCGGTGACCAGCACGCGGCGCTGCGCGGCGCCGCCTTCGGCCTGCATGCGCAGTGCGGCGGCGAGCGCCTTGAACAGGTTCAGCGAGGTGCTGTCGGTGACCACCACTTCGCCTTGGCGGGCGCCGATCAGCGGCGCCAGCCGGTCGCCCAGGCGCCGCGGCAGGTCGAACCAGCCGGCCGTGTTCCAGCTGCGGATCAGGCCCTGGCCCCATTCCTGCGCAATGACCTCTTGCGCGCGCGCCAGCGCCGCGCTCGGCCTGGCGCCCAGCGAATTGCCGTCGAGGTAGATCAGGCCCGCGGGCAGATCGAATTGCGCGCGCAGGGGCGCGAGCCGATCTTGCGCGTCGCGCGCCAGGCAGTCGTCGCGGCTGGTCGGGCGCGCCGAATTGATGTCAGGCAAGGGGATGGATTGCATGCACGACCCTTTATAAATGGCTTGAAGCCTCATTGTGTGAGGCGCAAGACGCGCAGTTTAACAAGAAAAAGGCCGCGCCCGGCCGAAAAATAATGTCAGATTGATATCTTTCCCGGTGTTTTCCGGGCCGAACCGGGGCTTTTCGGCCTTTTTTCGCTTTTTTCAAAAATAATTTCAAAAACCCCTAAAGTTCCGGAAGACGGGGCCGTAAATGACCCAGTAGAAGCAATTTCGATGTTTTTAAATTTTTTTCAAAACAATTCTAAAGTTCTCGAAAAGTTTGACGTAAACGGTATAAGTCGCCGAAAAAACGGCGCCGAAAGTCGCATAGTTGCACCGCTTTAACACATCACATTCCGCTCCGTTTCATAGGGGCGCGACAATGGCCCGGCAGTGTTTGTAAGACGAACACCTACGGGTCGCGTCTGCCATTTTCCGACGTAAAATACAGCGCCCGACCTATTTCCGATTTTTTTTCGACCCCTCAGAATGTATCCCACTGGCAATACAAACACGGTGCCAGATTTCAACGGGTTCAAGGAGATGGAAATGACTGCAAACGACATGATGGCCGAGATTCGCGATGCTAACCTGAGCTATCTGATGTTGGCCCAGCAGATGATCCGCGCGGACAAAGTGACTGCAATCTTCCGTCTGGGCATCGCCGCCGAGATCGCCGACCTGATCGAGGGCATGAGCAACGCCCAGATCCTCAAGCTTGCGGGCGGCAACATGATGCTGGCGCGCTTCCGCTTCGACGACAGCGCCATCCTGTCGATGCTGACCAACTACAACAAGGACAAGGCGCTGGCCCAGTCGCACGCCGCAATCCTGATGGCCGGCCAGCCGGTCGAAGAAATCGCGTAATCGCAGCGCCAGAACAGAACCAAGCCGGGAGCACACAAATGAGCAAGAAAAGCGTCGTCACGGAAGCCCAGGAAATCCAGCTCGCGATCGAATTGATCAAGCTTGGCGCGCGCCTGCAGTTGCTCGAAACCGAAGTGTCGCTGTCGCGCGAACGCCTGCTCAAGCTGTACAAGGAACTGAAGGGCGTATCGCCGCCGAAGGGCATGTTGCCGTTCTCTACGGACTGGTTCCTGACCTGGCAGCCGAACATCCATGCTTCGCTGTTCATTAACATCCATAAATTCCTGCTCGAACATACCGGCGCCACCGGGATCGAAGCGGTGATGAAGGCCTACAAGCTGTATCTCGAACAGATGCCGCCCGAGCCGGGCGAGGAGCCGCTGCTGTCGCTCACGCGCGCCTGGACGCTGGTGCGTTTTTTCCACAGCAATATGCTGACCATGGCGCCCTGCTGCAAATGCCATGGCAAGTTCGTGGTCGACGGACTGGACCTGAACCACGCCTATCAATGCGGGCTGTGCCACATGCCTTCGCGCGCCGGCAAGACCCGCAAGTCCAGGGACGCGGCCGCGCTGCTCGCTGCGTGACGCGCCGCGCCGACGGATGCATGCCGAAGGGCAGGGCGTGAGCC
>JBAQKU010000011.1:0-1715 GCA_049301315.1 Telluria sp.
GGACCGGCTTGGCCGGGACCGGGGCGGCGGCGCCCTCCGCCTTGCCGGGCTGGCGCTGTTCGATCTCGCGCGCCAGGGCATGGCTGAACTGGGCGTCGGCAGCCGGGTTCGGGTTGGCATTCGTGCGCGCCGGGTTCGGGTTGGCACTGGCGCCGGAGATCTGGATCGGGAGGGTCGGTGTTTGCATAGTGTGCGCCGTGTGGTGAGGGTTCAGCGTTTGTAGTAAGCCTGGCGTGCCGCGTGTTCGTCCATCTGTTTCTGGTCGCGCTTGTTTTCTGCCTGCAGCGCCTGGCGGGCCGCGCGCTCGTTGAGGGTCCGGTACGACAGGCGCTTGCGTTCGCACGCCTGCCATGCCGTCTTTTCGACGGCGCTCTTGTAGTGCGCGTGCTTGACCACTTCGCGCTGGCCATTGATTGCGTTGTCGAGCTTGTCCATGAAGGCGACGAAATTGCGGTACGCCATCGGGGTAATGCCTGCCGCCTGGGCCGCCTCGAGCCGTGCTGCGTAATCGTCGCGGTAGCCCAGCAGCATGGTCAGCTTTTGTTCGGTTTCCTCGGCTGCCCTGAGCGCCGCGCCGAGCCGTTTTGCGGCCTCGTCGGTGTCGCGCTGGGCCAGCTCGATCAGGGTGTCAAGTGCTGAGCGGTTGGCCATGATGGGTCAATTATAGGATGGCGCCAGCCGGTCCCATCACTCGAACAGCGTGGTAAGTTGCCCCAAGCTCTCGAGCATGCCGACCTTGTCGGGGATTTCCTGGCACAAAAAGGCCTCGATTTTCTCGTTCAGGGCGATCGCCTGGTCGAGCACAGGGTCGGTGCCGGGCGCGTAGGCGCCCACGCTGATCAGGTCGCGCGCGCGTTCATAGCGCGAATAGAGCTGCTTGAGGCGGCGCGCAGCCTGCTGGTGGGCAGTACTGGTGATCGAGTGCATGGCGCGGCTGATCGACTGTTCGATGTCGATGGCGGGGTAGTGGCCGGCCTCGGCCAGCCTCCGGTTGAGCACGATATGCCCGTCCAGGATGGCGCGCGCGGCGTCCGCGATCGGGTCCTGCTGGTCGTCGCCCTCGGTCAGCACGGTATAAAAGGCGGTGATGGAGCCGCCCCCTTCGAGCCCGTTGCCGGCGCGTTCGACCAGCACCGGCAGCTTGGCGAATACCGACGGCGGGTAGCCCTTGGTGGCCGGCGGCTCGCCGATGGCAAGCGCGATCTCGCGCTGCGCCATGGCGTAGCGGGTCAGCGAATCCATAATCAGGAGCACGTTCTGGCCCTGGTCGCGGAAGTGCTCGGCGATGGTGGTGGCGTAGGCCGCGCCCTGCAGCCGCATCAGGGGCGGGGTGTCGGCCGGCGCGGCCACCACCACCGAGCGCGCCAAGCCTTCGGCGCCCAGGATCTGTTCGATGAATTCCTTGACCTCGCGTCCGCGTTCGCCGATCAGGCCGACCACGATCACGTCGGCCGTGGTGTAGCGCGCCATCATCCCCAAGAGCACCGACTTGCCGACACCGGAGCCGGCGAACAGGCCCAGGCGCTGGCCGCGCCCGACGGTGAGCATGGCATTGATGGCGCGAATGCCCACGTCGAGCGTGTCGACGATGGGGGCGCGATCGAGCGGATTGGCGGGGCGCACGTTGATCGGCGCGCGCGTGTCGCTTTCGAGCGGGCCCAGGTTGTCGAGCGGACGGCCGGCGCCGTCCAGCACGCGCCCGAGCAGCTTGGCGC
>JBAQKU010000012.1:0-5864 GCA_049301315.1 Telluria sp.
GTTGTAGAGACCTGCGGGCCAGCACGCCCGGCCTCCATCACGGTTACCACCAGCCTGACCATTAACGACTGGGGTTTCAGCGCTGCCACATGGCGCTGGACGGACGAGTATTTCGAGTGGAAAGTCCCCGCAAACGCAACCGTTGCATATGCGAACTGAGCGAAGGAAACCGTGATGACGATATTCGCTCCTTGTCCCCGGCTTTCCGCACAGCGCGGCACCACTGCGGTCGAGTTCGCATTGACGGCGATGGTCTTTATGACTTTTATTTTCGGCCTGATCGAATTGTCGCGCGCGATGTACCTCTGGAACACCATGGCCGAGGTGACGCACCGCGCGGCGCGTGCGGCGGCGATCACCGATTTCACCGACAGCGCGGCCATGGACATGGTGCGCCGCAAGGCGCTGTTCCGCAGCACGGCCGGCGGCTTGCCGATGGGCGGCGATATCACCGATGCCCACCTGACCGTCAGCCATCTGAGGAGCAACCTGGCGCCGGTCAGCCCGATGCCCACCTGCCCCGCGCAAAACATCATCAACTGCGCCGCCGACCCCGACGGCGCCAGCTGCATCCGCTTCGTGCAAGTGCGCCTGTGCGTGCCGGGAGGCGCAGGATGCACCCGCGTGCCATATACCTCGATGCTCGCGCTCGACTCGCTGTTCTCCGGGAGCTTCCATTTTCCGACCTTCGCCACCGTCACGCCGGCCGGCTCGCTTGGCTACCGGCCGGGCGCCACCAACGTCTGCCCATAACCATCCCGTTCCGCATCCACCCACGAGGATTTTCGATGAAAGCGCTAATCATTACCCGCGACGAACAGCTGCTTGCGGAGATCTCGTCCCAAGGCGCTGCGCGGGTGCCCCCGGTCAGCCTGGCCGCCAGCCGCGCCAGCATGCGCGATGCGCTCGACCGGCTCATGTTCGACAGCCCGACCCTCGTGATCATCGACGCGACCGACCAGGACAGCAGCGAGGCCGACCTGCTCGAGCGCCTCTCCAAGCACTATCCCGGCGCCTGCCTGATGCTGCTCACCCGCGAGAACCAGCACGAACTGCTGATTCGCGCCATGCGCGCCGGCGTGCGCGAAGTGCTGCAGCTGCCGCTGGTGCACCGCGCCTTCCATGAAGCGATCGACCGCATCGCCACCACCGTCGGCGCGGCCGCCATGCGCGACGGCAAAGTACTCGCCTTCATTTCCTGCAAGGGCGGCAGCGGCGCGACCTTCATCGCCACCAATTTCGGCTACGCGCTGGCGACCCTGGCCGACAAAAAAGTGCTGCTGATGGACCTGCACGGCCAGTTCGGCGACGCCACCTTGTACGTGTCCGACCAGAAGCCGGCCATGACGCTGTCGGACGTGTGCAGCCAGATCGCGCGCATCGACGGCCCCTTCCTCGAATCGTGCCTGGTGCACGTGACGCCCGGCTTCGGCGTGCTGGCCGCGGCCGACGACCCGACCCACGCGATCGACCTCAAGCCCGAGCAGATGGACGTCATCCTGCGCGTGGCACGCCAGCACTACGACTACGTCGTGCTCGACGTGGGGCGCCAGATCGACGCCATTTCGCTGCGCGCGCTCGACAACGCGGATGCGATCTATCCGGTGCTTCAGCTGGCGCTGCCCGACATCCGCGACGCTCGCCGCCTGCTCGACATCTTCCGCTCGCTCGGCTACCCGGCCGAGAACACCCGGCTGGTGGTAAACCGCTACGAGAAGGGCGGCAAGCTGCGCCTGCAGGACCTGCAGACCGCGCTCGGGGCCGAAGTCATCCACACCGTGCCGAACGACTACGTGGCCGTCACCGACTCGGTCAACCAGGGCGTGCCGGTGCTGCACCTGTCGCGCAGCAGCGCGGTGGCGCGCAGCCTGGCCGAGCTGGTCGAGATCGTGACCGCGCGCCGTGTGCCCGAGAGCAAGGGGCTGTTCGACCGCATTTTCGGCCGCGGCGCCGACACCGACCATTAACCCACAGCGGAGCTGCAAATGACCTTACGCGAACGCCTTTCAGTGCTCGATGATGCGCGAAGCGCCGGCCGGACGATACCCGAGCCGGCCAACAACGCCTATCAGGACCTGAAAAAGAACATGCACCAGATGATCCTCGACAGGATCGACCTGGAGCGCCTCAAGCGCCTGACCACCGAACAGTTCAAGCACGAGCTGGCGCTGCTGATCCAGCGCACCATCGAAGAGGAACGCATTGTCCTGAACCAGAACGAACGGCACAACCTGGTGCTCGACATCCAGCACGAGATGCTCGGCTTCGGGCCGCTCGAGCCGCTGCTGAGCGACCCGAGCGTGTCGGACATCCTGGTCAACACCCATTCCAAGGTCTACGTGGAGCGCCACGGACGGCTGGAACTGACCGACGTCACCTTCCACGACAACGCCCATCTGATGAAGATCATCGAAAAGATCGTTTCGCGGGTGGGGCGCCGGGTCGACGAATCGAGCCCCATGGTGGACGCGCGCCTGTCGGACGGATCGCGCGTGAACGCGATCATCCCGCCGCTCGCGGTCGATGGCCCGATCCTGTCGATCAGGCGCTTTGCCGCCAATCCGCTGACGGTGGAAAACCTGCTCGAGTTCAAGAGCCTGACCCCGCCCATGATGCTGGTGCTGCAGGCGCTCGGGCAGGCCAAGATCAACATCCTGATTTCGGGCGGCACCGGCAGCGGCAAGACCACCTTGCTCAACCTGATTTCCGGCTTCATTCCAGCCAACGAACGCATCGTGACGATCGAAGACGCGGCCGAACTGCAGATGCGCCAGCCGCACGTGGTGCGGCTCGAAACGCGCCCGCCCAACATCGAAGGCAAGGGTGAAGTCACCCAGCACGCGCTGATGCGCAACGCGCTGCGCATGCGGCCCGACCGCATCATCCTGGGCGAGGTGCGCGGCGCCGAGGCGCTCGACATGCTGCAGGCGATGAATACCGGTCACGAAGGGTCGCTTGCCACGATCCACTCGAATACCCCGCGCGACGCGCTTTCGCGGCTCGAAAACATGGTCGGCATGTCGGGCGTGAACCTGACCCCGCGCGCCATGCGCCAGCAGATCTGCTCGGCGGTGACGGTGGTGCTGCAGGTCACGCGCCTGACCGACGGCGCGCGCAAGCTGGTGAGCATGCAGGAGATCACCGGCATGGAGGGCGAGGTGCTGGCCATGCAGGAGATTTTCCGCTTCGAGCAGACCGGGGTCGATTGCGACGGCAAGGTGCTCGGTCATTTCTGCGCGACCGGGGTGCGCCCGCGCTTTGCCGAGCGATTGCGCATGTTCGGCGCCGCGGTGCCCGACTCGACGTTCGATCCCGTGCGTGTGTACGAATAGAGAACCAGGAAGACGGTGCGATGGATACTTTCTTTTATACCTTTGCGGTGCTGCTGTTCGCAGCCATCATCCTGTTGACCGAGGGCGCCTACCTGTGGTGGTCGACCAACCATGGCAAGGCCGCGCAGCGCGTTGCGCGGCGCCTGCGGCTGATGTCGGGCGGCGGGGCGGACGGATCCGAACGGGTCTCGATCCTGAAGCAGCGCCACTTCAGCAAGGGCGAATGGATGGACGACGTCCTGCACCGCCTGCGGCTGGCGCACATGATCGACCGGATGCTGGTGCAGGCAGGGGTGAAATGGACGGTCGCGCAGTTCTTCGCGCTGTCGGCCGCCCTGCTGGGCGCGGCGCTGGTGCTGGTCCAGCTATGGCCGATGCCGCTGCTGGCCAAGATCGTGCTGGCGCTGATGGCCACAGGCGCGCCGTACGGCTTGCTGGTGCGCGCGCGTGCCAAGCGCCTGCAAAAGATCGAGCAACAGCTGCCCGAAGCGGCCGACTTCCTGGCGCGCGCGATGCGCTCAGGGCACTCGTTCACCAACGTGCTGCAGATGGTGGGCACCGAGTTGCCCGAGCCGCTGAGCGGGGAATTTCGCACCGCGCACGAGGAGATCAATTACGGCGTGCCGATGAACGAGGCGCTGCACAACCTGGCCACGCGCCTTCCGCTTACCGACCTGCGCTACCTGGTCATCGCCGTGCTGATCCAGCGCGAGTCGGGCGGCAACCTGGCTGAGATCCTGAACAATATCAGCCACATCATCCGCGAGCGCCTCAGCCTGATCGCCAAGGTGCGCGTGCTGTCGGCCGAAGGGCGGATGTCGGCCTGGATCCTGGGCCTGCTGCCGTTTGCCATGATCGGCGTCATGTCGATCGGGAACCCGGCCTACATCAGCCAGCTGTGGACCGAGCCGGCCGGCATCAAGCTGCTTTGGTACGGCGCCGGCATGATCCTGTTCGGCGTCCTGTGGCTGCGCAGTGTGATTCACATTCGGGTATAGGAGACGCCATGGACGCCGCACAACTGCTGTTCCTGCTGATCGTATTTGCCGTTGTCGCTGGCCTGGCGCTGCTGGCGATGGTGGTTTTCTCGCCCGGACCGATGCACGACCGGCTCTCCAGCTTCATGGGAACGACCGAGGTCAGCGCGCTCGAGACGGGCGGCGGCTGGATCGAACGCGTGGCCAAGGTTGCGCAGCCATTCACCAAGCTCTCGCTGCCCGAAGAAGGCTGGGAAAAGTCTTCCCTGCGCACGCGTTTCATGAATGCCGGCTGGCGCAATCCGGCTGCCGCAACCCTGTATTTCGCCTCCAAGACCTTGCTCGCGCTGGTCACGCCGGCCATCGTCGGCACGCTGGCCGCAGGCACCACCATGCCAGGCCAGCGCTTCCTGTTCCTGCTGCTCGCCTGTGCCGCCTTCGGCTACTACCTGCCCAACATCGTGCTTGCGCGGATCGCGGCGCGGCGCCAGCGCGACATCTTCGAAACGATCCCCGATGCGCTCGACCTGCTCACCGTGTGCGTGGAAGCGGGCCTGAGCCTGGAACGCTCGCTGATCAAGGTGGCCAGCGAAGTGCACATCAAGAGCGTGGTGCTGGCGCAGGAACTGCAACTGGTGCTGATGGAAATGCGGGCCGGCTTCACCAAGGAAAAGGCGCTGCGCAATTTTGCCCTGCGCAGCGGAGTCGAGGATGTCGATGCGCTGGTCGCGATGCTGATCCAGTCCGAGCGCTTCGGCACCAGCATGGGGGACTCGCTGAGGGTGCATTCGGATAATTTGCGCAACAAGCGGCGCCTGCTGGCCGAGGAAGCGGCCGCCAAGATCGGACTCAAGTTGCTGTTCCCCCTTATTTTTTGCATCTTTCCGACGCTGCTGATGGTCCTGCTGGGACCGGCGATGATCCAGCTCGGCCGAATTCTGCCCGGGATAACCGGTGCACGCTGAACCACCCAGGAGAACGTCATGCGAACCACCTTGAAACGCCTGTCCGCCCTGTGCGCCGGCACGCTGCTGATCGCGTGCGCCGATTTCGGTCAGCGCACCGTGCCGCCCCAGTCCTATGCCCGGGCCGACGCCAACGACGCCTATGTGCTGGGACGCGCGCAACACATGGCGCGCCGCTTCGAAGCGGCCGGCGAGTCATACCGCGCCGCGCTCAAGGCCGACCCGGCGCACCTGAACGCGCGCAACGGCCTTGCCACCCTGTACGCCGAGCAGGGCCATTTCGCCAAGGCGATCGTGCTCTGGCAGGAACTGATCAAGGACGCCGGGGCCGCGAGCGGGCCCGACAGTGCCTTCCTGTTCAGCAACCTCGGCTACGCCTACATCCTCGACGGGCGCTACGAAGCGGCGCGCGAGGCGCTCGAGAAAGCCTGCCTGCTCGACCCGCTCAACTACCGCGCCTGGCAACATCTGGGCAGCGCGCTCGACAAGCTGGGCCAGCACGAACGCGCCGAGCTCATGCAGCGCCAGGCCGCCGCCTTGCAGAAGCACGACTTCCGGGCCGACTACGCCGTGGCGCAGCGGGCCGGGGT
>JBAQKU010000013.1:0-5262 GCA_049301315.1 Telluria sp.
GCACCTTCCAGTGGTAGGTGTCGGTGATCTCGACGTCGCAGTCCTGGTGCAGGTCGTAGCCGCGCCCTTCGAGCACGTACACGCATTCCTCGGCCAGGTGGCGGTGCTTGCCCGAACGGCTGCCCGGCGGGATAATCTGCATGTAGGCGTCGACCGACTCCATGCGCGTGTTCATCTTCTCGTTGAGCAGGTGCTTGAGCAAGCCCTGGCGCGACATTTCCCACGGCATCTCGTTCGGATGCACCACCTTCTTGCGCTTGCTATTGCGGACCGGCGCCGCGCTCGCGTCGTCCAGCAGGTCCTGGTACAGGTCCTGGTTTTCGCTGCCGGTCATCCATGCTGTTGATTCGCCCCATGCCATGATGTGGTTCCTATCTTTGAAGTGGTGAAGTCCGGCCTTAGTCGGCGTGATTGAAGTTCTCTTCGAACTGGCGCGGCTGGTAAGGACCGAATTCGGTCGGCTCTTTCGGGCGCGGAATGACCTGGTGCTGGAACAGCAGGTTCATGAACATCATCATCGGCTTCGGCTTGAGCACCAGGGCGCGCGCCGGCTTGGCCGGATCCTTGTTGAAGTGCTGGTGCACGCAGTTGTTGTGCACGATCGCGATGTCGCCCGCATCCCAGTCATAGCGCACGCCGTCGTGGATTTCATAGCCGGTGCCGTCCAGGATGTAGAAGGCGGCCTCGTTGACGTGGCCGTGCTTCTGGGTGCGCCCGCCCGGCGCGTACTCTTCCAGGTGCACGTGCAGGGTCTGGGTCAGGCCGTCGACCGGTTCGACAAAGTGCTTGCTGAACGACTGGGGGCCATCCGAAAACATCAGTTCGGTCCCCTTGATCACGCGCGGCATCGCGCGCAGGCGCTCCAGCTCGGCGTTCAGGTTGTACGGACCGGCGATAGCGCGCAGGAAAACGCGGTCCTTCGTGCTGCTGTAATGTGATTCCTTGCCCATGGCGTCTCCTTTATGTTGATGCTGTTATTTCGATTGCTTGGTAATGATGTCTTCGTACAATTTCGTCCACTTGTCGTTTTCATCAAGTACCACCTTGGCGTCGACGAACTTGATCGGCATCTTGTTGAGCGGGGTCTCGACCTTTTTGCTGGTCGGTACGAAGTCGCGCTTGAGCAAGAGTGGCTGCGCATCGCTCAGCATGAAATCGAAGAACAGTACGGCCGAGTGCGGGTGCGGAGCACGGCGTGCCATGGCCACCCCGTTCGGGCGCGCAATCGCTGGCGCGATCGCGAACCACTGGATCGGCGCGCCCTTGTTCTTGAGCTGCTCGGCCTTGTAGTTGTACACCGTCAGCGACAAAGGTACCTCGCCGGAAGCGACCAGGTTGGTCAGCAGGGTGTGGCCCTTGCGCACCGACAGGCCGTTGGTGGCGACGATGTCGCGGAACAGCTGCAGGCCCTTCGCCTCGCCCAGCTCTTCGATGACGCCGGCGAACCAGTCCAGGTCCTCCGCTTCGATGCCGAGCTTGCCTTTCCATTTCGGGTTCAGCAGGTCCTGGTAGGTCTTCGGCAGGTCTTCCTTCTTCACCAGATTGGTGTTGTAGGCCATCGTGAAGATGTTCAGGCGGGTGCCGACCCATTCGCCGTGCGGCAGGATCGCCGGCGCCATCAGCTCGGACAGGTGCGGCGACTTGACCGCCACCAGCAGCTTCTCGCGGTGCAGCGACTCGAGCTCGGGACCGTTGGTCTCGATGATGTCGACGTCGAAACGGTTGGCGCGTCCCTCGGTCACGGTGCGCTGCAGCACCTTCTCGGAGCCGGCGCGCCACAGCTTGACCTTGATGCCGTATTTCTTTTCGAACGCGGTGGTCAGCACCATCATGTCGTCCACCGGTGCCGAGGTGTACAGGGTCAGCTCGCCGCCTTCGGCCTTGGCGCCGGCGATCAGGCGCTGCTGGCGGTCGGCGCCGGTATACGTTGCCGGGTCCGCCTTGGGCTGGGCCACGGCGCTGGCGCCGAATGCCAGCATGGCGCCGGCGATGGAGCCGAGCAGCAGCGTCTTGACTGCCTTACGTTTGGTCAATTGGATAGCCATTGTTAAAACCTTTTCATCACGAAGTGGATAGATATTGCAAGGCAACCGCCCCTGCATGTGCGCGCCGACTCGGCTGGCGATGTCGCCGTCATTCGGCCTTCCTGCCAACACCTGTTCGAGCAGTCGGCGCCAGCGTTTTTCCCGTTACCAGGAATCAACGATTGTGGCACCTCGATCGTTGACCCGGCGCCCGATCCAAGCGGCCGTTGCCGCCATGACGCTCGTGCGGCCAAGCACGCTCAACTATGGCCGCGCCAATGGCAGCCCACATCACTGCCTTGTTCTGATATTTTTTTGGAGGGCGCCTTCAGCGGCACCGAATTCTTGTACTAGCGACAGGCAGGCGCTTGCCTGCTCCTATCGTTGACATCTGCATTACAAACAAACCGGCAGCGGGGCCGGCCCAGCGCCCCGCCGCCGCTCAACACAGCTTAGAAGCTGTGGCTGAGTCCAAATGCCGCGGTGCTGATGTTCTGGCCCATCGCCACGTCGGTCTTGGCCAGGTTTTCATACAGCGCCGAATCGCCGTTGTTGATGCGCGAAGCCAGCGCGTACAGCATGGTGCGCTTGGACAGCGAGTAGGCTGCGCCGACGCTGAACATCTTGCCATCGAGACCTTTGGTGCTGCAGGCAACGCCGCCAACCAGCGAGCAGCTGCCCTCGCCGCCCTGGCCGTAGGCTGCAGCCAGGGTGGCAGCGCCGATCTTGTGCTCAGCGGCGACGGACCAGGTGTTCTTCTGGTAGTCGGAAAACTTGCCGGCGGCGCCGCCGGTTTCCTCATACTTGAGGCGCGCCACGTTCACTTCCGCCTTGGTTTGCTTGCTGAACTTGTACAGCGCGGTCAGGCGCAGTGCACGGTCGTCCGAGCTCGCCAGCGGGTTGGTGCTGTTGCGCAGGGACGACTTGACGTTCTTGGAGCCGCCGAACAGGTCGTTGTGGACCTCGTATGCCAGTGCTGCGTAGACCGGACCGGCTTCATATTTCACGCCCGTCGAGATCACGCTTCCCTTGGAAACGCCACCGCCCGGCACTTCGCCCAGCGAGTAATCGAACAGGCCCTGGAAACCGGCGACTTCCGGGGATTCATAGATCATGCTGTTGGTGCGGCGCAGGTGGAAGCTGGACGACGAGCTGGTGCCGACGCCCGACTTCGACAGAATGTTGCTCATCGAAACGAAGTTTCCGCTCGATACGCCGAAAAAGCCGATGGTATCGCCCAGTTCCTTGTACACGGTGTCCATGTTGCCCAGCTTGACAGTACCGAAATCGCCGGACAGGCCAACGAAGGTATTGCGGCCGAACAGGACCGACGGGTTCGACAGCGAGCCGGTGTCGACGCCAATCGCCATTTCCAATTGGAAAATAGCTTTCAGGTTGCCGCTGATTTTTTCAGTACCGCGAAAGCCGAGACGCGAATTCGGCGATTCCATGCTCAGCGTGTCGTCGTCAGGAGTCGACACTGCGGCATTGGAGAGCGAGCTGACCGCGGTGCCGGTGGCCGTTGCGCCGGACTGGCTGGAACGCTCGTACTGCGGATACAGCTTGCCGTAGATCGTCACGCTCGATTGTGCGGACGCAGCCAGTGGCAGCGCCAGCGCAGCGGCGATCGCCAGGGTCATTACCGTTTTTTGTTTCTGATGCATTGTTCTCTCCTAGTTTTTTTAGTAAGCGACCGAGTCACAAGCAGCCCCATCCTGCTTGACGGTGGGGCTGGCCGCCGACACGGTTCTTATATGCGGAACACCGGTCCATATGAAAATCGGCGCTTCTTAGTATCTACCGCATCTTCGCTCGTGTCGACCTCTTCTTGCCAAACCGTTGTTGCCAGAACACGCAGCCTGGCATCGGCGGCAACTTCGCAGTGCCGCCTGCGGCCTTACGACTTCGGCGGCAGGTCGGCCAGTTCGGACGCATACGCGTCGGCCATGCGCGGCGCCAGGCCCTGCTTGGCCAGGGCCGTCGTGAACAGGTCGCGCACGACCGGGCTCTCGTCGGCGTAATCGATCTGGTCGCCGCCCACGCGCTGGCTGATCCATGCCTTCGGCACGCCTTGCGCATTGCGGATCGAGACCACTTCGTGCTTGAACGCCAGGTAGCGCGCCGGCGCGTTCCCGGTGTTGAAGTGCTGGTGGTACCACAGGTTCGGCGGCACGATCAGGGTGCCGGCATGCCAGTCGTAGCGCCGCGGCTCTTCGCCTTCAGGCCACATCAGGCTGTAACCTTCGCCCGTCATCATGATCACGTGCGCGCCGGGACCGTGCCGGTGGCCCTTCTTGTAGGTGCTGACCGGGAACTGGGAAATGTGGCTGTTCATCGAACCCTTGGCCATGTTGAAACGGATGTGTCCGCCGCCGGCGCCGCGCTCCTTGGCCGTGATCAGCGGCAGGTTGATCGCATCGGCCACGAAGTTAGTGTCCAGCAACAGGCCTTTCTGCTCGCCCTTGTTGTCGAAATAATCAGGCTCGCCCGAGAAGCGGTTCTTGAAATCGAACTGGGTGTTGAAGATGAACTCGGGATCTTCGTACAGGTTGATCACCGACGGACCGTTGGTGGAGGCCACGAAGCGCGCCGCATCCTTGCCCGAGCCGTTGAAGTGCTGGCAGATTGCGTTGAGCGGAATGGCGAACAGCGAACCGGCCTGCCATTCGAAGGTCACGCGCTGGCCGGCGTCGTTCCAGACCGCGCTCGAACCGCGCCCGGACAGGACATAGATCATCTCTTCGAACAACTGGCGCTGCGGCGCGAGCTGCTTGCCCGGCGCGATTTCGCACACGTAGCAGTCGTTCGAGGTGCGCGATGCTTCGTGGTTGATGAAGACGCCGGCGCCGCCGCGGCGCGCCCAGGGCTTCACGTCAACCGCCTTCAGGTCCGGCACGTAGTGCGCGCTGATGATCTCAAGGCCTTCGGCCGCGATGAAGCGGGTGTAGGGCGTTTCTTTCTCAGTCTCGAATTTCTTCGCGAGTTCGTTTGAAACAAGTGCGTTTTTTGTCATTCCGATTCTCCTGCAATGTTGAAGTGATTCGCCGTGGCCCGCTTGTGGCGGGCCGCCGCGCAGCTTATTTGGCTTTCTTGTTGATGAATTCGGCCACCATCTGCGCCGTCAGCGTCACGCCCGGTGTGTACTCGGGCGCGTCCTCGAGCTGCTCGAGGTCGTTCAGGCCGAACTTTTCGTAGATGCGGTTGATCGCCGAGATCAGGCGCACCGGGCGGTCCGGGT
>JBAQKU010000014.1:0-7161 GCA_049301315.1 Telluria sp.
GTGCGTGGTGTCGGCATCGACCTCGGGCTGAAAGACTTCGCCACTTTCTCGACCGGCGAAAAGATTGAGGCCAAACGGATCTATCGGGGTGCCGAACAGGCGCTGGCCATGGCGCAGCGCGCCCGCAAGAAGCGGCGCGTGAGTGCGATCCACGCCCAAATCAGCAACCGCCGAAACGATTTTCACCACAAGCTCTCGGCGCGCATTGTCCGCGAGTTCGATTACATTGCGGTTGGCAATATCGTGGCCGCCGGACTCGCCAAGACCAGCATGGCGAAGTCCGTTCTTGATGCGGGCTGGTCGTCCTTTCGCAACATGCTCAAATATAAGTCGATTGCGACAGGGGCGTGGTTTGAGGAAGTGGACGAACGTTTTACCACCCAAACCTGTTCGAGTTGCGGTGCGCTGCCCGACTCGCGGCCGAAAGGTATCGCAGGTCTTGGAGTAAGAGAGTGGCAATGTAGCGAATGCGGTTGTGTGCATGATCGTGATCGAAATGCTGCGTTAAACATTCTCCGTCGCGGACGTGCGACGCTAGCTGTAGGAATCCCCGTCCTTCAGGGCGGGGAGGACGTCAACGATATCCTCGCTTGTTAGTGTTTTCCGGTGCTTCCGAACCCGCCGGCACCGCGTTCGCTGCTGTCGAATTCGTCCACCACGTTGAAGCCGACCTGCAGCACCGGCACGATGATGAGCTGCGCCAGCCGTTCCATGGGGTTCAGGGTGAATGCCGCCTGTCCGCGGTTCCAGGTCGAGACCATCAGCTGGCCCTGGTAATCGGAGTCGATCAAGCCTACCAGATTGCCCAGCACGATGCCGTTCTTGTGGCCCATGCCGCTGCGCGGCAGGATCATGGCGGCGTAGCCCGGATCGGCCAGGTGGATGGCCAGGCCGGTCGGAATGAGCACGGTGGCGCCGGCCTCGATGGTGATGGCCTGGTCGATGCAGGCGCGCAGGTCGAGTCCCGCACTGCCGGGCGTGGCGTAGGCCGGCAGCAGCTCTTTCATGCGCGGGTCGAGGATCTTGATGTCGATTGTTTTCATCGGTTCGGGTCTCAGGCAAGCAGGGAATGCTGTTCGATGCGCTTGGCGATCTCGCAGACCAGCTGGCGCGCCAGCGTCAGCTTGGGCGCGCGCGGCAGCACCGTATGGCCGTTTTCGTCGAACAGGACGATCGTGTTCTCATCCTGGCCGAAGGTGTGGTGGCCGATATTGCCCACCAACAAAGGAATGCCTTTTTTCTCGCGCTTGCGGGCGCCATATTCGAGCAGTTTCTCGGTTTCGGCGGCAAACCCGACGCAGTAGGGCCAGCCGGAGATCGAGGTGGTCGCGGCCACCGCGGCCAGGATATCGGTGTTCTCTTCGAACTCGAGCAGCGGGGCGCCGCCGTTCTGCTTTTTCATTTTCTGGTCGCTCGCGTTCTTCACGCGCCAGTCGGCCACCGCGGCCACGCCGATGAATACGTGCTGGCCTTCGACCGCCGCCATCACCGCGTCGTGCATCTGCTGCGCGCTCCGGACGTCGATGCGGCGCACCCCGTACGGGGTCGGCAGCGCGGTCGGACCGGACACCAGGATCACGTCGGCGCCGGCTTCGCGCGCGGCGCGCGCAAGCGCATATCCCATCTTGCCGGAGGAAAGGTTGGTGATGCCGCGCACCGGATCGATCGCCTCGAAGGTGGGGCCGGCGGTAATGAGCACGCGCTTGCCGGCCAACACCTTGGGCTGGAACGAGGCGATCAGTTCGGCCAGCAGCTGGTCCGCTTCAAGCATGCGTCCAAGGCCGGTTTCGCCGCAGGCCTGTTCGCCGGCGGCCGGGCCCAGGATGCCGATGCCGTCGGCGCGCAGTTGCGCCGCGTTGCGCTCGGTGGCCGGGTTCTGCCACATTTCGACGTTCATGGCCGGCGCCACCAGCAGCGGCACATGGCGCGGGCGCGCCAGGCACAGCGTCGAGAGCAGGTCGTCGCACACGCCGTGCGCCAGCTTGTACATGAAGTCGGCCGAGCAGGGCGCGACCAGCACCGCGTCGGCGCCGCGCGTGAGGTCGATGTGGGCCATGTTGTTGGCCACGCGCGGATCCCACTGGTCGGTATGGACCGTGTTGCCGGAGAGCGCCTGCAGCGTCACCGCGGTGATGAAATGGGTGGCCGCCTCGCTCATGACGACCTGCACCGAAGCGCCTTCCCGGGTCAGTGCGCGGCACAGTTCGGCCGCCTTGTAGCAGGCTACCCCGCCGGACAAGCCGAGGACGATTTTTTTGCCCTTCAGATCCATCGTCATGTTGCTGCTCCTGGTTCGTTAGTGCTTGTTCACGCGCCGCAATTCGTCGACGATGAACAGGATCGCGCCGAGCGTGATGGCGCTGTCGGCGACGTTAAATGCCGGGAAGTGCCCCCAGCCGGCAAGATGGAAGTCGAGGAAGTCGATCACGTGGCCGTACAGCAGGCGGTCGATCACGTTGCCGATGGCGCCGCCCATGATCAGCGCGAGCGCCCAGCAGAACAGGCGCTGTCCGGCGTGGCGGCGCAGCAGGTGGATGATGAACACGACCGCGGCAATGCCGATCGCGGTAAACAGGTAGCGCTGCCAGCCGCCCTGGTCGGACAGGAAGCTGAAGGCCGCGCCCCGGTTATACGCCAGCACCAGGTTGAAAAACGAGGTGAGGACCATTTCTTCGCCGTGCACGAACAGCTTGGTGATCACGATCTTGGTGAGCTGGTCGGCCAGGATCACGATCGCGGCAATGCCCAGCCATGGTGTCAGGCTGCCTCGTGCTGATGAATGGGCAGGGGAAAAGATCTGTTTTTTGGTGGCCATGGATTTTTATTCAGGTAAGTGGCCGCCATGCCGGCAAGCGGCACGGCGGGTCGATCAGGCGTAGGCGCGCTTCTCGCCGCTGCCGAACAGGTTGCTCGCGCAGCGCGCGCACAGGCCTTCGTGCCCGGCGTGGCTGCCGACGTCGGCGCGATAGTGCCAGCAACGTTCGCACTTGGGGGCCGCCGATGCCGCCACCAGAATCGCTTCTTCTGCCTGCGAGCCGACTTCGATCACCTTGGCCTGCGAGGTGATGAAGATGAACTTGAGATCGTCGTCGAGGCTGGCCAGCAGGCGGTACTTGTCGCCGGCGGCCTTGAGCGTCAGTTCGGCCTGCAGCGAGGAGCCGATGGCGCCCGAGGCGCGCAGCTCTTCGAGCTCTTTGGTGACCTCGGCGCGCACCGCGCGCAGGGCGCCGAACTTGTCGAGCAGGGCGGCGCCGTCGGCCACTTCCGGCAGCGTCCACCAGGTCTGGGTGAAGATGGTTTCGCCGCTGGCCGCGTAGGCGTCGGGAGCGGCGAACACCGCCCATGCTTCTTCGGCCGTAAACGAGAGCGCCGGCGCCATCACGCGCAGCAGGCTTTGCGCGATATGCCACAGCGCGCTCTGGGCCGAGCGGCGCGCGTGCGAAGCCGGAGCGCAGGTGTACAGGCGGTCCTTCAGGATGTCGAGGTAGAAGCCGCCCAGGTCTTCCGAGCAGTAGTTCTGCAGTTTCGACATGACCGGATGGAATTCGTAGGCTTCGTAGTGGCGCGCGATGTCGGCCTGCAGGGCCGCCATGCTGGCAACGGCGTAGCGGTCGATCTCGAGCATGTCGGCGGCCGCAACGGCATCCGTGGACGGATCGAAGTCGGAGGTGTTCGCCAGCAGGAAGCGCAGCGTGTTGCGGATGCGGCGGTACGATTCGGTCACGCGCTTGAGGATCTCGTCGGAGATCGACAGTTCGCCCGTGTAGTCGGTCGAGGCGACCCACAGGCGCAGGATGTCGGCGCCGAGCGTGTCGGAGATTTTTTGCGGCGCCAGCGTGTTGCCGAGCGACTTGGACATCTTCTTGCCTTCGGCGTCGACCGTGAAGCCGTGCGTGAGCAGCGCCTTGTAGGGCGGACGGCCGTTGAGCATCGAGGAAGTCAGCAGCGAGGAGTGGAACCAGCCGCGGTGCTGGTCCGAGCCTTCCAGGTACAGGTCGGCCGGGAACTGCGACTGCGCCGCGTGCGAGCCGCGCAGCACGGTCTGGTGGGTGGTGCCGGAGTCGAACCAGACGTCGAGCGTGTCCTTGTTCTTGATGTAGAGGGCGGCGTCTTCGCCGAGCAGGTCCGACGGCTGCACCTTGAGCCAGGCGTCGATGCCTTCCTTTTCGATCAGCCTGGCCACCTGTTCCAGCAGTTCGCTCGTGCGCGGATGCAGTTCGCCCGTTTCCTTGTGGATGAAGAAGGCCATCGGCACGCCCCACTGGCGCTGGCGCGACAGCGTCCAGTCGGGACGATTGGCGATCATGCCGTGCAGGCGGGCCTGGCCCCAGTCGGGGAAGAACCGGGTGTCGGCGATGCCGGCCAGCGCGGTTTCGCGCAGCGTCTTGCCGCCGTCCTTGGGCGTGAGGTCCATGCCGGCGAACCATTGCGAGGTCGCGCGGTACACGATCGGCGTCTTGTGGCGCCAGCAGTGCATGTAGCTGTGGTCGAACATCTTCAGTTCGAACAGGGCGCCGGCCGCGCTCAAGGCCGCGCAGATCGGCTTGGACGCTTCCCAGATCGTCAGGCCGCCGAACAGCGGCAGGGTCGATGCGAATTTGCCGTCGCCCATGACCGGGGTGAGGATCTCGTCGTCCTGCATGCCGTGCGCCTTGCACGAAATGAAGTCGTCCAGGCCGTAGGCCGGGGCCGAGTGCACCACGCCGGTGCCGCTTTCGGTGGTGACGTAGTCGGCCAGGTACAACGGCGAGATGCGCTCGAAGAACGGATCGGCCGCGTGCAGCGGGTGCCTGAAGCCGATGCCGGCCAGCGCCGCGCCGCTGCAGCTGGCCACGACCTTGCCTTCGAGCTTGTAGCGCTGCAGGCAGGATTCGACCAGTTCGCTGCCCAGGATCAGCAGCAGCGGCTTGCCGTCGCGCGCCGCCCGGACCAGCGAGTAGCCCAGCTCAGGATGCACGTTGAGTGCCTGGTTGGACGGGATGGTCCACGGGGTGGTGGTCCAGATCACGATGAAGCCGTCGCCATCCGGCAGGGCGGGCAGGCCGAATGCGCGCGCCAGTTGTTCCGGCTGCGCGAACGGGAAGCCGACGTCGATCGCCGGGTCGCGCTTGTCCTGGTATTCGACTTCGGCTTCGGCCAGCGCCGAGCCGCAGTCGAAGCACCAGTTGACCGGCTTGAGGCCGCGATAGACATAGCCTTTTTCGAGCAGGGTGCCGAGTGCGCGCAGTTCGTCCGCCTCATTGCCGTAAGCCATGGTCAGGTAGGGGTTGTCCCACTCGCCGAGCACGCCCAGGCGGATGAAGTCCTTGCGTTGGCGCTCGACCTGCTCGAGCGCGTAGGCGCGCGCCTTCTCCAGCACCTCGGCCGTCGGCAGGTTCTTGCCGTGCAGTTTTTCGATCTGGATCTCGATCGGCATGCCGTGGCAATCCCAGCCCGGCACGTAGGGCGCGTCGAAGCCGGCCATGGTGCGCGACTTGACGACCATGTCCTTGAGAATCTTGTTGACCGCGTGGCCCAGGTGGATGTCGCCGTTGGCATACGGCGGGCCGTCGTGCAGGATGAATTTCGGGCGTCCGGCGGCCGCCTTGCGGATGCGCTGGTAGATCTTCTTGGCCTGCCATTGCTGGACCCAGCCCGGCTCGCGCTTGGCCAGGTCGCCCCGCATCGGGAACGGCGTGTCGGTCATGTTGACCGGGTATTTGCTCTCGGGTTTCTTGCCCGTCTTCGGGGCCGGGGTAGTCGGTGCTGGTTTGCTGTTGTCGGACATGTTTTTCTTCAAAAGATATGCTGCTGTTTTCTTGGAGTGGCTGGCCGCGCCGCGGCGCCTTGCAAGGCCGTCAAATTCGGTCGGTCGCGGTAAGGGCGCCGCTGCGGCGCCGGAAATAGTCGCGCGCCTGGTCCGAGTCGCGCGTGATGGCGGCCGTCAGGCTGGCCAGGTCGCCGTATTTTTCTTCGTCGCGGATTTTTTCGAGGAACTCGACGCGCACCAGCTTGCCGTAGCAGGACTGGGCGTAGTCGAACAAATGCACTTCGAGCAGCATGCGCCCGCTGTCGTCGACCGTGGGACGCACGCCCAGGCTGGCCACGGCCGGCAGCGGCTGTCCGGCCAGGCCGTGCACCTGCACCACGAAAATGCCGGACAGGGCGGGGCGGTGCGCGACCCGCAGGTTCAGGGTCGGAAAGCCCAGCGTGCGCCCCAGCTTCTGGCCATGGATCACATGGCCCGACATGGCGTACGGGTGGCCGAGCAGTTGCTGTGCGTGCTCGAAGTCACCCTGCGCCAGCGCGCTGCGCACCTCGGAGGACGAAATGCGCTGGGAGCCGTGCATCACCGCGGGCAGCGTCTCGACATGGAAGCCGAGCGCGCGCCCGGCCTCGGTCAGCGTGGCGACCGTGCCGGCGCGCCTGGCGCCGTAGCAGAAGTCGTCGCCCACCATCAGCCATTTGACGTGCAGGCCCTGCACCAGCACGCGCTCGGTGAATTCGTCCGGCGTCATGCTCGCGAAGTGGGCGTTGAAATGTTCGACGATGACGCGGTCGATGCCGGCGTTCGAAAGCGACTGCAGCTTGTCGCGCAGGTTGGCGATGCGCGGCGGCGCGCTCGACGGGCGGGCGGCGCGTTCGGCGAAAAACTCGCGCGGATGCGGCTCGAACGTCATCACGGCGGCGTCCAGACCGAGTTCGGATGCGGCGCCGCATACGCGCGCCAGCAATGCCTGGTGGCCGAGGTGAACGCCGTCGAAATTGCCGATCGTGAGCGCGCACGGCGCGCGTGCGGTGTCGTTGGGAAGTCCGCGAAATACCTTCATGGGTTCTGGCTCGTAAAACTGGTGCGAAATAGTTGATTATACGGGCAAGTTGCGCCTTGCACACCCATGGGGGCGCCGCGGCGCTGCCGCGGGAGCGCATGGCCCCGGCTTTTTTCAAGCCGCCAATGAAAAAGGCGCCGCCTGCGGTGCAGGCAGCGCCTTTCGGTGCTGCATCGTCAGGACGGCGATCAGGCCATCGGATGGTTGATTGCCATGATCCAGTAACGGGCCAGGTCGGCCGTGCCGTCCTTGCCGCCCACCGCCTTGAGCGTGGAAATCGCCTGCGGCTTCTTGCCGGCCACGAAGTAGGCCTGGCCCAGATGCAGCCTGGCGTCGTCGGGACGCTTCATCT
>JBAQKU010000015.1:0-5004 GCA_049301315.1 Telluria sp.
CCGAACAGCAATGCCGCCAGCAGGCGGTCGGCCGAGGTCGGGCCGCGCGCGATGCGTGCCAGCGCAGCGAGCAGGTTGGCCAGCAGGAACAGCGCGAGCAGCATCGGCAAGCCGTTCACGGCGCCGCTCCGAACAGGCGCGCAACCTGCGCTTCGGCCTGCCGCACATCGCGCCAGACCGGCAGGCGCCGGTCCAGCACATGCAGTTGCAGGCGCTGCCGGTCCAGGCCGCAACTGAGCGTGCCGGGCAGCAGGCTGAGGGTGCTGGCCAGGAAGACCCGGGCCGCTTCCCCGGACAGGGCCAGCTCCACCTCAAGCATGGCCGGCTGCAGGTCGAGCCGCGGGCGCAGGGCCATGACAGCGACCTGGAGGCCGCTGCTGATCGACTTGACCAGGAAAAACGCCAGGAAGCGCGGCAGCCTCGACAGGAAGAAAGCGGAGGCGCCGGGCCGCCGCAGGCGCATGCCGAGCGCCACGGCAAGCGCGACCGCGGGCAGGCCGATGGGCCATGAGTCCGGCGCGCCAGCGGTGAGCACTGCCCACAGCGCGCAAGCCACGGCGGCGCGCGACAGGATGGCGCGCACCGAAGCGCCGGGGCGGCCGGTTGCGGAGCCGAGCAACATGAGCTCTCCTTCCTTTGCGGTAGGGCGCGCGGCAGCGCGCACACAGACAGTAGACCGGCGCCGGCGCCGCTTGGTTCAGTCGCGCCGCGCGCGCCCGGGCCAGTGCCGCGCAGGCAGCACGGCAAGCTGCGTATCAGGCGCAGCCCGAAAAAAAAACGACCTAAAATGTCCCGTGTAAAGCGAGGGAGGATACGGCAATGGACAAACCTGTCGTACTGATCACGGGCTCGGAGGGCCGCATCGGCAGCGCCATCCGGGCCGCACTGGCCGATGCGTACACCGTTGTCGGCTTCGAGCGCGAATGCAAGGGCGAGGCCTGCATCGACGCCGACATCACCTCGGACGCGGCGCTCGACGCGGCCTTCGCGCGCCTGCGCGAACGCTACGGCAACCGGCTGGCCTCGGTGATCCACCTGGCCGCCTTCTACGATTTCTCCGGCGCGCCCAACCCGATGTACGACACGGTCAACGTCAGGGGCAGCGCGCGCCTGCTGCAGGCCCTGCAGTCGTTCGAGGTCGAGCAGTTCGTGTACGCCAGCACCATGCTGGTGCATGCGCCGAGCGCGCCCGGCCAGCCGATCACCGAGGACTGGCAGCTGCAGCCGGCCTGGCCGTATCCGGTCTCCAAGCTCGAAGCCGAACGCGTGATCGTGGGCGAACGCGGCCGCATCCCGGTGCTGATCCTGCGCCTGGCCGGGGTCTACAGCGAGGACTGCGAGCTGCCCGCGCTGGCCCACCAGATCGAGCGCGTCTACGAACGCCAGGCGCTCAGCCACGTATTTCCCGGCGATGTCTCGCACGGCCAGGCCTTCGTCCACATCGACGATGCCGCCGCGGCCTTCCGGGCCGCGCTCGAGCGGCGCGCACAACTGCCCGAGGAAGCGGCCATCCTGATCGGCGAGCCGGTCACGGAAAGCTACGAGGCGCTGCAGAACATGATCGGGCGCCTGGTGCACGGCGAGCCGTGGGGCACGCGCGAGATCCCGAAGAGCGTGGCGGCGACCGGGGCCTGGCTGCAGGACCGGATGGAAGAGCTGATCCCGGACGCGATCGACCGTGGCGTCGAACCTTTCATCAAGCCGTTCATGGTGCCGCTGGCGGACGATCACTACGAGCTCGACACCGGGCGCGCCCAGCAGCTGCTGGACTGGCAGCCGCGCCATGCGGTGCGGCGCAGCCTGCCGTCGATCATCGGCCGGCTGCTCGAGGACCCGCTGCGCTGGTACCGCCGCAACAAGATACCGGTGCCGCCGTGGCTGGAAGAGGCGCCCGGCGAGCCGACCCCGGGCGCGCGCGTGGTGGCCGAATACCACGCGCTCGACCGCTTCGAGCACCAGCGTACCTTGTGGTGCCACTTCACCAACGCGGCGCTCGGCCTGTGGCTGATCTTCAGCCCGTTCGTGTTCGGCCTTGCGCAAGCCTGGCTCGAACCGGCGGCGCTGGCCGCGCCCGACGCGCGCGGCCTGGTCTACTCGGCCACCTGGATGACCATGAGCGACATCCTGTGCGGCGCCCTGGTGCTGGTGTTGGCGCTGCTGTCGCTCTCGCGCGACGCCGGCTGGGCGCGCTGGAGCGTGGCGGCGCTCGGCTTGTGGCTGCTGTTTGCCCCCTTGCTGTTCTGGACCCCGAGCGCGGCCGCCTATGCCAACGATACCCTGGTCGGCGCGCTGCTGATCGTGTTCGCGGTGGCGCTGCCGGCGCCGCCCGGCATCAGTCCGCTCGCACGCGTGGCCGGCCCCGACGCGCCGCCCGGCTGGGACTACAGCCCGTCCGGCTGGACCAACCGCCTGCCCATCATTGCGCTGGCGCTGGTTGGCCTGTTCATCTCGCGCTACCTGGCCGCCTACCAGCTCGGCCACATCGGTGCGGCCTGGGATCCCTTGTTCGGCGCCGGCACCGAGCGCATCGTCACCTCCTCGGTGTCGCAGGCGTGGCCGGTGTCGGACGCCGGCCTGGGCGCGGCCGTCTACGTGCTCGAGATCATTACCGGCGTGATCGGCGACAAGCGGCGCTGGCGCACCATGCCGTGGCTGGTGCTGCTGTTCGGCATCCTGATCGTGCCGCTGGGCGCGGTCAGCGTGTTCTTCATCATCATCCAGCCGGTCGTGATCGGCACCTGGTGCACCTTGTGCCTGGTGGGCGCGCTGGCCATGCTGCTGCAGATCCCGTACTCGTTCGATGAAATCCTGGCCACCCTGCAGTTCCTGAAGAACCGGCGCCAGCAGGGCAGGCCGCTGTGGTACGTGCTGCTGCACGGCGACACCATGGCCGGCGGCAGCGCCGATTATTCCGATAATTTCGAAGCGCCGGCCGGCGTCGTGCTGCGCGAGATGCTGCTGACCGGAATCAGCGTGCCATGGACGCTGGTGCTGAGCACCCTGATCGGGGTGGCGCTGATGTGCACGCGCCTGCTGTTCGGCACGTCGGGAGCGGGCGCCGACAGCGACCACATTGTCGGCTCCTTGGTGGTGACGTTCTCGATCATGGCATGGGCCGAGGTCGCGCGCCCCCTGCGCTTCGCCAATATCGGCTTCGGCGCCTGGCTGCTGGCCGCGCCCTGGATGCTGGGCGGCTACGAAGGCGCCGCGCAGGCCGCTTCGCTTGCGTTCGGCGCGGTGTTGATCCTGCTGGCCTATCCGCCGGGGCGCATCGCGGCCCACTTCGGGGCCTGGGACAAGATAGCGCGCCTGCGCCTGCCGCTGCGTCCCGAGCGGCGCGGACGGCATGCGCATGCATGAGCCGCAGCGCCCCTACAAGGTCCTGGCCGGTGCGCTCAGGCGCACCGACAAGCCGCCCAGCTCGGCCGATTTGCCCACGCCGAGCGTGAAGCCATGCACCTGGGCGATGCGGCGCACGATCGACATGCCCAGGCCGCTGCCGCTTTCGGCACTGCCTGGCACCCTGAAGAAGCGCTCGCCTAGACGGCTCAGGTCGGGTTCGGCCATGCCTGGGCCGCCATCGTCCACGCTCAGCACGACGCGCCCGGCGTCACGCCGCACCCGCACCTTGACCTGCGCCGCGCCCGGGCTGTAGCGGATCGCGTTGTCGACGATATTGCGCACCAGGACCGCCAGCAAGGTCTCGCTGCCGGCCACCGTGCAGCCGCGATCGCCCTCGAATTCGAGCGCCTGCCGCTTCCCGATCGCCTTCGCCGCCAGGTCGCCGACCACCCGGCGCGCCAGCGCGCCGAGGTCGAGCGCTGCCATGTCGGGCGCGACCACCGCTTCCAGCCTGGACAGCGTGAGCAATTGCTCGGCCAGGCGCGTGGCGCGGTCGCACCCTTCCAGCGTCGCTTGCAGTGCATGCCGGCGCAGCGCCTCGTCGGTCTCGGCCAGCGCCACCTGGGCCTGCGCGCGGATCGCCGCGATCGGGGTGCGCAGTTCGTGCGCCGCGTCCGCCGTGAAGCGCCGTTCCGACTCGATCAGGGCGCTGATGCGCCCGAACAGGCCGTTCAGGGCCTCGAGCATGGGCGCCATCTCCGAGGTGACGCCGTCGGTGCCGATCGGCTCGAGCGCCAGCGGCTGGCGCTGCGCCAGCGTACGGCCGAGCCGGCGCAGCGGCGCCACGCCGCGGTAAACGGCCCACCATGCCGCCAGCGCCAGCAGCGGCAACGCCACCAGCATCGGCCACAGCGTGCTGCGCAGCACGGCGAACATGATCGACGCGCGCGAACGCTCCAGTTCGCCCACATAGACCTGCACGTCGCGTTCGGCCCCATACGCGGCGAACACGCGCCATGCGGTGCCGTCGACCGGGACGGTCGCGAAGCCGCTCCTGAAGTTGCGGCCCGGATCGATCAGCGCAGTGTGCGGCGCATTGGCCGAGCGCAGCACCAGGCGCCCTTCGTGGAACACCTGGAACGCGACTTTGGGAGCATAGCGGTGCAGGGCCGGTGCATCGATCGCGCGCGCGTCGTCCTCGATCTCGCCGGCTTGCTGCACCACCAGCAGCGCAGCGGCCTGCGCCAGGTGGCCGTCGAGCAATTCGTCAAGCTCATGGCGCGCATCGAACCAGGTCAGGACCGCCGCCGCCAGCCACACGAATGCGACCGCGGCAAGCACCATCACCAGTACCCGCGCCTGCAGGGAGTGCGGTGCGCCGCTCATGGCTTGGGCGCCTCGCGCAGCAGGATGTAGCCGACCCCGCGCACGGTCTGGATCAGTGTGCTGCCGAGCTTGCGCCTGAGGTTATGGATATGCACTTCGATGGCATTGCTTTCCACCTCCTGGCCCCAGCTGTAGAGATGCTGTTCGAGCTGTTCGCGCGAGAGCACGCGGTCGGCATTGAGCATGAGCGCGTGCAGCAGGTCGAACTCGCGGGTCGACAGGGCGAGGCCGGCGCCGGCGCGGCGCACCTTGCGCGCCGCCGCGTCGAGCTCGATG
>JBAQKU010000016.1:0-2888 GCA_049301315.1 Telluria sp.
GCACCTTCCAGTGGTAGGTGTCGGTGATCTCGACGTCGCAGTCCTGGTGCAGGTCGTAGCCGCGCCCTTCGAGCACGTACACGCATTCCTCGGCCAGGTGGCGGTGCTTGCCCGAACGGCTGCCCGGAGCGATGATCTGCATGTAGGCGTCGACCGACTCCATGCGCGTGTTCATCTGCTCATTGAGCAGGTGCTTGAGCAAGCCCTGGCGCGCCATTTCCCACGGCATCTCGCTCGGATGCACGACCTTCTTGCGTTTGCTGTTGCGCAGCGGCGCCGCGCTCGCGTCGTCGAGCAATTGCTGATACAGATCCTGATGTTCGGTCCCCGACAGCCATGTTTTCGATTCACCCCAAGCCATTTCCACCTCTTTTCTGTTTATTAATGCGCGGCCTTGCCTTACTCCGCGTGGTTGTAATTCTCTTCTTCGGAGCGCACCTGGAAGTCTTCGCCGCCCGGTGCCGCCTCGGTGTCGCGCCCTGTGACCTGGTACTGGAACAGCATGTTCATGAACAGGTACATCGGCTTGGTCTTGAGCACCAGCGCGCGCGCCGGCTTGTCCGAGGAGCGGTTGAAGTGCTGGTGCACGCAGTTGTTGTGGACGATCGCGATGTCGCCCGCGCTCCAGTCGTAGCGGATGCCGTCGTGCACTTCGTAGCCGTCGCCGTCGAGGATGTAGAACGCCGCCTCGTTGACGTGGCCGTGCTTTTGCGACTTGCCGCCCGGAGCGTATTCTTCCAGGTGGATGTGGAAGGTCTGGGTGATGCCGTCCTTCGGCTCGACGTAGTGGCGGCTGAACGCCTGCGGACCGTCGGTGAAGCCGATTTCCTTGGCCTTGCGCACGCGCGGCTGCTCGCGCAGGCGCTTCAGTTCGACGCCCAGGTTGTAGGGGCCTGCGATGTCGCGCACGAATACCCGGTTCTTGTTGCTGTGGTAGTGGTTCTCTCTGCTGCTCATGCTCGCTTCTCCTGTCGTTCTGGTTGATACTATTTCGGTTGTTTCAGGAAGATATCCTTGTACAGGCCGGTCCATTTGGCCTCCTCGTCGAGCAGTTGCCCCGGATCGACCAGCTTGAGCTTGGTGTCCTTGAAGGGCGAGTCGAATTTCTTGCTCGTTGGCAGGAAATCACGGCTGGCGAGGATGCGCTGCCCCTCGTCGCCGATCATGAAGTCGTAGTACAGCAGCGCGGCATGCGGATGCGGTGCATTGCGCGCCACCCCCAGTCCGTTGGCGCGGGCGACCGCCGGCTGCATCACGTACCAGGCCAGCGGCGCGCCTTTCTGCCGTAGCTGCTCGGCGGTGAAGTTGTAGACCGTCAGCGCGAACGGGACTTCGCCCGAGGCGACCAGGTTGGTCAGCAGGGTGTGGCCCTTGCGCACCGAGATGCCGTTGCTGGCCACGATGTTGCGGAACAGTTTCAGTCCTTTTTCCTCGCCCAGGCCGCTCACGACATTGGCGAACCAGTCCTCGTCGGCCGATTCGATCCCGAGCTTGCCCTTCCAGCGTGCATTGAGCAGGTCCTGGTAAGTCTTGGGCAGGTCCTCTTTCTTCACCAGGTCGGTGTTATAGGCGTGCACGAACACATTCAGGCGCGCTCCCACCCAGCCGCGGTGGGCGGGCACGGCCTCCTCCATCAGGTCGGCATGCAGCGGCGACTTGACCGGCGCCAGCAGCTTTTCACGGTACAGCGACTCGAGCGCGGGGGTGCTCGCTTCGAGCACGTCGACGTCGAAGCGTCCGCCCTGGGCCTCGGTCAGCGCGCGCTGCAAGATCTTGTCGGCGCCGGCACGCCACATCTTGACCTTGACGCCGTACTTCTTTTCGAACGCGGGATTGAGCACCGCCATGTCGGCCACCGTGAGCGAGGTATACAGCACCACCTCGCCCTCGCGCCTGGCGCCTTCGATCAGGCGCGCAGTGCGGTCCGCGCCCTCGTACTGGGCCAGCGCCGCCATCGCCGCGGCATCGGCGCGGGCCGGCCCGGCGTGCGCCAGGGCACCGGCAAGAGCGAACAGGACGATCGATGCGCGCATATTCAGACTCCGTATTTGTCAAGTTCGTAGCGGCGCGGCTTGAGCTCGCGGCAGATGTCCTGCACCAGCACCGTCTGCGGCAGCGAAATGCCGCAGTCGCGCGCCATGCCGGCCACGATATCCATGTCGTCCTGGGCCCATGCCATCGACTGCTGGCCCCACACGTCGAGCGCCCCGTTGGTGGCGCTGCTGGTGAGCAGGGCCGCGCGCAGGACCTCGATATCGACGCCGTAGCGCCGGGCCAGCGCCAGGCCCTCGTGGCTGGCAACCAGGCAGGCCCACAGGATCAGGTTGTTGGCGGCCTTGGACACCTGTGCGGTGCCCACCTTGCCGCTGTGGACAACGTCCGACGAGTAGGCCCTGAGCACCGGCGTGATGCGTTCGACCACGGCCTTGTCGCCGGCCACGAACGAGAGCAGCGTGCCGTCGTCGGCGGCGCGCCCGCCGCGGCAGATGGTCGAGTCGATCACGTGGATGCCGCGCGGCTCGCCCTGGGCTGCGAATTCTTCCATGGTCTTGGGCTGGATCGTGCTCAGCACCGCGATGATGGCGCCCGCAAGCGCGGTCTCGAACAGACCGCCCGCCCCGCCCAGCAGCTCGCGCACCTCGCTGTCGTAGCCGACGCAGATCAGGATCGCCTGCGAGCGTGCCGCCAGCGCGGCCAGCTCGGACCACTGGCCGCCGCGCGCTTCGATGTCGGCGCGGCGGCCGGCATCGCGTTCGCTCACCAGCACCTCGAACCCGGCGCGCTTCAGATGGCCGATGATGGGCATGCCCATGCGTCCGGCGCCGATGATGCCTACTGTCTGGATGCTCATTGTTGCGTCTCCCTGCTATTGGTGGACTGGGCCGGCG
>JBAQKU010000017.1:0-7816 GCA_049301315.1 Telluria sp.
GTCGACCACTTCAAGCTGGTCAACGACAAGTTCGGGCACCTGTACGGCGACGAAGTGCTGATCCTGATCGCCAACCTGCTGCAATCGTCGTTTCGCGCGCAGGACCGCGTGTTCCGCTTCGGCGGCGAGGAATTCGTGGTGCTGCTGCGCTCGACGACGCTGGAGAACGCGCACAAGATCATCGACCGCTTCCGCAAGAACGTCGAAACGCACGAGTTCCCGCAAGTGGGCAGGGTGACCGTGAGCGTGGGCTTCGTGAGCATCAGCGCCTACGAGTCGCCGGTGATCATCCTCGGGCACGCCGACCAGGCCCTGTATTACGCCAAGAGCCACGGGCGCAACCAGGCCTGCCATTACGACCAGCTGGTCTCTGGCGGCCAGCTGCAGACGGTTGCCTCGAACGACACCGCCGAGTTTTTCTAGGCGCTTCTTTCCGCTCATGGAATTACGCCAGCTTCGCTACTTCGTCGCCATCGTCGACCAGGGTTCGCTCTCGCGCGCCGCGCTGGTGCTGCACGTGGCCCAGCCGGCGCTGACCCAGCAGCTGCGCCAGCTCGAAGACGAGCTGGGCGCGCAACTGCTGCACCGCTCGGCCCAGGGCGTGCTCAGCACGGACGCCGGGAAGGTGTTCTACGAACACGCGCAGGCCATTCTCAAGCAGGTGTCGGACGCCAAGGCGGCGGTGGTGCAGTCGGCCACGCGGCCGTCGGGCAGCGTCACGCTCGGTCTGCCGCACAGCATTTCGGGCGCGCTCGCGCTGCCCCTGCTGACGGCGGTGCGCACGCGCTACCCCGAGATCACGCTGCAACTGACCGAAGAACTGTCGGGCAGCCTGGCCGACCAGCTCAGGTCGGGCCGCATCAACCTGGCCGTGCTGTTCGACGACGGCCAGCTCGCGCCCTTCACCAGCTGCGCTCTGGTCGAGGAAGAGCTGATGTTCATCTGCCGCGCCGGCTCGGCCATGGCGCTGGAAGGCGATACGGTCAGCCTGGCCGCCGCGCTCGGCACCACCCTGATCCTGCCGGGCGGGCAGCAAGGGGTACGCCCGCGCATCGAGAAGGCCGTGCGCGAGGCCGGTCTGGCGTTCGGCCAGGTCATCGAAATCAACTCGCTCGCCATCCTCAAATCGGCCCTCCTGGCCGACATGGGCGCCACCATCCTGGCGCTCGCGCCGCTGCTGGCCGAGATCGAGGGCGGGGCCATGCTGGCGCGCCCTATCCACAGTCCGGCGATGTCGCGCACCGTGACCTTGTGCGCGTCCAGGAATATTCCCCTTACCAATGCCGCGGCGGCGGTCGGGCGCCTGGTGCAGGAGCTCAGCGCGCAGCTGTGCAACAGCGGCTACTGGCTCGGCGCGCGCCTGCTGCCGCAGCAGGCCCGCTAGGGCGCGAACAGCGCAGCCATGCCGGCCGCCGCGCGGGCACCCATCATTTTTTCTTATGGCCCCATCCGGATTCGCTATTTCCACCGCGGCGAGGAAGCCCATACACTCCACGCGGCAGCCGGCCTCATCTCCGATTGACTGTAAAATGTCCGCACACCGCGACACCCTTACCCGCCACCCAGGCGCTGATCCGGCGCCGTCGTGACGGGAGACATCCCGAATTACCATTTGGAGCTTCAGCATGCCAGACACCACGGCGAGCGCGCCTGCCAGCGCGCAGGACACCCCTTCCCGCCTGACCACGGTCAGCCTGGACGACAAGTACACTGCCACGTCGGGCAACATCTTCCTGTCCGGGATACAGGCGCTGGTGCGCCTGCCGATGATGCAGCGCGCGCGCGACCTGGCCGCCGGCCTCGATACCGCCGGCTTCATTTCCGGCTACCGCGGCTCGCCCCTGGGCGGGCTCGACGAGACGCTGTGGAAGGCCAAGGCCCACCTGGAAGCGCACCATGTCCAGTTCGTCCCCGGCGTGAACGAAGAGCTGGCCGCGACCGCGGTATGGGGCTCGCAAACGGTGGACCTGATCGGACCGGCCAGGTACGACGGCGTGTTCGCCATGTGGTACGGCAAGGGGCCCGGCGTGGACCGCTGCGGCGACGTCTTCAAGCACATGAACCATGCCGGCACCGCGCGCCACGGCGGCGTGCTGCTGGTGGCCGGCGACGACCACGGCGCCTACTCCTCGACCCTGCCGCACCAGTCGGACCACCTGTTCTCGGCCTCGATGATCCCGGTGCTGTATCCGTGCAATGTGCAGGAATACCTGGACCTTGGCGTGCACGGCTGGGCCATGTCGCGCTTTTCCGGCTGCACCATCGCGTTCAAGGCGCTGGCCGACACGGTCGAGTCGAGCGCCTCGGTCGATGCCGACCCGCACCGGGTGCAGGTGAAGCTCCCGCTTGACTTCGTGATGCCCGAGGGCGGCCTGAACACGCGCCTGTCGAACGACCCGCTCGGGCTGCAGGCGCGCAAGCAGGAAGCGCTGATGCAGGACTACAAGATCTACGCGGCGCTGGCCTACGCGCGCGAGAACAAGCTCAACCACGTCACCATCGACAGCCCGCACGCGAAACTGGGCATCATCGCTTCCGGCAAGTCCTACCTCGACGTGCTCGAGGCGCTGGCCGACCTGGGCATCGACGAGGCGATGGCGGCCGAAGTCGGGCTGCGCCTGTTCAAGGTGGCCATGCCATGGCCGCTGGAACCGGACAGCGTGCGCGAATTCGCGCAGGGGCTCGACGAGATCCTGGTGGTCGAGGAAAAGCGCCAGATCGTCGAATACCAGCTCAAGGAACAGCTCTACAACTGGCGCGACGACGTGCGCCCGCGCGTGATCGGCAAGTTCGACGAAAAAGGCGAATGGGTGGCGCCGCGCGGCGAATGGCTGCTGACCTCCAAGGCCGATTTCTCGGTCTCGCAAGTGGCGCGCGTGATCGCCAGCCGCGTCGCTCGGCTGGTCACCGACCAGGCCACGTGCGACCTGATCCGCGCGCGCCTGGCTTTCCTCGACGCCAAGGACGCCGTGCTGCAGAAGGCCATCGGCACGCCCTACCGCCCCGCCTTCTACTGCTCCGGCTGCCCGCACAACACCTCGACCAAGGTTCCCGAAGGCAGCTTCGCGCTGGCCGGCATCGGCTGCCACGTGATGGCCACCTCGATCTACCCCGAGATGAACAAGCTGACCACCCACATGGGCGGCGAAGGCGCGCCCTGGATCGGCCAGGCCGCGTTTTCCAAGGTGCCGCACGTGTTCCAGAACCTGGGCGACGGCACCTACTTCCATTCCGGTTACCTGGCCATCCGCGCGGCGGTCGCGGCCAAGGTCAACATGACCTACAAGATCCTGTACAACGACGCGGTGGCCATGACCGGCGGCCAGCCGGTGGACGGCATCACCTCGGTGCCGATGATCGCCCGCCAGATGGCGGCCGAAGGCATCATCCGCATCGCGCTGGTGACCGAAGACCTGGCGCGCTACGCCGATCGCTCGCAGCTGCCCGCGAGCGTCACCCTGCACGACCGCAAGGAGATGGACGCGGTCCAGCGCGAGCTGCGCACGGTCGAAGGCGTATCGGTCCTGATCTACGACCAGACCTGCGCGGCCGAGAAGCGGCGGCGCCGCAAGAAGGGCGAATATCCCGACCCGGCCAAGCGCATGGTCATCAACGAAGCGGTGTGCGAAGGCTGCGGCGACTGCGGCACCGAATCGAACTGCACCTCGATCCTGCCCAGGGAAACCGAGTTCGGACGCAAGCGCAGCATCGACCAGTCTTCCTGCAACAAGGATTATTCGTGCGTCAAGGGCTTCTGCCCGAGCTTCGTGACGGTCGAAGGCGGCACCCTGAAAAAATCCCGGACCGGCGTCAGCAAGGACAATGCGGACGACGGCTTCGGCGCGCTGCCCGAGCCGGTGCTGCCGCCGCTCGCCGCCCCCTACAACATCCTGATCAACGGCATCGGCGGCACCGGCGTGATCACGGTCGGCGCGCTGATGGGCATGGCCGCCCACCTCGAAGGCAAGGGCGCCTCGGTGCTCGACATGACCGGCATGTCCCAGAAAAACGGTTCGGTCACCTCGCACGTGAAGGTGGCGCAGTCGCCCGCGCACCTGCGCGCCCAGCGCATCGCCACCGGCGAAGCGGACCTGATCCTCGGCTGCGACATGCTCACCGCCGGCGCCCAGGACGCGATCTCGAAGATGCGCCCGGGCCGCACCATGGCCGTCATCAACCTGCACGAGCAGCCGCCCGGCACCTTCGCCCAGAACGCCGACTGGCAGTACCCGGTGGCCGAAGTGCGCGCCCTGATCATGGAATCGGTGGGCGCGCCAGGCGCCAACAGCGCCGACTTCATCGACGCGACCAGGCTGGCCACCGCGCTGATGGGCGACTCGATCGCCGCCAACCTGTTCATGCTCGGCTACGCCTGGCAGAAAGGCCGCATTCCCCTGTCCGAGGCGGCGCTGCTGCGCGCGATCGAATTGAACGCGGTGGCGGTGGCCTCCAACAAGAAGAGCTTCCTGTGGGGCCGGCGCGCCGCGGTGGACCTCAAGCGCGTGGAAAAGATCGCCACCCCGACCCAGGCGATCGTGGTGCAGATGCCGCAAAGCCTGGAAAACATCATCAACAAGCGCGTTGCGTTCCTGAGCGCCTACCAGGACGGCGCTTACGCGGCCGGCTACGAAAAACTGGTGGCGCAGGTGCGCGCCGCCGAACACGCCCAAGGGCTGGGCAACAAGCTCTCGCACGCGGTCGCGAAATACTACTTCAAGCTGATGGCGTACAAGGACGAATACGAGGTCGCGCGCCTGTACACGGACGGGCGCTTCGTCGAACAGCTGGGCGCCCAGTTCGAAGGCAAGTTCACGCTCAAGTTCAACCTGGCGCCGCCGCTGTTCGCGAAAAAGGACGCCAGGGGCCACCTCGTGAAGGCCGAATTCGGCTCGTGGATGTGGCACGCGTTCACCCTGCTGGCAAGGCTCAAGGGCCTGCGCGGCAGCGTGTTCGACCCCTTCGGCTACACCGCCGAGCGCAAGATGGAGCGCGCGCTGATCGTGGAATACCGTACCATGATCGAATCCCTGCTGGCCACGCTAACGCCCGACAACCTGGCCGGCGCGCTCGAACTGGCCAGCCTGCCCGAGCAGGTGCGCGGTTTCGGCCACGTCAAGGAAAAGGCCGTGGCGCATTTCCGTGCGGAAAAAGCACGGCTGCTGGGCGAAAACGGCGGAACCCGGCGCAGCGCCGCCTGACCGGGCCGGGGTGGGCATGCAAGCATGTCCACTTTGCTTGACGTTTACGTTAACGTAATATACCTTACAGAGTCGGCAGTCCCGCGCCTGACACAAGGAACACCATGAACGACCTTACCACCGCCTCCAAGCTCAACGCACCGGCACAGCCGAAGCTGGCCAACAAGGTGCGCTTCGTTACCGCCGCCTCGCTGTTCGACGGCCATGACGCCTCGATCAACATCATGCGCCGCATCCTGCAGTCGAACGGGGTCGAGGTGGTCCACCTCGGGCACAACCGCTCGGTCGACGAGGTGGTGACGGCGGCGCTGGCCGAGGACGTGCAGGGCATCGCGATCTCGAGCTACCAGGGCGGGCACGTCGAATACTTCAAGTACATGATCGACCTGCTGCGCCAGCGCGGCGGCGCGCACATCAAGGTGTTCGGCGGCGGCGGCGGCGTGATCGTGCCCGACGAAATCGCGGAGCTGCATGCCTACGGCGTGACCCGCATCTTCAGTCCCGAGGACGGTCAGCGCATGGGCCTGGTGGGCATGATCGAATCGATGGTGCAGGCCTGCGACATCGACCTCTCGAGCTACGCCCCGGCCACGCTCGAAGCGCTGCAAGGCGGCGACGTCGCCGCGCGCCACCGCCCGCTCGCGCAACTGATCACCGCGCTCGAAAACGGCAAGGCCGCGCCCGCGCTGCGCCAGGCGATCGTCGAGGCGGCCAAGGGCATGGCGGTGCCGACTCTCGGCATCACCGGCACCGGCGGCGCCGGCAAGTCCTCGCTGACCGATGAACTGATCCGCCGCATCCGGCTCGACCAGGGCGACGCGCTCAATATCGCCGTCATTTCGATCGACCCGTCGCGCCGCAAGTCCGGCGGCGCGCTGCTGGGCGACCGCATCCGCATGAACGCGATCAACCCGTGGAGCGGGCAGGCGCGCGTGTTCATGCGCTCGCTCGCCACCCGCGAAGCCGGTTCCGAAATTTCGCACGCGCTGCCCGACGTGGTTGCCGCATGCAAGGTGGCCGGCTTCGACCTGGTGATCGTCGAGACCTCCGGCATCGGCCAGGGCGACGCCGCCATCGTGCCGCACGTGGACCTGACGATGTACGTGATGACACCCGAATTCGGAGCCGCCTCGCAGCTCGAAAAGATCGACATGCTCGATTTCGCCGACTTCATCGCCATCAACAAATTCGACCGCAAGGGTGCGCAGGACGCGCTGCGCGACGTCGCCAAGCAGTACCAGCGCAACCGCGAACTGTGGAACCAGCGGCCCGACGAGATGCCGGTCTACGGAACCCAGGCCTCGCGCTTCAACGACGACGGCGTGACCGCCCTGTACCAGGGCCTGCTGCCTAAGCTCGGCCAGTTCGGCCTGCATCTCAAGCCGGGCAAGCTGGCGCCGGTCGAAGCGCGCCACTCGAGCGGCAAGAACGTGATCGTGCCCCCAAGCCGGGCGCGCTACCTGGCCGAGATCGCCGACAGCGTGCGCGCCTATCACAAGAACACGCACAAGCAGGTCAGGCTGGCGCGCGAGCGCCAGCAGCTGTCCGAATCGAAACGCATGCTGGCCGCGGCCGGCAAGACGGCCGATTTCGACGAGCTCATCGCCGAACGCGAGCGCGCGCTCGACGCCAACGCCGGCAAACTGCTGGCGATGTGGCCCGACATGCAGGCCGCGTATGCGGGCGACGATTACGTCGTCAAGATCCGCGACAAGGAAATCCGCACGCGCCTGGTGGCCCACACCCTGTCGGGCACCATGATCCGCAAGGTGGCCCTTCCCAGATTCGAAGACCACGGCGAAGTGCTGCGCTTCCTGATGCTCGAAAACGTGCCCGGCTCGTTCCCCTACACCGCCGGCGTGTTCGCGTTCAAGCGCGAAGGGGAAGATCCGACCCGCATGTTCGCCGGCGAAGGCGACCCGTTCCGCACCAACCGCCGCTTCAAGCTCGTGTCCGAAGGCATGGACGCAAAGCGCCTGTCGACCGCGTTCGACTCCGTCACCCTGTACGGAGCCGACCCGGCCGTGCGTCCCGACATCTACGGCAAGGTCGGCAACTCCGGCGTATCGATCGCCACGCTCGACGACATGAAAGTGCTGTACGACGGCTTCAACCTGTGCAGCCCCAGCACCTCGGTGTCGATGACCATCAACGGCCCGGCCCCGACCATCCTCGCGATGTTCATGAACACCGCGATCGACCAGCAGATCGACAAGTTCGCGCTCGAGAACAAGCGCCAGCCGACCGACGACGAAAGCGCCAAGATCCGCGCCTGGGTGCTGCAGAACGTGCGCGGCACGGTGCAGGCCGACATCCTCAAGGAAGACCAGGGCCAGAACACCTGCATCTTCTCGACCGAGTTTTCGCTCAAGGTCATGGGCGACATCCAGGAGTATTTCGTGCACCACCAGGTGCGCAATTTCTACTCCGTCTCGATCTCCGGGTACCACATCGCCGAAGCCGGCGCCAACCCGATTTCCCAGCTCGCGTTCACGCTCTCGAACGGCTTCACCTTCGTCGAAGCCTACCTTGCGCGCGGCATGCACATCGACGATTTCGCGCCCAACCTGTCGTTCTTCTTCAGCAACGGCATGGACCCCGAATACACGGTGCTGGGG
>JBAQKU010000018.1:0-3178 GCA_049301315.1 Telluria sp.
GTCGGCGGCAGCTCGCGGCGCGAACTGCTGGTGGCCGAGCGCGAACTGGTCGAGGCGCTCGAGGCCGGCGTGCCGCTGGACGATCCGCGCGTGGTCGAACTCAAGCACCTGATCCACCACCTGCACACCAAGCTGCTGGCGATTCCCTTCATCGACCCGTTCGACCTGCGCTACAGCAACCGCATCAAGGTGCCCAAGCCGATGACGCAGGCGGTCATGTTCTGCATCATGGACGTGTCCGGCTCCATGGACGAAAGCCGCAAGGATACCGCCAAGCGCTTTTTCATCCTGCTCTACCTGTTCCTGAAGCGCGCCTACGACAAGATCGACGTGGTGTTCATCCGCCACCACACCGCCGCGGCCGAGGTCGACGAGAACGAATTCTTCCATTCGCGCGAGTCGGGCGGCACCGTGGTGTCGTCGGCCCTGCACCTGCTCACCAGGATCATCGGCGAGCGCTACGGCAGCGGCGACTGGAACAGCTACGTGGCCCAGGCCTCGGACGGCGACAACTGGGACAACGACTCGGTGCTGTGCAAGCAGCTCCTGATCAATACCATCATGCCGGCGGTGCAGTACTACACCTACGTGGAAATTACCGACGGCCCGCCCCAGAACCTGTGGGAGCAATACGCCGAAGTGGGCGAGCACCACCGCAACTTTGCGATGCAAAGGATCGTCACGCCGGCCGACATCTATCCCGTATTCCGCGAACTGTTCAAGAAACAGGCGCAATGATTCCAGCGAAGGCTAGACCATGCCAAGAGATCCGAAAAACCCGCGCGCCCTGCCCGAACAGTCGGAGTGGACCTTCGACCTGATCGAGCACGCGCACGAAGAAATCCGTCGCGTGGCCAAGAAGTTCGGCCTCGACACCTATCCCAACCAGCTCGAGATCATCACCGCCGAGCAAATGATGGATGCCTACACCTCGGTCGGCATGCCCGTTTCCTACAACCACTGGTCATTCGGCAAGCACTTCCTGTCGACCGAAAAAAGCTACAAGCGCGGCCAGATGGGGCTGGCCTACGAAATCGTGATCAACTCCAACCCCTGCATCGCCTATCTGATGGAGGAGAACAGCCTGACCATGCAGGCGCTGGTGATCGCGCACGCCGCCTACGGCCACAACTCCTTCTTCAAGGGCAATTACCTGTTTCGCACCTGGACCGACGCCGACGCCATCGTCGACTATATGGTGTTCGCCAAGAATTACATCGCCGAATGCGAGCAGCGCCACGGCATCGAGGCGGTCGAGCTGCTGCTCGATTCCTGTCACGCCCTGCAGAACTACGGGGTGGACCGCTACAAGCGCCCGGCCAAGCTCTCGATGGCGCAGGAAAACGCGCGCCAGAAGGAGCGCGAGGAATATGCGCAGTCCCAGGTGAACGCGCTGTGGCGCACCGTGCCGCGCCGCGACGAGGCCGAGGCCGACGTGCAGGCCGCGCGCTTTCCGCCCGAGCCCGAGGAGAACCTGCTCTACTTCATCGAGAAATACGCGCCCCTGCTCGAACCGTGGCAGCGCGAGATGGTGCGCATCACGCGCAAGATCTCGCAGTACTTCTACCCGCAGCGCCAGACCCAGGTGATGAACGAGGGCTGGGCCACCTTCTGGCACTACACCATCTTGCAGGAGCTGTATAAGGAGGGCGTGGTGGGCGACGGCTTCATGATGGAATTTTTGCAAAGCCACACCAACGTGGTCTACCAGCCGAGCGCCACCAGCCAGCACTACAGCGGCATCAATCCGTACGCGCTCGGCTTTGCCATGATGAGCGACATCCGGCGCATCTGCGAGAACCCCACCGCCGAGGACCGCGACTGGTTCCCCGACATCGCCGGCAGCGACTGGCGCAAGGCGCTCGATTTCGCGATGCGCAATTTCAAGGACGAGAGCTTCATCGCGCAGTACCTCTCGCCCAAGCTGATCCGCGACTTCCATTTCTTCGCGGTGCTCGACGACGACAAGAACGACAAGCTGACGGTGTCGGCCATCCACGACGAGCGCGGCTACCGCTACGTGCGCCAGCAGCTGGCCGAGCAGTACAACCTGGGCAACCGCGAGCCCAATATCCAGGTGTGGCAGGTCAATACGCGCGACGACCGCGCCCTGACCTTGCGCCATACCCAGTTCCAGCGGCGCCCGCTGAACCAGCAGGCGCAGGAAGTGCTGAAGCATGTGGCGCGCCTGTGGGGTTTCGACGTTCATCTCGACACGATGGACCCGCAAGGCAATGTCGTCAGCAGCCTCGAATGCAAGCGCGAAAAGCGCAATCGCGGCTAGGCATATATCGGTTATAAGCGAAACTGATAGTTATATCCTGAAAGGTCAAAAAATAGGCTAAAAACCGCTGTTTTTTCCCCGGTTTTTGGTCGAAAAACCGGGGCCTGCGGCGCCCCCCTTTTTTGGCCCGCGGCGGCGCCTTTTTTTGACCCGCCCGGGGACGCCGACGCTTCATTTGTGGCTGGACCGGGCCGGCTCCGGGGCGCGCGCTCAAATTGACCCAGGTCTGGTCCAAACGCCATTTTGCGCTAGCACAAGCTACTTTCAATCCTACATCCGTACTCATCCAAAACTGGCTATAGTTAGCATAATAACACCGGCCACCACGCAGTTATTTTCCAAAACGAAATTTCGCAATAGAAAATTTAGTCAGGGCGGGCGCTCACCGCATCATCGGCGCGGCTGGCAAAAAGACAAAAAGTATGAGCATTATGTCCTTCTTTTTTTACCCGCGGTAAGATCGCGCCGGCTCGGATCCAGCCCGTCCGGAAGGCCCGCCACCACTGCAAATTCAAACCGTTTTGGAGGATTAAAAATGTATGTGAAAAAAAGAATTCGTAGGTATAATTCGCCGATGTCCCGGATGCGACCGCTTCGACCGGCGTGTTTTGTGGGTTTAGTAGCAACAAAAAGAGTTGGTATTGGAGAAAGCAGGCATGAATTTTTCGCATGAGAAGAACCCCGGGAAGAATTTCACTGGCATTGCAGCTGTCGTAGTGATTCACGGCTTGGTAGCCTGGGGGATCGTCAGCGGTCTGGGCACCCGCATGGTGACCAAGATGGCTGAGGCAGTGGAGACCAAAATTATCGAAGAGGTAAAACCGCCTCCACCGAAGGAAGTTCCGCCGCCACCGCCGCCGCCGGAAATGAAGGCGCCACCGCCTCCGTTCATTC
>JBAQKU010000019.1:0-3304 GCA_049301315.1 Telluria sp.
GACCCCCATTTAACGCACCGGCGAACCACTGGCGCGGGAAGATCGGTTTGTGCTGCTCCAGTGATGCGCCCTACGGCGAGATTTGCCCCGGCCGCGTCGATGTATCCGCCTCCAGGTCCACGTCGCCATAGGTCAGGCCGATCGATTCCTCGTACCAGGTCTGCACCAGCGCGAGGTGCTCGCGCTCCTCGTTGAGGGCGTTGGTGAAGTCGTTCACCATGTCGGTCAGGCCATGTTCGTCCGCCAGGGCGACCAGGGTTTCCCAGCCGGCCTTGTCGGTCAGTTCAGCGGTGACGATCGCATGCAGCGACTGCGCGATGTTGGTGCGCGCGTCGTTGAGAACCTGCACCAGCCCCATCGACTCCACACCGGCCAGGTCGGCGCTGGGGGTTTGCGCGGTCGGGTCGCCCCCGAGCGACTCGATGGCGTCGGCCAGCAGCAGGAAATGGCGCGCTTCGTCGGCGCGGATATGCTCGAGGTCCTCGATCGTCATGCTGATGTCGCCGTCGAGCATCACCTCGCATTTGGTGATGAGCGCGTCGTAGAGCCGGGTTCCGGTGCGCTCGAAGGCAAGCCGCTCGCCGAGCTTGTCGAGCAGGATCTGCGGGCTGTCGCCCTTGAGCATCTGCACGCCCATGTTGACGGCGCCGGTGACGCTGCCGGGCAGCGGTATCGAACCGAACGCATCGGCGTTGGCGATATAGTCGTTGCGCATCTCGGCGAGCGCCGATTCGTCGCCGCTCTCGCCCTTCATGGACGGGTCGATATCCTGCATGGCCTTGCTGTCGATGGGCGACATCTGGATGCCGGTGCGGTTCATGCCTACGCGTTCTGCCTGAGTCATAGTGCCTCCTTGGGAAATGGACAAGCCGGTTAATGGGTCACGGCGCCGCGTGCGGTGGCGCCCATGCGCTTGAGTTCGGTGCCGGGGGTCCAGATGTAGCCGGATGCGACCGACTCGCTGGGCGAGCCCTCGGCGTTGAGGTTGTCGCGGTACTGGCGCGACAGCTCGCTTTCCTGGTCGAGCGGCACGAACCGGGTGCCCATGGTGCGCAGGTTGACCTCGCCCACGAGCACCTTGCGCACGAAGTCGCGCTGACTGCGAAATTCGAGCGGAGCGGCAAAGTCGGTGGTGATGATTTCGGCCGGATCGCGCTTATCGTATTGCTTGAACATGTCGCAGGCGAGGTTGAAATGCCCCAGCTCGTAGTCGAGGAAGCGTTCCCAGATCTGCCTGACGTGGTGGTTGGTCTCCTGTTCCAGGCAGCTGTAGTAGTTGTAGCATTCGGTGGCCTCGTGCAGCACCCATTGCTCGAGCCAGGTTTCGGACGGGTCGAGCATGGACGAATACTGGGTCACGTGCTGCTCTTCGATGGAGGCGATTTCGGCGTACAGCTGGCGTGCCAGCGAATCGGAAAACAGCGGTCCGATATTCATGTAGTAGTTGTGGGTCTGCGCCTCGCCGGCCACGATGGTGAGCGCGTGCAGCTTGGTCATGAGGTCGGCCTTGGTGCAGTCGTATGGGTCGCGCAGGTCGTTTTCGGGCGCGCGGTGATGTTCCATGGTCGGGCGCCCGGGCAGGATGTCGGTGTAGCTTTGCAGGATATTGTTGGCGTCCTTGCCTTCGAGGCGGTCGAGCAGGGCGGCGTAGCGGTACAGGTGGTCGAAGTCTTCAAGCAGGCCGAAGCGGTACACCTGGGCCAGGTAGGGGTCCGGTTCGCGCTGGGCGATGGCGGCGGTCACCTCGATGGCGACCTGCTCGTACGCGATGGTGGTCTCGAGCGGGGAATGGTCGGCCCCCAGCAGCCAGTTCACCATGGTTGCCTGGTGCTGCTCGCTGCGCCTGACCTTGGCCAGCGGCAGGCGCAGTGCGCCGTTGCAGCGCGCCGCCATGTGGCCGAAGCGCAGGGCTTCGACTTCGAGCCCGTTCATGAGGATGATGCGCACGCGCGTAAATGCATCGTCGTCGAGTTTGCTGATCGGTTTTTGCACCATGTCGCGCCAGGTGAAGCGCTGGCTGTCGACATCGACACCCTTGGAATCAAATAAGCTGAATGCCATGTTGTTTCTCCTGTCTTGAATGCGATTTTTCGCGGGCCTGAAGAGTGAAACATGCTGCCGATGGTGTTCGATTTGCCGGCGGGGCAGGGAGTTCATTGACGTCCTCCCCGCCCTGAAGGACGGGGATTCCTACAGCTAGCGTCGCACGTCCGCGACGGAGAATGTTTAACGCAGCATTTCGATCACGGTCATGCACACAACCGCAATCGCTACATTGCCACTCTCTTACTCCAAGACCTGCGATACCTTTCGGCCGCGAGTCGGGCAGAGCACCGCAACTCGAACAGGTTTGGGTTGTAAAACGTTCGTCCACTTCCTCGTACCACGCCCCTGTCGCAATCGACTTATATTTGAGCATGTTGCGAAAGGACGACCAGCCAGCATCAAGAACGGACTTCGCCATGCTGGTCTTGGCAAGTCCGGCGGCAAAGACATTGCCAACCGCGATGTAATCGAACTCGCGGACGATGTGTGCCGAGAGCTTGTGGTGAAAATCGTTTCGGCGGTTGCTGATTTGGACGTGGATCGCACTCACGCGCCGCTTCTTGCGGGCGCGCTGCGCCACGGCCAGCGCCTGTTCGGCACCCCGATAGATCCGTTTGGCCTCGATCTTTTCGCCGGTCGAGAACGTGGCGAAGTCTTTCAGCCCGAGGTCGATGCCGACACCACGCACCGGTTGGCGGGCGCTGGCGCCGGCCATATCAATCTCGATTACGATGTTCAGGAACCAGTTACCTTTGCGGTCCTTGGCGAATTTGCTGCCGTCCTTGATTTTGCCTTCCGGCAGGGCACGACTATTAAACACCCGGAAGGTATGGCCGGCGAAGCGGAAAGCGTCGCCTTCGCGTTTCAGGTCGCGCCCCTTGAACGGCACCCAGCCCAAGGACTTGTGGCGACTGCGGTAGCGCAGGAAGGGGCGCTTCTTTTGGGAACGGGACTTGGCGTATTGTTCGCAGACGGCGTTGATCGTACCGGAGTGGAGACTGAGTTCTTTGCTGCTGCCGCTGGTGAGCTTGTTCAGATCGAAGCCAGTCAGCCAGGGACGACGGAAACGCAAAGCGTCTTTTTGCCGGTCATTACAGTAATTCCACAAAAAATTGACGGCACGACTTTGCGCGTTGAGCAAGCCGGTCAACGATTTTACGCGGTAGCGATAGACAAGAATCATACAAGTTCGAGCGTTGATTTCGTTTTTCGTTCCCTGTTTTCTAATCGAAAGGCAACGACTGCTTCGGCATGGCTT
>JBAQKU010000020.1:0-15503 GCA_049301315.1 Telluria sp.
GGCCTGGCAAGCGGCGCGGCCGACGTCGGCGCGCGCCTCGCACCCATGCTGGTGGTGATCGGCGCCACCATCCTGGTGCCGCTGCTCGACCTGACCGGCGCCGGCGTGCGCGTCACCGGCGCCGTGCCGGCCGGCCTGCCGGGCCTGAACCTTGCCGTCTCGAGCGCGCACTGGCGGCCCTTGCTGCAGCCGGCACTGCTGATCGGCTTCATGATTTTCCTGATCAGCATGTCGGCGGCCCAGACGCTGGCCCTCAAGCGCCAGGAGAAACTGCAAAGCAATTTCGAGCTGATCGGGCTGGGCGCGGCCAATATCGGCTCCGCGCTGTCCGGCGGCTTTCCCGTCACCGGAAGCATTTCGCGTTCGGCGGTCAATTTCGCGGCCGGCGCCAATACGCAGCTGGCCAGCCTCATCACGGCCGCGCTGCTGGCCGTGGCCCTGGTGGCGCCGACCGGCTGGCTGGCGCTGCTGCCGCTGCCGACGCTGGCGGCCACCATCATCGTCGCCGTGGCCGGCATGCTCGACCTGTCGACCCTGCGCGTGGCCTGGCGCTACGACCGCAGCGACGCGCTGGCGCTGATCGCGACCGCGGTCGGGGTACTGGCGATGGGGGTGGAGGCGGGCGTGGTCGTGGGTGTGGTGCTGTCGATGGGGACCATGATCTGGCGCGCCAGCCGCCCTCACATTGCCGTGTTGGGGCGGATCGCCGGCACCGAGCATTTCCGCAATATCGAGCGCCATCCGGCCGAGGCCTTGCCCGAGGTGCTGATGCTGCGCATCGACGCGAACCTGTTTTTCGGGAACGTCGAGGCGGTCACCGCGCGCATCGAGGAGGAGATGACCATGCGCGCCGCGACGCGCCACCTGGTGCTGGTGCTGTCGTCCGTCAGTTCGATCGACACTTCGGCCTTGTTTGCGCTGGCCGAATTGAACGACAGTCTCAGGCAGCGTGGCATCGGCCTGCACCTGGCCGAAGTGAAGGGGCCGGTCATGGACCGGCTCAAGGACAGCAACTTGCTGGCCACGCTCAATGGCCGCCTGTTCCTGAGCGCCGTGATGGCCTGGGACGAGCTGGCTGGCGGACGGGGGCAGAAGGACGGTCCTCGCTAGATGCAGAACCGCGCGTCGAAAAGTTGGTCTATACCTCTGGGTTTTCCATCCACTCGTTCCGACATCGGACTTCAATGAGCAAGTCAACGACATCAGATTCGGGCTCGTCGGGCCGCTCCGCCCCTTACGTCGTCAGACGGTCCGCGCTCCATGGCAACGGCGTTTTCGCGCGGCGCAAGATCGCGGCGGGCGTGCGCATCATCGAGTACACCGGCGAGCGCATCGCCTGGAGTGAAGCGACCCGGCGCTCGCTGGCGAGCGGGGAGCCGATCAACCATACGTTCTATTTCAGCCTCGCGGACGGCAACGTCATCGACGGCGGCAGCGACGGCAACGAGGCGCGCTGGATCAACCACTCCTGCGAGCCCAACTGCGAGGCGTTCGAAGAGGACGGGCGCATCTTCATCCACGCGATGCAGGATATCCTGCGCGGCGAGGAGATTACCTACAGCTACCCCCTGATCTACGAGGGACGCCGCACGCCGGCGGTCAAGCGCGCCTTCGAATGCCACTGCGGCGCGCCCAACTGCAGCGGCACCCTGCTGGGGCCGAAACCGCGCAGCCGGAGCAAGCCCTGACCGGGATTGCGCCGCCTCAGGCTACCTGGACCGTGTCCAGGGTCGGGTAATCGATATAGCCCTTGGCTCCGCCGCCGTAAAAGCTTGTCGTGTCGGGCGTGTTGAGCGGGGCGCCGCGCTTGAGGCGCTCGACCAGGTCGGGGTTGGCCAGGAACCATTGGCCGAAGGCGACCAGGTCGGCCATGCCTGTTTTTAGCGCTGAGTTGGCGCGCTCGAGCGTATAACTGCCGGCGACGATCAGGGTCCCCGGATGAAGTGGCCGGAAAAAGCGTGCCGACAAGTCGGGCATCGGATGCTCGCCCTGCGCCGCGGACGGCTCGATCAGGTGCAGGTAGGCCTGGCCCAGCGTGGCAAGGCGCTTGACCACATAGCCGAAGGTTTCCTGCGGATTAGTGTCGAACATGTCGTTGAAGGTCCCGCCGGGGGACAGGCGCAGTCCGACCCGATCGTTGCCCCAGACCTCGGACACGGCCGCCAGCACCTCGAACAGCAGGCGCGCGCGGTTCTCGACACTGCCGCCATAGTCGTCCGTGCGCTGGTTGGTGCCGTCTTCGAGAAACTGGTCGAGCAGGTAGCCGTTCGCGCCGTGCACTTCCACGCCGTCGAAGCCGGCGGCCTTGGCCTGCACCGCACCGTGCCTGAACTCGTCGACAATGGCGCCGATCTCGGCCAGCTCCAGCGCGCGCGGCGTGGGAATCGGTTGCATGCCTTCGGGCGTATAGGTCGACAGGCCGCGCGGCGCGATGGCCGATGGCCCGACCGGCAACTGGCCGCCCCGGAAATCGGGGTGCGAGATACGTCCGACGTGCCACAGCTGCACGAAAATCAGGCCGCCTTCCCGGTGCACCGCATCGGTCACCTTTTTCCATGCTTCCACCTGGGCCTGGCTATGCACGCCGGGCGTGGCAATGTAGCCTTGCCCGCCTGGGCCGGCCTGGGTGGCTTCGGTAATGATCAGCCCGGCGCCCGCGCGCTGGCTGTAATAGGTCGGCGCCATGCTCGACGGCACGTTGCCTTCCTCGGCGCGGCTGCGCGTCAGCGGCGCCATCACGAACCGGTTCTTCAGCTGCAGCGTTCCCAGCGTATACGGTGAGAAAACGTCGATATCCTGCGTATGGGGCGAATCCATGGTGAGCTTTCCTGTCTGCTTGTCAGTTGAACATTGAGACCAATCATAACGCGAACCGCCCGTGCGCCGCGCCGGAATGGCACCCGGCCCTGAAAAAGCGCGACCGCTTGGTGTATCCTTGGGTAGTTGCCTTGATATGTGGTAAGCAGAAATGGCAAAAAAATTTCCTTTGAATCCGGCCCATCCGGAACGCATCTGCTGGGGGTGCGACAAGTACTGTCCGGTCGATTCACTGAGCTGCGGAAACGGCTCGGACCGCACCCAGCACCCGGCCGAGCTGTTCGGCGACGACTGGTTCGCGTGGGGCTGCGACGCCCAGGCGGAGCCGGCCACGGACGAGGCCGGCGTGCCGGATCCTTCAGTCGGGCGTTAAGGGACTGGTGTCCAGCGTGCCGGCAGGGGTGCTTTGCGGCTGCGGCGCCGACTCTGGCTTGAGCAGGAGCAGTTGTCCTTCCAGTGCGCAAAATTCAAGCGGCGTCTGAAGGTAACTGACTTCGCCGTCGGTCGCGACCTTGATCCGGCGTTTGCCATACGACACCGTATGGCGCACGGTCATCTGCTTGAAACTGAAGGCGACCAGGTTGTCGGCCTCGCCCAACCGGCCGAGCACGCCGCGCACCAGCAGGCCGAGCAAGCCCAGCTTGCCGACCGACTTCGGCGCGATCGCGATCAGTTTTCCATCCTCGGGCGCGGCCGTTTGCGGCGCGATGCCGACCTGTTCCATCTGCAGGCGGTTATTTCCCACGAATAGGGTCGAGGTGCGCAAGGTGTGCGCCTTGCCGTCCATTTCCAGCCTGATGCGCAGGTTGCGGTGCGGGCTCAAGGCGGTCTTGAGCGCCGACAGGAAGGCGACCAGGCGGCTGCGGCCGTACTGCTGCTTGTCGAGTTCGCGTTCCTCGAGCAGCTTTGGATACAGTCCGATGCTGGCGTTGACCAGGAAGATGCGGTCGTTGACCATGCCGACCTGCACCGGCTCGATGCGGGCCGACAGCAGGGCGCGTACCGCCTCGCCGAGATCTTCCGAAATCCCGTGGGTACGGGCGAAGTAGTTGAATGTGCCCTGCGGCAGCACGCCGAACGGGCAGCCGCTTGCCACCGCCTTGCGGGCCACCGCGTTGATGGTGCCATCGCCGCCGGCGGCGACCACGATGCCGTTGCTCTGCCTGGCTTGATCGACCATGCGCTGCGCGACCTCGCCGAGCTTTTCCGGGGCGTCCACCACGACCAGGCGAAAGGCGCGCCCGGCTTGCACCAGCACGTCTTCGATGGTTGAGCGCTGCAACTGCGTCTCCGCACTGCCGGACCCGGCATTGAGGAGGATGAAGAACGGCGCCATCGGGCCTGGCTTGATCGCTTGCATCGGTGTCTTCGGTTGTCGTCGTCGGGCTCTCGCCAAAACCTACTCTACCACCTGGCTTCGAAATGTGCGGCGAGGCTGGCAGCGCTGTTCGGCGTCCGGTTCGTATCGTGCCCGCTTTCGCCACCGTCAGATATACTTGGCCCCGGTTCAATAACATCAGACAAGGCATCAACAGTGGACGACAATCACACGACCGCCAGGCGGCTGGGCCGGCACGGCCAACGGCTGCTGGGGGCGGCGTCAAGCAGGGTGCAAGGCGATTACGCGCGCGCCCGCGCCTACTTCATGGCGCGTCCGCCGTTGCAGCGCACCATCCTGATGGCGCTGTGGGCGTGCGCCGCGGTGCTGGCGCTGTTGCTGCTGTACGTACTGATCCTGATTCCGGTCACGCCCGGTGTCAGGGACCTCAAGCAGGCGCGCGCGGCGCGCGCCACCACCCTGATGTCGGCCGACGGCAAGGAACTGGCCAACTTCGACACCGGGCTGCAGGAACGCGTCAAGCTCAACCAGATCTCCAAGCATGTGGTGGCGGCCCTGATCGCCACCGAAGACCACCGTTTCTACGAGCATCACGGGATCGACTTCCGGCGCACCGCGGCGGCCGTGCTCTACAGCCTCAAGGGCGATGCGCAGGGCGGCTCGACCATTACCCAGCAGCTCGCCCGCAATATGTTCCCTGAGCAGATAGGGCGCTCGCGCAATGTCAGCCGCAAGCTCAAGGAGATGATTACCGCGATCAAGATCGAGCGCACCTACAGCAAGGCCGAGATCCTGGAAGCTTACCTGAACACCGTGCCCTTCCTGTACAACACCTTCGGCATCGAGATGGCGGCGCGTACCTATTTCAACAAGTCGGCCCTTGAGCTCAACATTCTCGAGAGCGCCACCCTGGTTGGCATGCTCAAGGGCACGAATTACTACAACCCGGTCAGCAATCCGGAACGCTCGCTGCAGCGGCGTAACGTGGTGCTGGGCCAGATGCGCAAGCATGGCCTGATCACCGAGGCGCGCTTGCAGTCGCTGCGCAAGCGCGCGCTGAGGGTGCGCTTCGCGCGCCAGGCCGAGCGCGGCAACGAGGATACCCACTTCACCGCCTATGTGCGCAAGTGGCTGATCCAGTGGGCCGACGAGAACGACTACAACCTGCAGCTCGACGGCCTGGTGGTGCACACCACCCTCGATTCCGGCCTGCAGCAGGCCGCGCTGCGCGCGGTCGAGCGCCAGGGCAATGCGCTGCAGGCGATCGCCGACGTCGAATGGAGCCAGCGCGTACTGGGCGCGTCGCCGTCCACCGGGGCCTATGCAGGCATGCATCACGCGATCAACCCGTTCGAGTACTTCTGGCAGTCGCGCAGCGCGCTGGCCGACGCCTTCGTGCGCGAGTCGCCCGATTACCGCAAGGCGCTCGCCGGCGGCGAGGAAGCGGCGCACGCGATGAAGCGCCTCAAGGCCGACCGCCGTTTCATCGCCGAGCTGCGCGCCGCCAAGTCGCGCCTCGAGGCCGGCTTCGTGGCGATGGATCCGGGCAGCGGCGAGATCAAGGCCTGGGTCGGCAGCCGCGACTTCCAGCGCGAACAGTTCGACCACGTGGTGCAGGCCGAGCGCCAGCCCGGCTCCACCTTCAAGCCGGTGGTGTACGGAGCCGCGCTCGAAAAAGGGCTGGCGCCGGACCGCATGTACCGCGACGCGGTGCAAGACATCAAGGCGGCCGATGGCAGCATCTGGCGCCCGACCGACATGGCCGGTTCGAGCGGCAAGTCGGTGACGCTGCGCGACGGCCTCGTTTATTCCAAGAACACGGTCACGGCGCAGGTGATGCAGGAGGTCGGCTTGCCGAGCATCGTCAGGCTGGCGCGCGACCTTGGCATCCGCCAGAGCAAGCTCGCGTCGGTGCCATCGCTGGCGCTCGGCACCAGCCCCGTGACCCTGCTCGAGATGGTCAACGCCTATGCCACCATCGCGGCCCAGGGCGAGTACCGCCCGCCGGTGTTCGTCAAGCGCATCACCGACCGCGAAGGCAAGACGATCGCCGAATTCGGCGACCCGACCGCGCAGCGCGCCATGTCGGCCAACTCCGCCGTGACGCTGATCGACATGATGCGCGGGGTCGTCGACCGCGGCACCGGCACCGGGGTGCGCTACCGCTTCGGCATCCACGGCGACGTCGCCGGCAAGACCGGCACCACCCAGAACAACACCGACGGCTGGTTCATCCTGATGCATCCGAACCTGGTGGCCGGCGCCTGGGTCGGTTTTAACGACAACCGCGTGACCATGCGCAGCAATTACTGGGGCCAGGGCGGTCACAACGCGGTGCTGTTGGTGGGTGATTTCTTCAGGGCGGCGCTAGACGGCGGCAAGATCGATGCGGCCGCGCTGTTCCCGGGCGGCAAGCGAGCGGCCCCGGTGCGCGCGCAGCCGGAACCGGACGAGCCGCAGGAAGATTCGCGCGACATGCGCGAGGAGGCCGCGCCGCCGGCCCAGGATCTGGTCGAGCCGCTTCCCGCCGATGTGGGCACCCTGCAGATGGAGCGCGAACCCGAACCGGAACCGCCCGAGGAGCCGGAGCGCAGGGAAGCGCCGCCGCCGGGTGTCTCGCTCGAGTAGTGCCGTGGGCTGCTCAGGCCTGCCTGCGCGTGGCGCCAGCGCGCGCAGGCGCCAGCACGATGGGCGCCTCCAGTTCGGGGTGCAGGCCGTGGTGGCCCGCGTACGCGGCCGCCACCGCCGCCATGTCCAGTTCCGGGTCGCCGCAAAGGTCGATGGTGTCGACCACGCCCAGCACCTTGTTCGGATAATCGATATAAACGATTAACAGCGGCACCCTGGCCGTCACCGCCAGGTGGTAGAAACCGCTGCGCCAGTTGGGGCGGTAGCCGCGCGTGCCTTCCGGCGCGAGCGCGAGCCAGAACCAGTCGGCCGCCTGCATCGCGTCGGCCAGGCGCTGGGTGGCGCCAGTGGCCGTGCTGCGCTCGACCGGCACGCCGCCCCAGGCGCGCATCAGCACGCCGACGGTCTTGCCGGTCAGGCCGCGAAAGAAGGATTCCTTGGCCAGCCAGCGAAACGGCAGGCCGAGCGCCCACTTGCCGAGCAGGCCGATGAAGAAATCCCAGTTCGAGGTGTGCGGGTAGACCACGGCGATGCCGCGCGGGCCGGGCAGGGGCTTGTAGCGCATGCGCCAGCCCAACAGGCGCAGCAGGCGCAGTGCCGTGCGCTGGCGCCAGGTGGGAAGCGTCTCCGGTTGTAGCTGGTAGTCGTCCATGTTCTCCTCTTCAGCACTGAAATTGCATGCTGGAAATACGCGCATGCATTCTATAGCGCGCCGGTTTGGCCGACAAGCAAAACAACTGCCATGCATTCGACACTTCGAGTATTGTGGAAATGAAAAGTGTGCCATCCGGCTTGTGATAGAGTGACATCGAAAAAACATGCGGCGGCAACGCGCTTCACAATCACCCAATCAAGAAGGCACTATGGACATCACGATTTACCACAACGAACGCTGCGGCACCTCGCGCAACACATTGGCGCTGATCCGCAATACCGGCGCCGAGCCGCACGTGATCAAGTACCTGGAACAACCGCCGTCGCGCGCGCAGCTCAAGGACATGATCGCGCGCTCCGGCATGAGCGTGCGCCAGGCGATGCGCCCGAAAGAGAAAGAGCCGCTGGTCGCCGAGCTAGGCCTGGCCGATCCCGCCGTGGCCGACGACGTGCTGCTCGACGCCATGATGGCGCACCCGATCCTGATCGAGCGTCCGTTCGTCGTCACGCCCGCCGGCGTGCGCCTGTGCCGTCCGTCCGAACTCGTGCTCGATATCTTGCCGCTGCCGCAGCAAGGCGCGTTCGCCAAGGAAGACGGCGAAGCGGTAGTCGACGCCAACGGGCAGCGCGTGAAAGCCCATGGATAGGCGGCTGCCGCCAGGGCTGCGCGCCTTGATGTAACATTGAGGCACCTCGTCGAACTTCAAAGGAGCGACCCATGGCAAGCCCTGAACCGAACGTCGATTTTACGGTGGTGCGGGTATTTGACGCGCCGCGCGAGCTGGTCTTCAAGACCATGACCGAGAGCGAGCACCTGCGCCACTGGTGGGGGCCGAAAGGGTGCAAGCTGGAGGTGGCCAAAAACGAGGTGCGGCCGGGCGGCGTGTTCCATTACTGCATGCGCTTCGCGCCGGGTATCGAAATGTGGGGCAAGTTCGTGTACCGCGAGATCACGCCGCCCGAGCGCATGGTCTACGTCAGCGGCTTTGCCGACGCGCAGGGCAACACCATTCCCAATCCGATGAGCCCGACCTGGCCGCGCGAAGCGCTCAACACCGTGACGCTGATGCAGCAGGACGGCAAGACCATGCTCACCCTGCACTCGACGCCGGTCGCCGCCAACGAGATCGAACGGGCCACCTTCCTGGCCGGCCACGCCTCGATGCAGCAAGGCTTCGGCGGCATGTACGACGTCTACGAACAATACCTCGCGTCGCTGGCAGGTTGAATTCGACGCGCTTCCGACCTCGGAGCGATGTTATACTTTTTGCGGGCCGGGCATGTTCGACCTTGCCGAACATGGAGCGTTTGCATGACCTGGTTTATCCTGTTTGTCGCCGGCTTGCTGGAAGTCGCATGGGCCGTCGGCCTCAAATACACGCACGGCTTCACGCGCCTGATCCCCTCGATTTTCACCCTTGTGTCGATGTCCGCCAGCGTGCTGCTGCTCGGCCTGGCGATGCGCCAGCTGCCGCTCGGCACGGCCTACGCGGTCTGGACCGGCATCGGCACCGTCGGCACCGCGATCGCCGGCATGCTGTTGCTGGGCGAATCGGCCGGCGCGCTGCGCCTTGGCTGCATCGGGCTTATTATTGTCGGCATCGCCGGACTGAAACTGCTCACGCCGACCTGACAACATGAAAACCATCTCCATCATCGATTCCCATACCGGCGGCGAGCCGACCCGCCTTGTCATTGACGGCGGACCTGATCTTGGCGCCGGACCGCTGGCCGGGCGCGTCGAGCGTTTTCGCCGCGAGTTCGACCATGTACGCTCGGCGGTGGTGTGCGAGCCGCGCGGCTCGGACGTGCTGGTGGGGGCGCTGTTGTGCGAACCGTTCGCGCCGGACTGCGTCGCCGGCGTCATTTTCTTCAACAACGTCGCTTACCTCGGCATGTGCGGGCACGGCATGATGGGCGTGATCGCCTCGCTCGCCTTCCTCGGACGCATCGGCCCGGGCAGGCACAGGGTCGATACGCCGGTGGGCGTGGTCGAGGCGCAGCTGCACGACGACGGCAGCGTCACGGTGAACAACGTGGCCGCGTTTCGCAGTCAGCATCAGGTGCAGGTTCAGGTCGAAGGCCATGGCGTGGTGACGGGCGACGTGGCCTGGGGCGGCAACTGGTTTTTTCTCGTCTCCGGGCACAAACTGGAACTGCGCGCATCGAACATCGCGGCACTGAGCGCGTTTTCATCGGCGCTGCGAAACGCGCTCGAGCTGGGCGGCGTGACCGGGGAGGGCGGCGCGCCGATCGATCATATCGAACTGTTCGCGCCGTCACGAAACGGCGCGGACAGCCAGAACTTCGTACTTTGTCCCGGCGCCGCATACGACCGCTCGCCTTGCGGCACCGGCACCAGCGCCAAGCTTGCCTGCCTTGCCGCCGACGGCAAGCTGGCCGAACACGCTCAGTGGCGCCAGGAGAGCATCATCGGCAGCGTGTTCGAGGCCTCGTACCGCTATGAGGGCGCTCAGCTGATGCCCAGCATCCGCGGCAAGGCCTGGGTCAATGCCCGGGCCCAGCTGATCGTCGACGAGCGCGACCCCTTCGTATGGGGCATCCGCGCGGCCGATCAGGCGTTGTAGCGGTCGAACTCCGTATTCACGCGGGTCAGGTAGTACCACTCCTGGTTGGCGAGCGCGTTCGTATCGGGGAACAGGATCAGGCCGTCGAATTCGGCGCTCACCGGGGTGCCATCGGCGCGCGTGCCGATCTGCTCGCCCTTGGCAACCGGGTCGAAGCTTGCCCATGCGCGGCTGAAGCTGTCGCCTGCATCGGCCTTGTCGTGCACCACCACCATCGACAGCGCTTCCATCTGCTCGAGCGCGACCGGCTCCGGCGCCGGTGTGTCGATCAGCTTGAGGAAGGCCAGCGTGTTGACGATCGCGCGGTAGGCCACCTCGGGCGCGGCCGGGTCGGCGTGCTGCCCGCATTCGAGCGTGAGCGCGTAGCCGCCGGTGCTGCGCATGTATTCGGTGGTGCCCATGCCGTAGCGGATCACGGTTTCGAGCCGCGCGGCGTCGCCCGTGCCGATGCGGCGCCTGACGCCCTGGCCGTAGGTGGCAAGCCAGCCGTCGACAAAGCGGCGCACGCCCAGGCGGCGCGCCAGCGCACGTTCCTGTTCGGCGTGCCTGAACGGCTCGAGCGGTCCGCCGTTGTTGCGCGGTCCGACCATGACGAAGGGCTGGCTCCGGGCGTTGAAGGAATGCAGGTCGAGCAGCACATCGTGCTGCGCCAGCAGAGGACACAGCCAGTTCGCGACCTGGTCTTCGAAATCGTGCGGCCTGTCGTTGGGGAACAGGTTGCGGTTCAGGTTGCGCTCGCCGGCGCGCTCGCCGCGCGCATATGCGAGCGGATTGGTCACCGGTACGAACGTCACGCTGCCGGCGGCAACATGCAGCTTTCCGCTCTCGATTTCTTCCATCACGCGCACAATGGCCTTGGTGCCGCAGGTCTCGTTGCCGTGCACGGCGCCGGTGACGATCAGGCGCGCACCAGTGGCCAGGCCCGTGTAGTTAATCGACTTCAATTGCAGTTCGCGCGCTGGTGTCATTGCTGGTCTATCCATTTAAAAAGTGGCTCTGGCGGCGCCGGCGTGGCGCGCGAGTGCCGGTATTTTATCGCCGAATCGACCGCGCCACAGCGATGCGAATGTAACAGCGGGCGGCAGGCGCGGAGCGCGGCGGAAAATGCTGGCGCCGGCCGCGGGCGCATGGCATGATTTGCGCTTCCTTTTCAGGGCCGCCTCATGAACGCCATCGCCCCCCCTTCGCGCGTGTACGGACTCGATACCCTGCGCGCGCTCGCCATTGCGCTCGTGGTGCTGCATCATTATGTGCTGTTCGTGAGCGGTACCCATACCTTCGGCTGGGTCGGCGACATCGGCTGGGTCGGGGTGGACCTGTTTTTCGCCTTGTCCGGCTACCTGATCGGCAACCAGATCTTTTCGGCCATGCGCAGCAGGCAGGGCTTCTCGCTCAGGCACTTCTATGCGCGCCGCCTGCTGCGCACATTGCCCAATTATTACTTCGTGCTCGGCCTGTACTTCCTGTGGCCCGCGTTCCGCGGCAGCGCCACCCTGCCGCCGCTGTGGGAATTCCTGACCTTCACGCAGAACTACAACCTCAAGCCCGGCACCGCGTTTTCGCACGCCTGGTCGCTGTGCGTCGAGGAGCAGTTCTACCTGCTGCTGCCGGCCGCCGCGCTGCTCATTGCGTCGCTGCGCGACTCGCTGCGCTGGAGCTGGGTCGCGGTGGGGCTGGCCTTGGTGGGCGGCATGCTGGTGCGCGCCTGGCTGTGGGAGGAACTGGTGGACGGCAGCGCGCACTGGCAAGCCAACTATTACAAGTACATCTACTACTCGTCGTTTTGCCGGCTCGACGAACTGGTCGCCGGGGTGTCTCTGGCTTTACTGAAGAATTACCACGGCCCCCTGTGGCAGCGCCTCACAGCGCGCGGCAACCTGGCGCTGGCATGCGGCAGCGCGGTGAGCGCGCTTGCGTTCTACCTGTTCCTGTCCGATCGCCTCGGGTTCGCGATGTCGGTGTTCGGGTACCCGCTGCTGGCGTTCGGTTTTGCGCTGCTGATCGTGGCGGCGCTGAGCGAGAATTCGCTGCTGCGCACTGCACGCATACCGGGCGCGGCCAGCCTGGCGCTGTGGTCGTACGCGATCTACCTGACCCACAAGCAGGTCTGCATCCTGGCGGCCGAACCGCTGCGCAAGCTCGGATACGGACCCGAGTCGCTCACGGCGATCGCGATCATGCTGGCGCTGAGCGTGTTGTCTGGATGGCTGCTGTACCGGCTCGTCGAAACCCCGTTCATGGCCTTGCGCCAGCGCTTCGTGCCATCCAATGTCGGAGGCCAGCCCGCGCTTACGCTCCAGCCTCGATAACGTCGAAGGCGGACGGCATCGCACCGAGGAAGGCAAGGACGCTGCGCACCTGTTCCTGCTGCGTGTCCGATGCGCCCTGTTCGATGGCCTGGCGCAGGCCGGGAATCGCTTCCGGCGTGTACGGGCTGCGATAGGCATTGATGAGAAGCGCGACCAGCTCGCCCGGAGCCCCGCACGAGCGCCGCATGCGCGTGTCGATGACGCCCAGCAGCGCGCGCTGCATGCGCGGGGTCGGGTTGGCGATATGGGCGAAGATGGCGGGCGTATTGTCGATGGCGGCGCACAGGGTGCGCTCGATCTGCTCCGGTTTCATGTCCGAGGCGATGTCGAAGTAGGCCCGATTCCAGTGCGTGCGCGCATACGGATGGCCGGCCGGGAACGAATCGACAGTGTCGAATCCGCAGACCCGGCTCAGGTAGGCCAGGGCATTGAGGAGTGCGGGGATCAGGGGCATCGCAGGTGACGAGGATTGAACATGGCGCCCAGTTTACCCCATCACCCCCTGCAGGTGGAACGCCTTCATTTAAAAGCGCCCGGCCCGGAAATCCTCCACCGCCTGCGCTATTTCCGCCTGGGTATTCATCACGAACGGGCCGTACTGCGCAATCGGCTCGTTCAGCGGGCGTCACGCCACCAGCAGCACGCGGCTCGCCTGCTCGGTTTCGATGCGCACGCCATCGGCCTGTTCTGAGTTGGACAAAATCGCCAGGCGCGTGTTTGCCACGCCCCTGCCATCGACCGTGACCGCGCCCCGGAACACGTAAATGAACGCGTTGTGCCCGACCGGGAGCGGCTGCTCGAAGCTGGCCCCGGCCGGCAGCGCGATGTCGAGATACAGCGGCTCGGTGCCTTCGCGCTGTACGGCGCCGGCGACGCCGTGGCTGCTGCCTGCGATCACCTGTACCTCGGCGCCGCCCGCACTGGTGAAGCGCGCAATCTCGGCGTTCGGGATGTCGCGGTACCAAGGCGCGTTCATCTTGTCCCTGGCCGCCAGGTTGAGCCACAGCTGGAAGCCTTCCATCAGCCCTTCGTTTTGCTCCGGCATTTCGGAGTGGACCACGCCGCGTCCGGCCGTCATCCACTGCACGCCGCCGTTCGTGATCAGGCCTTCATTGCCGGCGCTGTCCTTGTGGCGCATGCGTCCCGTGATCATGTAGGTCACCGTCTCGAACCCGCGGTGCGGATGCGAAGGAAAGCCGGCGATATAGTCGCCCGGCTTGTCGCTGCCGAAGGCGTCGAGCATCAGGAATGGATCGAGGCGGCGCTGCAGCGATTGCGTGAGCACGCGGTTGATCCTGACCCCGGCGCCGTCCATCACGAACTGGCCGTTGATAAGCCGTTCGACGCTGCGCGATTGCCGCACCCGTTCTGCTGTCAACTGTTGTGTCATTACGTTCTCCAATGTGCTGGCGTCGCCCCGACCGGGCTTAGGCCAGTGCCGCTTCGATTTCGGCGTCTGCCTGCGCCTTGGCCGCTGCCACCGCTTCCGGTCCCAGGCCATGGCCTTCCGAGTACACGAACGTGACGTCGGTCATGCCGAGAAATCCCAGCACGATTTTCAGGTGCGGCACCTGCGAATCGGTTGCGCCGTCGCGGTGCATGCCGCCGCGCGCCAGGCCCACATATACTTTCTTGTTCTGCAGCAGGCCGACCGGACCGCTCTCGGTGTACTTGAACGTGACGCCGGCGCGCGAGACGGCGTCGATCCAGCTTTTCAGCTGCACCGTCATGCCGAAGTTGTACATCGGCGCACCGATCACGATCACGTCCGCGGCCTGTGCCTGGGCGATCAGCGCATCGTCGAGCGCGACCCGGGCCGCCTGCTCGGGAGTGCGTTTTTCAGCCGGCGTAAACAAGGCGCGCAGCGCCGCTTCGTCGATCACCGGATGCGGCTCGCTGGCCAGGTCGCGCCGCGTCACGGCGGCGCCCGGGTTGGCGGCGGTCAGCTTGGCGACGATCGCGTCGGCCAGGCGGGTGGACTCGGAATTGCGGCTGCGGGCGCTGGAATTGACTTGCAGGATATTCATTTTGCTTTCCTTCTGTGAAGTTGAACTGCGATGTAGAGCACTTTAGCAGTTCCAAATTCGATGCGGAAGGCGTTAAAATGGATAACATTATTCGCCTGGTGGGACAATCATGGATGTGGAAGCAAATGACTTGCTGCTGTTCGCCCGTATCGTCGAGAGCGGCAGCTTCAGCCGGGCGGCGCAGCGCGTCGACCTGCCCAAGTCGACGGTATCGCGCCGCATCGCGCAGCTGGAAGCGAAACTGGGCGAACGCCTGTTGCAGCGAACCACGCGCAAGCTGGTGCTCACCGAGTTCGGCGCCAGCCTGCTCGAACACGCGCGCAAGGTGGTCGAAGAGGTGGAGGCGGCCGGCGCGCTGGCCCAGCATCGCCAGCTGGCGCCAAGCGGACGGCTGCGCATTTCGATGCCGGGCGACTTCGCCAGCCTTGGCCTGGCCACCATCATGGCCAGTTTCATGGAACGCTACCCGGCCGTCACGCTCGAACTGGACCTGTCGCCGCGCCGGGTCGACCTGGTGGCGGAAAACTTCGATATCGCGATCCGGATGGGCGACCTGCCCGAAGATTCGTCGCTGGCGGCGCGCCGCGTGGCGCTCGAACATGTCGGGCTGTATGCGGCCCCCTCCTACATTGCGCGGCGCGGCCTGCCCGAGCATCCCGACGACCTGCTGCGGCATGACCTGCTATGCCTGCTCAGTCGTGCGGGCGGCGCCCAGTCCTGGATTCTCACGCGCGGCAAGACGCGCTGGGAGCGCGAACTGCCGGCGCGCATGACCGCCAATTCCCCCGATCTGCTGGCGCGCATGGCGTGCACCGGCGCCGGCATTGCGGCCAGCTCCACCCGGTTTGCCAACCCGCCGCTGGAAAAAGGGCAACTGGTGCGCGTGCTGCCCGAATGGGAGCTGCCAAGCGTGACGGGATGGGCCGTGTTTCCCGGGCGGCGACTGATGGCGGCCAAGACGCGCGCCTTCCTCGACCTGATGGAAGAGATGTGCTGCGAAGCGGCGGGCAGGCGCTAGTACAACATCCCTTAAATAGGTTTAATAATTATTTACTTGCAGATACGGCTGCAGCAGTGAGGTGACCACTTCCGCCATCTCGTCAAGAGTGCCGGTGCCAGGCAGAGGTTCCCAGCGTCCACT
>JBAQKU010000021.1:0-3798 GCA_049301315.1 Telluria sp.
GACGCCACCTTGGCCGAGATGCAGAAAAACGAGGCCGGCCAAAAGGGCGCACCGAAACCGGAGCGCGCCGACCCTGCCGTGGCCGCGCTGCGCCCCGCGGCGCCACCGGTGCTCGCGCCCGGCAGCATGGTGAGCGCGACCGACGACGAGAAACTGTCCTGGATGTGGCCATCGGACGGCAAGATCGTCGCCACTTTCGAAGAAGGCAAGAACAAGGGAATCGACATCGCCGGCAAGGCCGGCCAGCACGTGATGGCGGCCGGCGCCGGAAAAGTGCTGTACGCTGGTAGCGGGATCCGTGGTTATGGTAACCTCGTGATTGTGAAACACAGCAACAGCATGCTGTCCGCCTACGCCCACAACCGCAGCCTGCTGGTGAAGGAGGGCGACAGCGTGACCAAGGGTGAAAAAATCGCCGAAATGGGCGACTCGGATGCCGATTCGATCAAATTGCACTTTGAAATCCGCCAGCAGGGTAAACCGGTCGATCCCTCGAGGTTCCTGCCCACCCGCTAATGGCCGCTTGGTGAAACCGTCATGACACACTCGCCGCACCAGCTGGAAGACGATGCAGCCCCGGACCGGTTTCCGGACGAGCCGCTGGACGCCGACGAGGCGGACGACCCGGACCTGCCCGCGCCCGGCGTGGTGCTCGAAAGTGTCGACGAACTCAAGAAAGTGCTGGCCGCCGAGCTCTCGACCGACACCACCCAGCACTACCTGAACCAGATCGGCGCCCGTGCTTTGCTGAGCGCGCCGCAGGAAGTGCATTTCGCCACCCTGGCCAAGGCCGGCGACTTCAGCGCGCGCCAGACCATGATCGAGCATAACCTGCGGCTGGTGGTCTCGATCGCCAAGCACTACATCAACCGCGGCGTGGTGCTGCTCGACATGATAGAAGAGGGCAACATCGGGCTGATGCGCGCGATCGACAAGTTCGAGCCCGAGCGCGGCTTTCGCTTCTCGACCTACGCCACCTGGTGGATCCGCCAGAGCATCGAGCGCGCCATCATGAACCAGGCCCGCACGGTGCGCCTGCCGGTGCACATGGTGCGCGAGCTGAACCAGATCCTGCGCGCCAAATACCATCTCGAAGCCCAGCACCACGACGGCAAGGACGCCACCGCCGAAGACATCGCGCACCTGGTCGGGCGCCCGGTCGAGGAGGTGCAGGACATCCTGGCCCTGTCCGAGCATGCCACCTCGCTCGACGCCCCGCTCGACAACGACCCCCAGTCGAGCCTGATGGACATGCTGCCCGGCGACGCCGACGACAGTCCCGACGCGCGCGCCGAACACCACGAAATGACGGTGCTGGTGCGCGACTGGCTCACCAAGCTGCCCGACAAGCAGCGCGTGGTGATCATGCGCCGTTTTGGCCTGGACAACGACGATCCGGCCACCCTCGAAACGCTGGCCGAGGAAATGGGCGTCACGCGCGAGCGGGTGCGCCAGATCCAGCAGGAAGCGCTCGTCAAGCTCAAACGGGCCATGGCCGCCCGTGGCGTGGTGCGCGATTCCTTGCTATGATGCGCCCGGCCCGGCCGGCCCGCCTCTGGCAGCCCGTCGGACAAGCCTTGGGGTGCGCGCGCGGCGCTGCGCGCTGCCCCGATAACCCTGCGCCCACACTTTCCTACCCTAGCCATGCAAGACACACTCATCGACATCACCTCCCTCGACATGGACGCGCGCGGCGTCGGCCACCTGCGCAACGAGGACGGCACGCCGGGCAAGGTGATTTTCGTCGAAGGCGCGCTGCCGGGAGAGCGCGTCGGCTTCTTGAGCTTCAAGAAAAAGAAGAACTGGGAAGCGGCGCGCATGACGGCGCTGCAGCGCGCCTCCTCGATGCGGGTCGAGCCGGCCTGCCAGCATTTCGACAACTGCGGCGGCTGCTCGATGCAGCATCTCGAGCCCTCGGCCCAGGTGGCGATGAAGCAGCGCGTGCTTGAAGACAACTTGTGGCATATCAGCAAGGTAAGGTCCGAAAACATCATGCGCCCGATGTACGGGCCGACCTGGGGCTACCGCTACCGCGCGCGCCTGTCGGTGCGTCACGTGGCCAAGAAGAACACGGTGCTGGTCGGCTTCCATGAAAAGAAATCGGCCTTCGTGGCCGACATGACCGACTGCAAGATCTTGCCGCCGCACATAGCCGCACTGCTGGTGCCGCTGCGCGAGCTGATCGGCGCGCTCTCGATTTTCGACCAGATGCCGCAGATCGAAGTGGCGGTCGGCGAAACCGTCAGCGCCCTGGTGCTGCGCATCATGGCGCCCCTGGACGCCAACGACGAGACGATGCTGCGCGCCTTCGCCGACCGGTGGAACATCCAGTGGTGGCTGCAAACCAAGGGGCCCGACACGGCCGTGCCCTACTATCCGCTCGACAAGGAGCTGTATTACTCGCTGCCCGAATTCGGGGTCAGGATGCCGTTCAAGCCGGTCGACTTTACCCAGGTCAACCACCACATCAACCGCGTGCTGGTCGGCGCCGCGCTGCGCCTGCTCGAGGTGCAGCCCGACGACCGGGTGGCCGACCTGTTTTGCGGGCTTGGCAACTTCACCCTGCCGCTCGCCACCCGCGCCAGGGAAGTGGTCGGCATCGAAGGCAGCACCATCCTGACCGGGCGCGCGCGCGACAACGCCGCCGCCAACGGCCTGTCCGGCAAGACCTCGTTTTCAACGCGCAACCTGTTCGAAGTGAGCACGGACGACTTGGTGCAGCTTGGCAAGTTCGAGCGCATGCTGGTCGACCCGCCGCGCGACGGCGCCATGGCCCTGTGCCAGGCGCTGGCCGGGCTGCGCGCCAGCCACCCCGAGATGCTGCCCAAGCGCATCGTCTACGTCTCGTGCAGCCCGTCCACGCTGGCGCGCGACGCCGGCATCCTGGTGCATGAGGCGGGCTACGTGCTGCGCAAGGCCGGGGTCATCAACATGTTCCCGCACACGTCGCACGTCGAGTCGATGGCGCTATTCGAGCTGCCCGCGCCCTGAGCTGCGCGAGCACCGCGAAACGCGCCTCGGCGACCGGCCCGGCGCGTTTTTTCTTTTGCAACATTGCAATTTTAAGAAGGTTGGTTGATATTAATTAATTTGCAACTGAAACTTTGGGACGACACTGGGGTTAACGCGAAACAATTCTTGCCCCATAACTTCAGACCCAGAGGAATATCATGAAACTTAGCTCAGTGTGTGTCGGGTTGGCAGCGGCAGCGTTGACGGGCATGGCGCTACCGGCGCTTGCCGCCACCGTCGTCATCGACTTCGACAGCATCGCCAACAACGCGCACGTGAACCAGTTCTACAACGGCGGCTTGGACAGCCTGGGAGGCTCGGGCCCCAACTTCGGGATCGACTTCAGCGCCTTCGTGACGGCGACCTCGCTGAGCGCGCCCACATCGCCGCCGCGCTATGTGTACGTGACGAAGCCGACCGGCATCGTCAACGTGGCGGCCGGCTTCACCGGTTTCAGCTTCGCCTACGGCACCCTGGCCCCGGCCACGCTCAGCGTGTTTTCCGGGCTGAACGGTACCGGAACCCTGCTTGGCAACCAGGTAGTAAACGGCAACTCGAGCGCTTTCGGCAGCAGCGCGGTGACGTTTTCCGGGGTGGGCAGGTCGGTCACCCTGGCCTCGATGCCCAATTACGCGGGGGTGGACGACCTGCGCTTCGAGATGGCGCAGCCGGTTCCCGAGCCGGGCAGCTGGGCCATGCTGCTGGCCGGTTTTGGCGTGCTCGGCATTCTCGCCCGGCGCCGCACGCGCTGATCGCCCCGCGAACCATGTGCCAGACGCAAAAAAA
>JBAQKU010000022.1:0-2663 GCA_049301315.1 Telluria sp.
GGCGGGAATCCCATTTCGCAGCACACCAATGCAGCCGGTATCAATGGGATGCACACAAAATTGGGTTCCCGCGTGCGCGGGAACGACGTGGTGGCCGCGGGAAGCCGCTTTCGCCATTGGCGAAAGCGGCGGTATTCAGGCCGTCTCGCGTTCCGGCGTGGCGCTGATCTTGTGAATCGACAGGTCGGCGCCGTCGAATTCCTGTTCGGCGTCGAGGCGTATTCCCAGCGTGAGCTTGAGCAAGCCGTACACGATCAAGCCGCCCAATGCGGCAATGACGATGCCCAGCGCCGTTCCGGCCAGTTGCGACAGCATCGAAACCCCGCCCATGCCGCCCAGCGCCTTGCTGCCGAAAATACCCGCCGCCAGCCCGCCCCACGCGCCGCACAGGCCGTGCAATGGCCATACGCCCAGCACGTCGTCGATCTTCCATTTGTTCTGGGTCCACGTAAACATCCACACGAAGATGGCGCCGGCGACACCGCCCGTGATCAGTGCGCCCAGCGGATGCATCAGGTCCGAGCCGGCGCATACCGCCACCAGGCCGGCCAGCGGCCCGTTGTAGGTGAAGCCCGGGTCGTTCTTGCCGACCAGGAGCGCGGTGAGCGTGCCGCCGACCAGCGCCATCAGGGAATTGACCGCAACCAGGCCGTTCATCTTGTCGAGGGTTTGCGCGCTCATGACGTTGAACCCGAACCAGCCGATCGTCAGGATCCAGGCGCCGAGCGCCAGGAATGGAATGCTGGACGGCGGATGGGCCGCCATCCTGCCGTCCTTGGTGTAGCGCCCGCGCCGCGCGCCGAGCAGCAAGACCGCCGGCAGCGCGGCCCAGCCGCCGACCGCATGCACGACCACCGATCCGGCGAAGTCGTGGAACTCGTAGCCGAACATCGCCTGCAGCGCGGCTTGTACCCCGAACCGGTGATTCCACGCGATCCCTTCAAACAGGGGGTAGCACACGCCGACCAGCACGGCCGTTGCCATCAGTTGCGGGTAGAACTTGGCGCGTTCGGCAATCCCGCCTGAAATGATGGCGGGGATTGCCGCGGCAAAGGTGAGCAGGAAGAAGAACTTGACGAGCTCGTACCCGTTCTTTGCCATCAGCACTTCCGTGCTGCTGAAGAAATCGATGCCGTAGGCGATGCTGTAACCGACAAAAAAGTAGGCAATGGTCGATATCGCAAAATCGACCAGGATCTTCATGAGTGCATTAACCTGGTTTTTCTTCCGCACGGTGCCAAGCTCCAGAAAGGCAAAGCCGGCGTGCATGGCGAGAATCATAATCCCCCCAAGCAAAATAAACAGGGCGTCCGCCCCGTTCTTGAATGCATCCGTCACAATACTTCTCCCTATAAATGTGCAATGTTTCGCTGTTGGGAGTCTCTGAAGCAATTTCCGTGCCGTTTTGGTGCGCCGCACTCGGCGATGCCCTTACATTAATGGTGCACCGACGGTTTTTGGGAGGGCGGAAGAGCTCAGGCCGCGCGCGACATTCAGGTGCGTGGCGGCGCTGGCGATATTTTTTCGATATGGCCCTGCACCATTATCGGGCGGGGTCGATGCCCCAAGTTGGGGCGGGGAGGCTCACGCCTGGTGCGGACGGAAGCTGCGCAGGAAATCGAGCAGGACCTGCGCGGCGATCTCGGCATCGTCGGCCGTCATCGTTTCAAGGCGGTTGTGGCTGATGCCGCCGTTGCCGCAGCGCGTGAACAGCATCGCCACATCGGTGATCCTGGCCATCGCCATCGCATCGTGCCCGGCCCCGGAAGCGAGGTCGTAGCGCGGCAGGCCGGCGCGCCGCACCGCCGCGCCCAATTGTTCCATCAGCCATGGCGCGCACGGCGCGGCCGAAGCGGACACCACCTGCTTGATGGCCGATTCGACCTGGCGCCGTTCGCAAATGTCCGCGATGCCGTCAAGGATGTCGCTGACCGCAGCCAGGCGCGTCGCATCGTCCGCGGCCCTGATGTCGAGCGACAGCTTGCAGTGGCCCGCGATCACGTTCACCGATCCGTTGGGAACTTCGAGCTGGCCGACCGTGCCGACCAGCGAAGCCGCCTGGCTGCAGCGCCGCTCGACCAGCAGCACGATTTCCGCAGCAGCCGCAGCAGCGTCGCGGCGCATGTTCATCGGCGTGGTGCCGGCATGGCTGGCCAGTCCGGTCAGCTCGACCAGGTGGCGCGAGCTGCCCGCGATCGCGGTGACGACGCCAAGCGCCAGCCCTTGTTCGAGCAGCACCGGGCCTTGTTCGATGTGCACTTCGACGAAGCCGAGCAGGTCGGCCGGATCGCGCGCGATGCCGGTGATGTCGTTGACGTCGTGGCCGGCGTCAAGCAGGGCCTGGCGCATCGTGACGCCGTCGCAGTCGGTCTGCTCCAGCAGCGCCGTGTCGAACTGGCCGATGATCGCGTTACTGCCCAGGAAGGTGCTCTTGAAGCGCACGCCTTCTTCTTCCGCGAAGCCGACGATTTCAAGGTTGAAGGGGAGCCGTTCGCCGCGCTGGTGCAGGTGGTGCACGATCGCAAGGGGCAGCAGGATGCCGAGCCGGCCGTCGTATTTGCCGGCGTCGCGCACGGTGTCGTAGTGCGATCCCGTCATCAGGGTCTTGGCGCCGGGCCGGTCCGACAGGTAGCGCCCGACGACGTTGCCGACCGCGTCGATGC
>JBAQKU010000023.1:0-1897 GCA_049301315.1 Telluria sp.
CCTTGAGGCGCTCGCTGAGGTCGGCCTCGACGTCGACGTAGGCGGCCACGCTATGGCGGTCGCGGTCGGTCACGTCGGCCGGACGAAAGCCGGGGAAGCCCTGGCTGCCCGGATCGCCGCCGAAGCCTGCGCCGTCCGCGTCGATATACGAGCCCGGTTCGCCGGCGAAGATCTTGTAGTTCTCGGTGCGGTACTCGGCGCCGAATGCCAGGTTCAGGCCGCTCAGGATGTCCTGGTAGAAGCGGCTGAAGTCGGCATTGGTGGTCAATTGCGTGGCCGAGAAGCCGCCTGCGTCGAAGCGCGAGGCGCTCACCCCCTTGCCGCCGGCCAGCAGGTCCTTGTTGGCGATCGAGGCATTGAGCGTGTTGCTGATGTTGTAGTGCATCTTGTTGTAGCCATAGGTCTGCGAGAAATCCGCATTCCATTCGCCCAGCCTGGAGCGGTAGCCGACGGTGCCGTAGTTGTCCTTGATGTCGGCGTTGATGAACGGGGCAAACCCGTTCGGGTACATGGCGGCGGCATTGCGCGTCGGGATCTGGTCGGGGCCGCGGCCGAACGCGGCCGACGAGGCGTCGCGCGTCTGGGTGCCGGCGGTGAAATACAGCTTGCCGTCGGCGCCGGCCGGAATCTCGCCGTTCAGGTAGAGCGTCTCGTTCTGGACCTTGCTGTCGCCGATGGTGCGCAGGCTGCCGGGCTCGGCCCGGTTCGAGCGCCCGCGGTCGAGGTATTCGCCGGTGATGCCGACCACGCCGCCGGCCACTTGCACGCCGCAGTAGGCCGAGGCCAGGTAGTTCTTGCCGTCGCCGGCCGAATACTGGCCGGCGCCGAGCACGGCTTCGCAGCCGAGCGATTTTTTCAGTTCCACGTTGATCACGCCGGCGATCGCATCCGAGCCGTACTGGGCGGCGGCGCCGTCGCGCAGGACCTGGATGTTCTTCACCGCCAGCAGTGGAATCGCATTCATGTCGGTGCCGGTATTGCCGCGGTTGCGCGCACCGAAGATGTTGACCAGCGCGGTGCTGTGGCGGCGCTTGCCGTTCATGAGCACCAGGGTCTGGTCGGAGCCGAGGCCGCGCAAGGCGGCCGAATCGACCAGGTCGGCGCCGTCGGCGCCGGTCTGGCGCGTCGAGTTGAACGACGGCGAAATGTAGGTCAGGGTTTGAGCCAGGTCGAACTGGCCGCCTTGTTCGGCTACCTTGGTCATCGGGATGAAATCGACCGGCACCGCGGTCTCGGTGGCCGAGGCGGTTGCCGCCCGGCGCGATCCGACCACGGTCACGCTCGGAATGACGTCTTCTTTGCTCGCTTGTGCAGTGCTCTGGGCAAAGGCTGCGGGGGTAAGTGCGGCCAGGGCAGTACTGCCGTAGAGGCCGATCAGTACGGACCTACGTAAGGTGGTGAGGGTAAACACGCGATGATCTCCGATGGAAAAATTTCCATTCTAATCACCAATGCCGAATGTAAATACTATATTTGGTAATGTTGTAAATATGCATCATCGGGGGCGCACTGATACCGCGGCGCCCCAAAGCGTGCTAACCGGTGCTCTCTTGCGCGTACGACACGATCAGTTCGGCGGCGCCGCCGATCAGGATCGCGTCGCCGTCGAGCCGGGTCCGGATCATGCAGGACTGGCCGGTGGCCTTGCCCTGGAACAGGGTGAGGCCGCGCTGCAGGTGCGCCGTCAGCGCGCCGGCCGCGACGCCGGTGGCGCTGTCTTCCAGCGCGGGAACGAGGTGATTGAAGTTGCGCCCTTCGTATTCGTCCTGGCCAGTGCGGCAATACACGTAGCAGCCGCTGACCCCGCTGGCCGCGCTCCACTTGGCGATCAGCCCCAGGTTCGGCTTGAGGGCGTGCAGGCGCGCGCTGTTTTCCACCTCGATGAGCAGTTTCGCGC
>JBAQKU010000024.1:0-15258 GCA_049301315.1 Telluria sp.
GGGATAGGGAGGGGCTTGCCTCCCTATGACAACCTCCCCGCCACACCCCTCCAAATCCCTCGAAAATTCCAAGAACTATTCCAAAAATTCCAAGACAGGTCTTAAATGGATGAGCAATGACATGGCGGGCTCGACAAGGTTAAGGCCGACGGCGTCGAAACTCGACATCGCCAAGGTCGAGGCCACCAGTACGAACTCCCAGAGGACGCAATCACGACGCAGCCGCGCAGCCGGTTTTTCCTTGATAATTACGTTTCGACTTGCGCCCACTCTTCGCCTGGCATAATGCGTTTCATAAACTCATCAAACAAGGGCACCGTGAAAGCGGTGTCGCCATGTGTCGGGCTCCATACCATCCCTTTGGAAATCAGGCTGCTGCGTACCGGGCCCAGTGACGAGCTTTCGCGTCCCAGCTTCGCAGCGATATCGCCGGAACGATGTGGTCCTGTGCCGAGCTCAGCCATCGCGCGCAGATACTTTTTCTCGGCAGGTGTCAGCCGGTCGAAACGCACCCGAAAAAAACTTTCGTCGAGTGCGGCGACCGCTTCCGTCGATGCGGTTTCGACATCGAGGCGTGTAATCGGGCTAGCGTCCGCGACATCCCATGCGTGCTTACCCCATTCTTGTAGGAAATATGGATAGCCTTTAGTGTAATGGATGATCAGCGTCACGGCATCATCATCAACGTCGACGCCTTCGTCGTGGGCTGGCTTAACAATGGCGTCGGCGGCGTCGGCAGAGTCCAGCGGTCCGATCGCAGGGAAGTCGAACAACCGCTCGGCATACGATTTGGCTTCTCCCATCCTGCCTCGCAACTGGGGCAAGCCGGCACCGACCACAACGAGCGGTAGCTGTAACTGCGCGCAGCGGTGCAGAGCAGAAATCAATGCGGCCATCTGTTGCTCAGGGACGTATTGCAATTCATCGATGAAGATGGCGACTAACGTCATCGCCGCCTGCGCGGCGCGGCCCACCTGCTCAAGCAACATCGTGAGGTCACCTTCGAGATCGCCATTGTCCGCTAGTCCCGGCTCCGGCTCGTAGTCAAGCCCTACCTCGATGTCGTTGTAGGTGACCTTCATTTTGCCAACGAAACCGGCCAGCGCACGCAGTCCGCGGATAGCTACATCCTTGGCTTTTTCCATCCGACTCAATTTAAGCAAGCCCAAGCGCAATTGCGGTGCCAGCGCGGCTGGCAGCGATTTACCCTCTGGTGCCTCAATACGGATCGTGACCACACCAGATGCCTCGGCGTCCTTCATCATCTGATCCAGCAAGACGGTCTTGCCTACTCCCCTAAGACCGACCAACATCATGCTCTTTGCCGGCTTGCCGCGGCGTAAGCGTTCGATACACAAGCGCATCTTTTCTCTTACAGCATCGCGACCTGCAAGCTCAGGTGGGGGACTGCCGGCACCAGGGGCGTAAGGATTGAGAATTGGATCCATATGTACCAACTTTAGCTAATTTATGCAATTACCATAAATTAGCTAATCTCTTTAGTGATGTCAAGCGTTTGATCGCGCTGGCACGAGGCAGCGCCCCGTTCTTCGGGCGTCCGCGCGGCGATGACGATCCACCATCCGATCAGTCATGATGTTTGGGCCTTGCTCAGTCCTTGCCCAGCTCGTCGAAGGGCAGAATGACGCGCCCGGATTCCAGCCAGCCTTCGGACGGGTCGATGCCCATCACCTCGTATTTTCCTCGGCCACCGCCCCGTGTGAATCGGCGGGCACATAGAGCCATTTGGGTCGCGGCCAGATGGTGCCACCTGTCTGGCGGCCAGAATGAACCAGTCAACTGGCGGCCAGATAGAGCCAGTAGTTGATGTAGATTACGGTCTTGGACTTCTTGATCGCGATAACTTGAGGATTTTCCTTGGGGGAACGTGATGGCATACTCCGCAGAATTCGGCGAGCGTTGAGCCGTACCGGGCCGAGACCTTGAAGTGGCACGCGCAAGGGATCAATGCCGTGACGATGCGCCGTGCCCTCAATGAGAAGCATGGCTATAGTGGCAGCGTCGACTCCCTGTACCGATTAAAGGCCGCTTGCCAGCTTTGCAAGCGCTCGTGGGTCAGCGGATCGGCCGCTTTATTAACTGCATCATCCATGATATCGAGCAGACCGTCGACATGCCGGGGCACGTTTTGCCCTTCTCGCTGACTACACCGAGACGGCGCGCGACAGAGGATCGCACCACCAACAGATCGAGCCGTTCACCTTCGATGGCAGCGGTGGCAACAGCGTCTTGACTCCAGGCCTCGCCTACCAGGGCTGTCCGCTGATCGAAGCCGAGCACAGCCAGCTTCCCTTCCACCACGCCTTGAACCCGGCGGGCGCCGGCGAGCACTGCAGCGACCACTGCGGAGTCAAAATGCATGTTGGGCCAATCCTGGTGTTGCCAAATGAGATGACGGATTTCCATATTCAGAGAAGCGACCATTGATGAGCCGAATATACCGCAAATTCGACTCAAAATATGAGTTGATTATGGCAATCTATCCTCACCTCACAAATATGACGCGAAAAATGAGTAGCAACTGCTGGAAATCGCCTTACAACAAGACGTTTTCCCGGCCACCAATTCGCCCTGCGGACGAATTCAAAAATCCCAGGATTAATCCCAATGCCGATGAATCACCAATGCAAAAAGCCACCTAATCGGTGGCTTCTCACATTTGACCCATCTCAAAACTAGGTGCTTTGGATAGGAATAAGCTTGGCGGAGAGACGGGGATTCGAACCCCGGATAGGCTATGAACCTATACACGCTTTCCAGGCGTGCGACTTCAACCACTCATCCATCTCTCCTGCATTTCTCTTCGCTTTCACGAAGCCGCATATTATAGCAAAGATTCTGGAGAGTACCGAAAAATTTGCAGCGCCCATTGCTCCGGCGCCACTCCTCGCGCGGACACGCATGCCCGCGCCAGTCCGGGCGCCGCTTAGCGCATCAGCACGCGTCCTTGAGCTGCTCGAGGATGGCTGGATTTTCCAGCGTGGAAATATCCTGCGTGATGAGCTCGCCCTTGGCCAGAACGCGCAGCAGGCGCCGCATGATCTTGCCCGAACGCGTCTTCGGCAGGTTGTCGCCAAAACGGATTTCCTTCGGCTTGGCAATCGGACCGATTTCCTTGGCCACCCAGTTGCGCAGTTCGGTCGCCATCTTCTTGGCTTCGTCGCCGGTCGGACGTGCCTGCTTGAGCACGACGAAGGCGCAGATCGATTCGCCGGTCGTCTCGTCGGGCCGGCCGACAACCGCAGCCTCAGCCACCAGCGGATTGGCCACCAGCGCCGATTCGATTTCCATCGTGCCCATGCGGTGACCCGATACGTTGAGCACGTCGTCGATGCGCCCGGTGATCGTGAAGTAGCCGGTCTCCTTGTTGCGGATCGCGCCGTCACCCGCCAGGTACATGCGCCCGCCCAGCTCTTCCGGGAAGTAGCTGGTCTTGAAGCGCTCCGGATTGTTCCAGATGGTGCGGATCATCGATGGCCATGGACGCTTGACGACCAGGATGCCGCCCTGCCCGTTCGGTACGTCATGCCCGGCCTCGTCCACGATGGCGGTCATGATCCCCGGCAGCGGCAAGGTGCACGAACCCGGCACCATCGGGGTCGCCCCCGGCAGCGGCGTGATCATGTGGCCGCCCGTCTCGGTCTGCCAGAAGGTGTCGACGATCGGGCAGCGCGTTTGCCCGACATTGTTGTAGTACCACATCCACGCTTCCGGATTGATCGGCTCGCCCACGGTGCCCAGCAGACGCAGGCTCGACAGCTTGTAGTTTTTCGGGTGTACTTTCGGATCGACGTCGGCCGCCTTGATCAGCGAGCGGATCGCGGTCGGCGCGGTGTAGAAAATGCTGACCTGGTGCTTGTCGATGGCGTCCCAGAAACGGCCTGCGTTCGGGTAGGTCGGGATGCCTTCGAACACGACTTCGGTCGCGCCCACCGCCAGCGGGCCGTAGGCGATATAGGTGTGGCCGGTAACCCAGCCGATATCGGCGGTGCACCAGAACACGTCGGACGGCTTGATGTCGAAGGTCCACTTCATCGTGAGCGCTGCCCACAGCAGGAAACCGCCGCTCGAATGCTGCACGCCTTTCGGGGTGCCGGTCGAGCCGGAGGTGTACAAGATGAACAGGGGATGCTCGGCGTTGACCCATTCCGGCTCGCACTCGGCAGCCTGGGTGGCAACGAGCTCGTGCAGCCAGATGTCGCGCCCGGCTGTGAACGCAATATTGCCGCCGGTACGCTTGTAGACGATGACGTCGCGCACGCACTCGCAGCCGCCCAGCGCCAGCGCTTCGTCCACGATGCTCTTGAGCGGCAGGTGCTTGCCGCCGCGCATTTGCTCGTCGGCCGTGATGACGGCCACCGCGCCGGCGTCGATGATGCGCTCCTGCAGCGACTTGGCGGAAAAGCCGCCGAACACGACCGAGTGGGTCGCGCCGATACGCGCGCAGGCCTGCATCGCGGCCACGCCTTCGATCGACATCGACATGTAGATGATGACGCGGTCGCCCTTCTTGATGCCGCGCGACTTGAGCCCGTTGGCGAACTTGCAGGTGCGCTCATACAGCTCGCGGTAGCTGGCGCGCGTTACCTGGCCGTCGTCGGCCTCGAAGATGATCGCGGTCTTGTCGGCGTTGCCGTTCTGCAGGTTGCGGTCAAGGCAGTTGTACGAGACATTGAGCTCGCCATCGCCGAACCATTTGTAGAACGGCGCCTGCGATTCATCCAGCGTGCTGGTGAACGGCTTGTGCCAGTCCACGTTCTCGCGCGCCAGCCGGGCCCAGAAGCCCTCGTAGTCGTTGGCAGCTTCCGCGCACAATTTGTCGTATGCAGCCATGCCGGAAATGTTGGCCTGCGCCACGAATTCGGCGGGCGGCGCAAAGATACGGTTTTCCTGCAGTCCCTGATTTTCCTGAGTTGATTCTGTCCCGGCCATGCTTATCTCCATTAGTGTCATATTTCGCAACAGTATAAATTAAACGCCGTCGCTTACTGAGCCCTTACATTGTGCAAACTCAGCATGTTCTTCTGATATTACAGCAATTACGGCATCGGACCGGAAGCCGCGCCGTCCAACATAAATTGTTCGGTTTTGGCAACATTTTACCCAGCCGAACGGCGCCAGCCGACGCAGCTTTCGCACGCTGCGCCGCAATCGGTTCGCGATTGCGCTACGTCAATCAAGCAAAACTCGTTCATGCTCAGCAGCAGCAATGGGAGCGCGTGTAAAATGATGCATTAAAAAATTTTGCCCACGTTGGAGCTATTACCTCATGTCTGAATCGCATTTCCGTACCCCCCCGCCCAAGCTGAGCCCCCTGAACAACGTGATTTTCATGAGCCGCTGGCTGCAGTTGCCACTGTATCTGGGCCTGATCCTGGCGCAATGCGTCTACGTGTTTCACTTCTGGGTTGAACTGAAGGACCTGATCGGTGCGGCCTTGGGCAGCGAAGCGGCCCTGCAGCACATCTTCGACGCCGTCACCGTGCCCGGCGCGGTCCGCCCGGACAAGCTCAACGAAGCGACCATCATGCTGGTCGTGCTCGGCCTGATCGACGTGGTGATGATCTCGAACCTGCTGATCATGGTCATCGTGGGCGGCTATGAAACCTTCGTCTCGCGCATGCACCTGGAAGGCCATCCCGACCAGCCTGAATGGCTGTCGCACGTGAACGCCTCGGTGCTCAAGACCAAACTGGCGATGGCAATCATCGGCATCTCCTCGATCCATCTGCTGAAAACCTTCATCAATGTGAAGGCATACGACGAAAAAGAACTGATCGCGCAAACCGTGATCCACGTCGTATTCCTGTTCTCGGCATTGGCAATAGCCTATACCGACCGCATCATGATCGGCACCCAGAACCAATCCAAACACCACTAACTCCCAGCGAGAATTCTCATGACAGTCATCAAGCAGGAAGACCTGATCGAATCGGTAGCGGCAGCGCTCCAGTACATCAGCTATTACCATCCGGCCGATTACATCGCCCACCTGGCGCGCGCCTACGAAACCGAGCAAAGCCCGGCCGCGAAAGACGCGATCGCGCAGATCCTGACCAACTCGCGCATGTGCGCCGAGGGCAAGCGCCCGATCTGCCAGGACACCGGCATCGTCAACGTGTTCCTCAAGATCGGCATGGGCGTGCGCTTTGAGGGCTTCAAGGGAACCGTGACCGACGCCGTCAACGAAGGCGTGCGGCGCGCCTACAACTTCGAGGACAACAAGCTGCGCGCGTCCATCGTGGCCGACCCTCAGTTCGAGCGCAAGAACACCAAGGACAATACGCCCGCCGTGGTCCACATGGAACTGGTCGAAGGCAATACCGTCGACGTGAAGGTCGCGGCCAAGGGCGGCGGCTCGGAGAACAAGACCAAGTTCGTCATGCTCAATCCGTCCGACTCGCTGGTGGACTGGGTCATGAAGACGGTGCCGCTGATGGGCGCCGGCTGGTGCCCGCCCGGCATGCTCGGCATCGGCATCGGCGGCACCGCCGAGAAGGCCATGCTGATGGCCAAGGAAGTGCTGATGGACGACATCGACATGTACGAACTCAAGCAGCGCGGCCCGCAAAACAAGACCGAGGAACTGCGTATCGAGCTGTGCGACAAGATCAACGCCCTGGGGATCGGCGCACAGGGCCTGGGCGGCCTGACGACCGTGCTCGACGTGAAGATCATGATGCATCCGACCCACGCCGCGTCCAAGCCGGTCGCCATGATTCCGAACTGCGCCGCCACGCGCCACGCGCATTTCGTGCTGGACGGCTCGGGCGCGAGCTATATCGAACCGCCGTCGCTGTCGAGCTGGCCTAATGTGCAGTGGACTCCGGACACCGAGAAATCGCGCCGCATCGACCTCAATACCCTGACGCGCGAAGAAGTCGCCTCGTGGAAGCCGGGCCAGACCCTGCTCCTGAACGGCAAGATGCTCACCGGCCGCGACGCCGCGCACAAGCGCATCGCCGACATGCTGGCCCAGGGCGAGAACCTGCCGGTGGACTTCACCAACCGCGTGATCTACTACGTCGGCCCGGTCGATCCGGTGCGCGACGAGGCGGTAGGCCCGGCTGGTCCGACGACTGCCACGCGCATGGACAAATTCACCGACATGATGCTCGAAAAGACAGGCCTGATCTCGATGATCGGCAAGGCCGAGCGCGGCCCGGTCGCGATCGAATCGATCAAGCAGCACAAGTCGGCCTACCTGATGGCGGTGGGCGGCGCGGCCTACCTGGTGTCGAAAGCGATCAAGACCGCGAAAGTGGTTGGCTTCGCCGACCTTGGCATGGAAGCGATCTACGAGTTCGACGTGACCGACATGCCGGTGACGGTGGCGGTCGATTCGAGCGGCACCTCGGTGCACAACACCGGCCCGAAAGAATGGTCGGCCAAGATCGAGTCGCTCGGCAGCCTCGGCAAGATCCCCGTCACGACGGCGTAGGACAAGAAGCGCCGCGTCATCCGCCGTGCAGCACATGCATATCGCGGATGGCGCAACTGCGCTTACAATTGATTCCATGTCCCACCCCGCCCCTCCCTCCCCCGACGCACCGATCGGCGTCTTCGACTCCGGCGTCGGCGGGCTGTCGGTGCTGCGCCACATCCGCGCGCAACTGCCGCACGAACACCTGCTGTACTTCGCCGACTCCGGCTTTGCGCCTTATGGCGACAAGCCCGAGCAAGTGGTGGTGGCGCGTTCGCTCGCGATCGCCGCATTCCTGGTCGAACGCGGCGCCAAGGCGCTGGTGGTGGCCTGCAACACCGCAACCGTGGCCGCCATCAAGCTGCTGCGCGCCCACTATCCGCTCATGCCCATTGTAGGGGTCGAACCGGGCCTCAAGCCCGCCGCCGCTGCCACGCGCAACGGCAAGGTCGGCGTGCTGGCGACCGAGGGGACGCTCGCGGGCGAAAAATTCCTGCTGTTGCGCGAGCAGATCAGCCAGGCCAGCAAGGCCGAATTCCTGCTGCAGGGCTGCAATGGGCTGGCCGACCAGATCGAACTGGGCCAGCTCGATTCGGCGGCCACCCGCGCCATGCTCGCGCGCTACATCGTCCCCCTGCTCGAGCAGGGCGCCGACACCCTCGTGCTCGGCTGCACTCATTACCCCTTCGTGCAGGCCTGTATCGAGGACATCGTCGCCAAGGCTGGCGCGCGCCCGGTGGTGCTGGTCGATACCGGCGACGCGGTGGCGCGGCAACTGGCGCGCCTGCTGGCGGCGGGAGGCATGGCCAACCGTGGCGGCGCGCACGCCCTCCTCGAGGGCTACACCAGCGCCAGCGCTGCGGCCCTGTCGGCCGCATTTTCCAGCCTGCTCGGCCTCGCGCCAGCGGTGCACGAGGTGCGGATCGATACGAACCAACCGTTTTTGGCCTGATCGCTGCATTTAGATTTGCCAGTTCCCGCGGATCTTTGTATAATCGCTAGCTGTCTCGGAAGCATCGGGACGCGCAGTACAGTGGTGGCTGTAGCTCAGTTGGTAGAGTCCAGGATTGTGATTCCTGTTGTCGTGGGTTCGAGCCCCATCAGCCACCCCACTTTACTGCATTAATACAAAGACTTAGGCCGCTTATGCGACCTATTTTTTTTTGGAATATGCGTTGAAAGTGGCGCTGTGCGTCATCGTGGTCTTTGCTGATTTAGTCGTCGCCAGCACCCAAGTCAACAGCATAATCCTGTCCCCCATAGAAAACGCCAACGATGGACACAGTCATGGTTGTGTCATCGACCGCAAATGCGATCACGGCATTCCCCTTGTAATTGGTAATACGCAGCCCAGGCCGGAGATCGTCGCGCTTGATGCCTCGATGTGGAAAGGTCTTCAACGTCGTGCAGTAGTCAACGATGCCGGTCGTGTAGCTGAGTGCCGCATTCGCTGAACTTTTCTCCGCGATATAGCCATACAGTTCCGCCAGCTGCGCCTCCGCTTCCGGTGCGAAGACGACGCTGTACTCGTTCATTTTTTCTTGGCAGCACGATGTGCGGACTCCAACCGCGCTCTGACGTCATCTACACTGACACCGCGCGATGGATCAGCCTTGATGGCGTCGTATGCTGGCACCACCTGTTCACGCAACCACGCTTCGACCATGCGATCACGTGCAAGTAGCACCCGCAATCCGTCTCGGATAACCTCGCTCTCGGTGGCATATTCGCCTGCTGCGACCTTGGCCTTCACAGCGTCAGCCATTTCCAGCGGCAGAGTAATGCTGAGTTGTTGGGTAGTACGCACGGCACTCTCCGGAGTTTAAATAGGATTTAATCCTACTCCCATTTCGACACCATCGCCAGCGATCTGCGCAATTGGCTTCGGCCACATGGCGCAGCGCAGCGAACAAGGCTACTCGGCCTCCGGGTTGGTCGGCTTCGTCCAAGGCGGCGGCGATGTCAAGGCTTGACAGCCAGCGGGGTGAGAGCTCACACCGCGAAAGCTGCTTGTAAGCAAGCTGTAAGCAAGCTGTAAGCAAGCGCGCGCACATTCTTGCATAGTTGAAACATATTTAACAGAAGGAGGTGTTCGTAAAAGTTTAGCGCGTAAGGAATTTATCGGTTCAGTCCATGTACAACCAGAACAGGAGACATACGATGAAGAAGAGCGATAACCAGCCAAAGGAAGCAGTTTCTACCCGTAGAAAATTCTTGGGGGGCGCGGCCGCAGGCACTGCAAGCGCGGCACTTGCCATCCCGATGATTGCCACTGCCCAAACGCCGACCCAGCTGCGCTTCCAGAGCACCTGGCCAAGCAAGGATATCTTTCACGAATACGCGCTCGACTTTGCGAAAAAGGTCAACGACATGACCGGCGGCGAGCTCAAGATCGAAGTGCTGCCGGCCGGCTCGGTCGTTCCCGCCTTCGGCCTGCTCGACGCGGTGTCCAAGGGCACGCTCGACGGCGGCCACGGCGTGATGGGCTACAACTACGGCAAGCAAAGCGCGATCGCCTTGTGGACCTCGGGTCCGGTGTTCGGCATGGACGCCAACATGGTGCTGGCCTGGCACAAGTACGGGGGCGGCAAGGAGTTGCTGGCGAAGCTGTACAGCTCGATCGGCTCGAACGTGGTCTCCTTCCTCACCGGCCCCATGCCTACCCAGCCCCTGGGCTGGTTCAAGAAACCGATCACCAAAAAAGAAGACCTGAAGGGCATGAAGTTCCGCACCAACGGCCTGGCGATCGACCTGTTCACGGCGATGGGCGCGGCCGTCAATGCCTTGCCTGGCGGCGAGATCGTGCCTGCGATGGACCGCGGCCTGCTCGACGGCGCCGAATTCAACAACGCCAGCTCGGACCGCTTGCTGGGCTTCCCGGACGTGTCCAAGGTGTGCATGCTGCAAAGCTTCCATCAGAGCGCGGAACAGTTCGAAATCAGCTTTAACAAGACCAAGTACAACAGCCTGCCGGCCAAGATGAAGGCGATCATCGACAACGCGGTCGAAGCGTCGTCGGCCGACATGTCGTGGAAGGCGATCGACCGTTACTCGACCGACTACCGCGAGATGCAGGCCAAGGACAAGGTCAAGTTCTACAAGACGCCGGACGCCCTGCTGCAGCAGCAGCTTGTCATCTGGGACGAGGTGGTGGCCAAGAAGGGCGCCGACAATCCACTGTTCCTCGAGGTCGAAAAGTCGCAGCGCGCCTTTGCCGAGCGCGCCATGAAATGGGACATGGACACCAACAATCCGCGCCGCATGGCTTACAACCATTACTTCGCCAAGAAGGCAGCGCCGAAAACCAAGGCGTGAGAGGCCACAGGCATCTACCTGTACACCATCCAGCGGCATCGGGTGGTGTTTTTTTTGGCCGCGCGCCGGCCCTGTTCCAGGAGTAACAAATGCAGAACGTATTGCTTTTCGTCGATCGCGTGAGCAGCTGGGTGGGCCAGGCATTTTCCTGGCTGATCGTGGCGCTCACCTTCCTCATTTCCTGGGAGGTGTTCGCGCGCTACGTGCTCAACAGCCCCAATCCCTGGGCCTTCGACCTGATGATCATGATGTACGGCACCGCGTTCATGATGGCCGGCGCCTACACCCTGGCCAAAAACGGCCACGTGCGCGGGGACGTGCTGTACAGCTTTTTCCCGCCGCGCCTGCAAGCCGGGCTCGACCTGCTGCTGTATTTCCTGTTTTTCATTCCGGGCGTCGCGGCACTGGTGTGGGCCGGCTACACCTACGCGGCCGAGTCGCTGGCGATTCGCGAACATTCGACGTTGACGGCCAACGGCCCGCCCCTGTATCCGTTCAAGATGGTGATCCCGATCTCGGGGGCATTGCTGCTCGCGCAGGGCGTGGTGGAAATCATCCGCTGCATCGTGTGCCTGCGCGACGGCGCCTGGCCGGCGCGCGAACGCGACGTCGAGGAGGTCGATGTCGACAAGCTCAGGGAAATGGTGCATGTGCCGGAGGCGGCACTGGCTGACAGCGGCGCGTCTGCGCCCGCCAAACGGGAGGACCTGCAATGAGAAAAGAAATCTGGTTCGGCCTTTCCATCCTGCTCGCCATCGTGGTCGGCCTGTTCGCGCTGATGCCAGCCCCCGCCGACATGAGCAACGGCCATCTCGGCCTGCTGATGCTGGCGCTGGTGGTGGTGGCCATCATGCTTGGTTTTCCTACCGCGTTCACCCTGATGGGCATGGGGGTGATGTTCGCCTGGTTCGCCTTCCACAGCCGCGACCCGAACCTGGCCATCCAGATGACGCTCGACCTGATGGTCCAGCGCGCCTATTCGGTGATGGCCAACGACGTGCTGATCTCGATCCCGTTGTTCATTTTCATGGGCTACCTGGTCGAACGCGCCAACCTGATCGAAAAGCTGTTCAAGAGCCTGCACATCGCGATGGCGCGCGTGCCCGGATCGCTGGCGGTGGCCACCATCGTCACCTGCGCCATCTTCGCCACCGCCACCGGCATCGTGGGCGCGGTCGTCACGTTGATGGGCCTGCTGGCCTTGCCCGCCATGCTCAAGGCCGGCTACAGTACCCAGTTGTCGGCCGGCTGCATCACGGCTGGCGGTTGCCTTGGCATCCTGATCCCGCCTTCGGTTCTGCTGATTGTCTACGGCGCAACAGCAGGCGTGTCGGTGGTCAAGCTGTACGCCGGCGCCTTTTTCCCCGGCGTGATGCTGGCGGCCCTGTATATCGGCTACGTGCTGCTGGTTGCCAAATTCAAGCCGAGCGCCGCGCCGCCCTTGTCGGCCGAGCAGCGCCGGGTTGCCTTGCCGCCCTTTGCCGAGGCGCTGGCAGGCTCGCGCAACAAGACGGCGGTGGCCAGCATGGCCGCTGCGCTGAAGGGACCGCGCGCCGCCCATGTGCCGGCCGCCACCCTGGTGTGGCATCTGCTGGTGGCCCTGCTGCCGGCGCTGGCGTTCGCGCTGGTGATGGGGATCGGCTACGGCATGGTCAGTGCGCCGCCCGACGCGCCAACCGAAATGGTCGAACTGGGCGCCGCGCAGGACCTGAATGCTCCGGCCGAGCTTGCCGCAGCGCCGGACGAGGGCGCACTGGCCGAGCCGCCCGTGGAAAATGCGCTGGCCGAGCCTCCGGCCGATGCCGCACCGGCGCAAGCCGTGCCCGCCGCCAGCGCCCTTCCGGCGCCGGCCGAGCGCATCGACGCGCCGGCAAGACCGGTCCCGACGGCCTACTGGATCACCCTCGCCGCCGGCCTGGCGGCCCTGGGCATTTTCTACGCGTACTTTACCTTCGCCCGGCTGGAAATCTTCAAAATGCTGTTGGGCTCGCTCTTTCCCCTGGCGTTCATGATCCTTGCCGTACTGGGCAGCATCGTGTTCGGATTGGCCACGCCGACCGAAGCGGCGGCGATGGGCGCCTTCGGCGGCATCCTGCTGGCGCTGGCATACCGGCGCTTCAATTGGGGCATGCTCACCGAATCGGCCCACCTGACGACCAAGACCAGTGCAATGGTGTGCTGGCTGTTCGTCGGGTCGAGCATTTTTTCAGCCGCGTTCGCCCTGCTTGGCGGCCAGGACCTGATTAACGAATGGGTGTTGTCGATGAAGCTCACGCCGGTCCAGTTCATGGTGCTGGCGCAGGTCATCATTTTCCTGCTGGGATGGCCGCTCGAGTGGACCGAGATCATCGTCATCTTCATGCCGATCTTCATCCCGCTGCTGGCCCACTTCAATATCGATCCGCTCTTCTTCGGCCTGCTGGTCGCCATGAACCTGCAAACGGCCTTCCTGTCGCCGCCGGTGGCGATGTCCGCTTTCTACCTCAAGGGCGTGGCCCCGCCGCATGTGACGCTGAACCAGATATTCCTTGGCATGTTGCCATTCATGGGCATCCAGATCCTCGGCATCGTCCTCCTGTACCTGTTCCCCGCGATCGGTTTGTGGCTGCCTGGAATCCTGTATCAATGATGCGCCTGCCTGGCCGGGGTGAATGCCGCGGCCAGGCACCCGAACAACGCGGCAATCGACGAGCGGCTGGCGCAACTGGACCGGGAGTGGGATGTCGAGCGCGCCTTGCAGGCCAATTTCGCGGCGGTGTCCCTGCTCGGCTTGCTGCTTGGCGCCAAGGTCGGCAAGCGCTGGCTTGCACTGGCGGGGGCGGCGCCGGCGTTCATGGTGCAGCATGCGCTGCAGGGATGGTGCCCGCCGTTGGCGCTGCTGAAACACGCACGTATCAGGGCCTGCCTGGGTGCCTCAGAAAAACCCGACCTCGCAGGTATCCACGTTCTTGCGTGCCGCGTCCAGGCGCAACGGGCACAACTCGAAGCCGATGCCGAAATCGAAGTCGATCCGATGAACCTTGCCGTAGGGGAGCACCAGCCTGCCCTTGAATGAGCGCGTCGCGCGCAGCGCCGGCACGTCGGCCGGAATTGCCAGCGCCGCGTTCGAGCCGGCGCGCCGCACTTCCTGGCGCCGGTCCACGTCGAGTAACAGGTTCAGGTCGAGCGCAACGCCGCCTGGAACGTAACGGATGTTGCTGAAAGTGCGGCTCGCGTTGAGCACGCCCCAGCGGCAGAGCTGGCCCTCCTGCTCGCACTGGCGGATCTGGGCGATCGGAAAATTCTCGGTGTGCCCGTCGAGCTCGGCCAGTGGCCAGGCGCTGCGCAAGCCGTCGCGCTTGCCGCTCAGGGCGTTGGTCCATGACAGGCTGTTTACCAGCGAAACGGTCTGATCGTGGCGAGCCGGATCGTGCGGCGCCCGAAGCATGGCGCAGCCGGCCAGCGCCAGCGTGGCGGCGCAAAGCGAAAGGGATCGGCCCATGTAGTCCTTCCTGTCCGTCTGGAGGATTCGATAACACAAGCAGCGTAACAGATGTCGCCCAACAGGCAGCGCGCGGCTGGGCGAAGCTCGCCCAGCAGACGGTGCGGGCGGCCCCGCCTCGGGTCAGGTCTTAGTCGAGCTTCCAGGCGTAGTCGACCTTGGTCCAGGTCTGGGCCGGCGCCCCGTCCTTGGTGCCCGGCTTGAACTTGCATGCGCCGATCGACTTGATCGCTGCCTTGTCCAGATTCTTGAAACCGCTGCTCTTCTCGAGTTTCGATTCGATCACGCCGCCGTCGGCGCCCACCAGGAACGACATCGACACGGTGCCCTGCTCCTCGTTCATCAAGGATGCCTTCGGATATTCTGCCTTGCAGTTCTTCGAATCGAAGCTGGCCGGCACCTCGGCCGCTCCCGCGGCAGCGGCGAAACCGGACATGAGCACGGCTGCGAGAATACTCGGATAACGCTTATTTGTCAGCATACTATTTTCCCAAGAAGGTGAAGCGAGCCAGGCGACTACAGGCTCCAGACGTACTCTACTTTTGCCCAGGTCTGGGCAGCGTTGCCATCCTTCATGCCCGGCTTGAATTTGCAGGCGCTGATCGCTTTCACGGCCGCCCTGTCCAGATTCTTGTAGCCACTCGTCCTCTCTACTTTGGAATCGAGTACATGACCGTCGGCCGAGACCAGGAATGCCATCGCGACGGCGCCCTGCTCTTCGTTCAACAACGACGTTTTCGGATACTCCGCCTTGCAGCTCTTGGCATCGAAGGTGGCAGGCACTTCGGCTGCCGACACGTTCGGGCCCGCTACGCAGAACAGCAGTGCTGCGGTGATGCTGATAGAACGCTTATTCATTTTCTCATTCCACTTCGTGATAACAAACCGGCCAAGCCGCTTCCCGTTTTTGGCTCAGAACTCTTCCCACTCGTCGCTGCCGTTCGACGTCGCAATTTTTTTCGGCTTGGGAGCGGCCACCGCCGGCGTTGGGGCCGGCTTCTTGGGCGCAGGCCTGGAC
>JBAQKU010000025.1:0-5457 GCA_049301315.1 Telluria sp.
ACCGCACCCTGCGCGAGCTTGGCTACACCCACCAACGCACCGTGATGCTTGGTTCGGACATCCCCGCCCATGCTTCCATGCCGGGTGTGCATCGCGTCGCAGCGCTGCTCAAGCGGTGGATCTTGGATACGCACCATGGCGCGGTGCAGCCCGCGCACCTCGATGCTTATCTGGATGAATTCGTGTTTCGCTTCAATCGCCGCAGCTCAAGTTCGCGCGGAATGCTCTTCTACAGATTACTCCAGCAAGCCGTCGTGACGAGCCCCGTAACGTACGACGATGTCGTCAAAAAACCGCGTGCGAGGTTGGAAAAGTCACAGTAAGATGATACTGTATATATATCCAGTTGTTTAAGCTCTATGGAGCTAACTGGATACCCAATACAAACATACAGTATTCTAGCCGGGACCGGGAGCCAGTTCAAGCGCGATTCGCTGGTCACCGCGAGGGTGCCGGCAACGAGACGAAATGGGATCCCCGCTTTCGCGGGGACGACGGGGCAAGGCGTGTGCGCGGGCAAAGCGTGTGCGCGGGGCAACGCGCGTTCGCGGGCCGATTGGTATGCGCGCGCAATCTATTTCCGTCATTCCCGCGAAGGAGGCTGTCGCAAAACGCCAAATGGACTTTGGCGAAGCCGACGGCGTTAGGAGTGCTAATCAGACTCTTTCACCCCTTTCGCGACAGCCTCGAAGGCGGGAATCCAATTTACTGCGCGCCGTTGTAGCTGGCCTGTTGGGCGACGAAGCCGTCGAAGGCGTCGAGGATCGGCTGGAACCTGTCCGCTGAATCTTCCAGCAGCATCAACGCATAACAAGCCGCTTCCAGCGTCGAGAGCTGGTCCGGCGCGTGCGCCTTGCGTATGCGGTAGTGCGAAGCCGGCATCTGCGTGAGCGGCAGGCGCGGCAGGGTTTGCAGCAGCGGGTTGATATAGAGCATCTTGCGGCTCTTGCGCCAGGTGCCGTCGAGCACGATCAAGCTGAGCTGCCAAGGTGCCTGCAGCAAGGCCGGATCCAGCACCGGCGGCTCTGCGATGCCGAGCGCTTTGTCGTCCGGCGTGTCGGGATACAGCAGCAGCGGCACGCGCCCGCCGCCGCACAGCAGCTCGAGCAACGCCTCTTGCGCAAACTGCTCGCCAGTAACGAGCTTGCTGCCGGGCAAGCAAAGGTGCAGCAGGCGCGCGCTGCCCTTGGAGTTGGCCACCTCGAGCGGATGCTGCAAGATGACCACGTCAACCGACGAAGCGGCCGGCCGAATCCAGCGGCAGATGCAGGTTGGCTGCGGGCGCAGGCAGGTGGCGCACATGGCGCGTCTGGCGGTGTGGGTCGTCGTCATCTTGAAAGGAACTGTGCGCCACGGCGGCGCGACCCATTGTAACAAGGCGCCGCGGACTTACGCGCCTGCCTGCTTCGTGCGCACCGACTGCAGCGCTCCGCTCCATGCCACGAGCTGGTCGAACAGGTCGCCCACGTTCTTTTCGTGGTGTGCGGCCGGCTTGAAGGTGGTGTAGTTTTCAAAGTCGGTAAACAGCGACAGCATCACTTGGGCGCGCACGGTCGCGATCATCACCTCGCCCATCACCAGGCGCAGGCTTTCGACCGCACGCACGCCGCCGGCGCTGCCGTAGCCAACGAAGCCGGCCGCCTTGTTGTTCCATTCCTTGAACAGAAAATCGATGGCGTTCTTGAGCGCGCCTGAGATGCCGTGATTGTATTCCGGCGTGACGAAGACGAAGCCGTCGTAGGAATCGATCTTGGCGGCCCAGGCCATTGTGTGCGGCTTGGAATATTGCCCCATCGAAGGCGGCACCGGCTCGTCGAGCAGCGGCAGGTTGAAGTCCTGGATGTCGACCAGGTCGTAGGTTGCGTCGTTGCGCAGTTTGGCAATGTCAAGGACCCAGCGCGCAACTGTCTCGGCCTTGCGGCCCGGTCGCGTGCTACCAACAATGACAGCAATCTTGATCATGATGCAAGCCTCTCTTCGGTTAGGAAACTGCGGATTTTTATTAATGAAGCAACCCCCCGATTCTAGGAGAAACGGCGATGACGAAGCGCCCAATTGCACCGTTGACATGCATCAAGTGAAGCGGCCGCATCCGCACTTATAGTTTCCGGGCATATACAAAAAACACAACGCCGGCGCACCGGCGGAGCCCACGACAGCGCTCTTTTGCGAATGGGTCATGACAATGGCACTCTCGGTCTGGCTGTATTTTTTCGATCCAATACCGTCCAGCACGCGCGAGCGTGTCGCGACCGCTTTGTTGCAGGCCGGCGTCGGCATCCATGCGATGAACGGCCGGCCCGCCGGCTTCGGCATCGTGGTGCTGCCCGCCGTTGACGAGGCCACGCTGGCCCAGCTGCGCAAGCTGACCGGCCAGGCGACGGTGCTTGCGGTCTCCACGGAAGCCGGCGCAATGTGCGCCAGCGACATGTGGGCCGTGCTGGCGGCCGGCGCGGCCGATGTGCTGGTGTGGCCGAAGGCCGAGGTCAATGCGCAGCAGGTCGCGGCGCGCCTGGCGCGCTGGGATGCGGTGCAGTTGCTGGTCGATTCGGATGCGGTGCAAGCGACCCTGGTGGGCCACAGCGCGGCCTGGCGCGCGCTGGTGCGCAGCGTGGTCGAAGTGGCCGCCTTCACCGATTCATCGGTGCTCATTACCGGCGAAACCGGCACCGGCAAGGACCTCATCGCCCAGCTGATCCATCGGCTCGGCGCCAGCGGCGGCGGCCTCACCGTACTCGATTGCACCACCCTGTCGCCCGAGCTGGGGGGAAGCGAATTGTTCGGCCACGAACGCGGCGCCTTCACCGGCGCGGCCGCTGCGCGCGACGGCGCGTTCGCGCTGGCCGACGGCGGCGTGCTGTTCCTCGACGAAATCGGCGAGCTGCCCCTGCCCTTGCAGGCGCAACTGCTGCGCGCGATCCAGGAACACAAATACAAGCGGGTCGGCAGCAACACCTGGCAGCACGCCGTGTTCCGGCTGGTGTGCGCGACCAACCGCGACCTGGAAGACGAGGTGGCGAAGGGGCGCTTTCGCGCCGACCTGTTCTATCGTATTGCGGGGTGGCGCTGCAAGACGCCGCCGCTGCGCGAACGAGGCGACGACATCCTGCCGCTGGTGCGCCATTTCCTGGCCCAGCTGGCGCCGCGCGGCTGGCCGTTCGAACTCGATGCGGCGGTGCGCGAATACCTGCTCACCCGGGAGTATCCCGGCAATGTGCGCGACCTGCGCCAGTGCGTCACGCGCATCTGGCACCGCCACACTGGCCCGGGTCCGATCACCATCGGCGACGTGCCGCCCGAAGAACGCCAGCTCGCCACGCTGCAGCGCGTCTGGCCGGACTGCGGGTTCGAGAACGCGATCCGGCGCGCGCTCGACTTGGGCATGGGGCTGGGGCGCATCGGCCAGGCGGCGGGCGACCTCGCGATCCAGCTGGTGCTCGAGCAGGAAGGCGACAACAACCAGCGCGCCGCGGCGCGCCTCGGGGTTACCGATCGCGCGCTGCAGATCCGGCGCAAGGCGTGGGCCAATCTATGAAGCCGTAACCGGTGGCGGCGAAACCGAGTGTGGCCGACGATGCGGCGCTCCTGCCTGCACGCGGCGCCGGCTTTTTGATCAGGCGCAGCAGGTTCCCGCCGAGGATCATCTGTTCGTCCGCTTGCGCCAATCCGAGCGCGCGGATCTTGGCCAGTTCGAGTCCGGGATGCAGCCATGGGCCGTCGGAACCGAACAGCACCTTGTGCGCGCCGGCGCGCCGCACCGCCTGCTCCAGCAAATCGAAGCGGCGCACGCCGGCCGTGTCGGTATGGATGTTCCGGTGCCTTACCAGATGGTCGATCAGCGCCAGCTGCGCGGCCCAATCGTCGGCAAAACTGCCCAGGTGCGGCAGGATGAAATTGACATCGGGGTAGGTGCGCGCCAGCAGCTCGGCGACCGACACTTCGCCCATCACGTCGTACAGCACCGGCAAGCCGAACACGCGTGCGGCGTCGCACACTTCGCGGCTGATGCGCGCATCGTGCCGGTGCAGCTTGATGCCCACGAAGCCATATTGCTCGACCGCCGTCTGCACCAGCCGGTGAATCCGCCCGCGATCGCGCGCGGCGTGCACGAACGCGAACCCGTAAAAGCGCTCCGGATTGCGCGCGACAATCCTGGCCACGCTTTGATTGGCGAGGCCGTAGTCGGAATGAAAGGCCGCCAGCAGCACGCTGCGTTCGATGCCGGCCCTGCGCGCACGCACCAGGTATTTTTCGAGCCCGGCGTCGCTGTCCCACGGGCCGGTAAAACCGTCGCCCTGCCCGGCGTGACAATGGCAATCGATGATCATGCCTGACTCATCAGATAGGCCGCCCGGCGCTGGCCCCTGCGTACGCTCGCGCTGGGCGGCATGTGGCTGCGCAGCGCATCGGTGACGGCCTGGCGCACCGCCCCTGTCGCGTCCTGGCCAGGCGCGGTCTGCGCCGCCAGTTGCGCGGCGGTGCCTGCGATGCGCACGAAGCGGCGCGCCATCTCGAACTCCTGCTGCTCCTGGTCCATTCCCCCGAACTCCGCTTCCAGCGCCTGGCTCAAGGCGCCGCCCAGCGCCGAGCCGAGCGCGGTGCCCACCCCGGGAATCGGGATGAACGAACCGAGCGCGCCGCCCACGAACGGCAGGGCCTTCTTGGCCAGTCCCTTGAGCACGCCGCCAAGAGGCCTGGCGATCTTGCCGACCACCGAACCGACCTTCTTGATGCCCTTCCAGGCGCTCTTGAACATCTTGCCGAGGAACTGGTCGAGTTCCTCCTCGCTCGATACCGACAGCAGTTCCATTGCAAGGTCGACTTCCTCGGCCTCGCTGAAGGGACCGAATACGGAAAATTCGAGTACCTCGAACGCCTTCGCGGCCCCCTGCTGGCAGCGCGTGCAACCACACGTCCCGTTATGCATGATCTCTCCTTGGGTTAAGACTTTAGTATTCGCCAAACAGCTCCGCTTCCAGTTCGCGCCGCTGGTTGGTCAGTACGCCCGAGCTGCGCGCGAACATGTCGGCGTGGATGCGCTGTTCGATATCGCGGCGCTGGGCCGGGGTGGCGGCCGGCATCGGGGCCACGTACACCTGGTAGCTATCGACCCGCACCCCCAGCATGCGTGCGCACAGCAGATGCTGCTGCAGCCGGCGGCGTATGTTGAGCGACTGGCCGCTGTAGGCGCGCTGGCGCCCGTTCGCGCTGAACTCGATCAGGTACAGGCCGGGCCCATTGGCTCGCCTGTCGCCCAGCGCAACCGGAAGCGTGCCGAGCAAAATGTACTGCGGGCGCAAGGTCTGCGGCAGGCGGCCCAGGGTCGCCTGCAGGGTGGGCGGCACTTCGCCGTCCATGTTGTCCTGGCCGGGTTCCTGCGGTTCCTGGTCGGGTTCCTGGTCGGGTTCCTGGTCGGGTGGCGGCTCGGCTGGCGGAAAAGCCGGCGCCGGATACGGC
>JBAQKU010000026.1:0-2401 GCA_049301315.1 Telluria sp.
GGCCTGGAGCGCGGCGACGAACTCATTTCGGCGGGCGGCAAGACGCTGCCGGTCGGGCCCAACGCCTCGACCCTGGCCGGCGCCGTGTTCGGACCGCTGGTCAGCTCCAAGGCCAGCCTGGCGATGGCCATCGAGCGCGACGGAAAAGCGCGCCAGCTCACCATTCCCGTCACGCGCGCCTGCGGCTTCGCGGTCGAACTGGGCAACGCCGACAACGTCAACGCCTACGCCGACGGCCAGCGCATCATGGTCACGCGCGGCATGCTGCAGTTCACGCGCGACACGCAGGAACTGGCGTACGTGATGGCCAAGACGATGGCGCACAACATGCTTGGCCACGCCGCCGCGCAGCGCAATTCGAGCACGCTTGGCAGCATCATCGACAACCTGGTGCGGGTGCACCCCGACCTGTCGATGCTGATCGGCAGCGGCGGCATCAAGGCCATGCCGCAGGAGCTCGATGCGGCCGCCGACCACCTGGCGCTGTACCTGCTCGCGCGCGCGCGCTACGACATCGACTCGGCCGCCTCGTTCTGGAAACGGCTGGCCGCGACGGTGCCCGTCAATGTGCTCAACGGTTATGTGGCGAATCACCCGGCGACCGCATTCCGGCTCGCCGCGATCGAAAAAACGGTGGGCGAAATCAAGGCCAAACAGGCATCCGGGCGAGCGCTGGTACCTTAAAGGCAGTCGCCGGCGCTCAGAAATTCGGAAAATCCGGGAAGTAGCTTACCATCAGCCACGTGAGCACGCCGCAGAACACGACCACGGCGAGCAGGACCAGCAGCAGGCGGCCAAATTTGGGCGAGTCGTTGTCTTTTCTTGTATCATTAGTCGTCATCACTCAACTCCACCGCTCTGATTCAGGGCGTCCAGTATATTCGATCCCATGGACAGCATTGACCTCGAAGTATTAAAAACCGCCTCCGCCTGGGTCGCGCACGGCCACCGCTGCCAGCTGGTCACCGTGATCAAGACCTGGGGCTCGAGCCCGCGCCCGATCGGAGCCACGCTCGCCGTGTGCGACGACGGCAGCGTGGTCGGCTCGGTATCGGGCGGCTGCATCGAGGACGACCTGATCGAACGCGTGCGCCAGGAAGGCATCACGCGCACGGTTCCCGAGGTGGTCAGCTACGGCATCAGCGCCGACGAAGCGCACCGCTTCGGCCTGCCGTGCGGCGGCACCATCGAACTGGCCATCGAGCCGCTGTCGGCGCACAGCGCCATCGACGAACTGCTGGCGCGCCTCGAGCAGCACGAACTGCTGGCGCGCCGCGTCAACCTCAAGACGGGCGCGGTAACGCTGGCAACGGCCGACGCGGCCATCGTGCAGAACATCGAAGGCGACATCCTGACCACCGTGCACGGCCCGCGCTGGCGCCTGTTCATCATCGGCGCCGGCCAGCTCTCGCGCTTTCTCGCGCAGATCGCCACCGCGATGGACTACCACGTGACCGTGTGCGACCCGCGCGAGGAATACCGCGCCGGCTGGCAACTGCCGGGCGTGCAACTGGTGTACACGATGCCCGACGATATGGTCATCGAAGCCAGGCTCGACCACCGCAGCGCGGTGGTCGCGCTCACCCACGATCCCAAGCTGGACGACCTGGCCCTGATGGAGGCGCTCAAGTCGGACGCTTTCTACGTGGGCGCGATCGGCTCGCGCGTCAACGATGCGAAGCGGCGCGAACGGCTCAAGCTGTTCGACCTGGACGACGCGCAGATCGCGCGCCTGCACGGGCCGATCGGCCTTTACATCGGCAGCAAGACCCCGTGCGAGATCGCCATCTCGATCCTGGCAGAACTGACCGCGACCAAAAACGGCGTTCCGGCCGCACTGAAGATCCGCCACGCCGCCGCCCTGTCGTAGCGGCGGCGCCTGCGCAGGCCGCGCGCCGGCCTGCGCATTCAAAAGCAAGAAGCGGCTTTTCCCGCCCTCGCGCCGCCCTTAGAATGCGTGTTCAACAACAACAGATCACCATCATGAACACAGCAAATTTCCTGCGCCTGGTCCTGCTGGCCGCAATCTGGGGCAGCTCGTTCCTGTTCCTGCGCATCAGCGCCCCGGTGCTCGGCCCGGCCGTGCTGATCGAATACCGGGTCGCGTTCGCCGCCGTATTTCTCGCCATCGTAGGCGCGATCCTGAAAAAAAAGCTCAACCTGCGCGCCCACTGGAAGCACTTCCTGATACTCGGCCTGCTCAATTCCGCGCTGCCTTTCCTGCTGTTCGCGTTCGCCGCGCGCACGCTGTCGGCATCGGTGCTGTCGGTGCTGAACGCAACGGCGCCGATGTGGGGCGCGCTGATCGGCGCCGCCTGGTCGCGCGCCGCCATCGCGCGGAACACAGTGCTCGGCCTCGTGATGGGCAGCGCCGGCGTGGCGCTGCTGGTCGGCTTCGACC
>JBAQKU010000027.1:0-22797 GCA_049301315.1 Telluria sp.
GAACAGCATCAGCTGCCAGCCGAGCCGCCCGACCGCCCGGGTCACCGCGACCGGGGCCTGCGCGGCAAGCGGCGCAATCGGCCGGCGCGCATATTGCGCCGTGCTGGCCAGCTCGCGCTGCGTGAGCGCCGCCAGCGGCTGCAGGCTACGATACTTCCACAGCGGCCGGTTGCTCAGGAATATGACGCCGGCATGGTCGGCCAGCGCGATCGCGTCGTCGCTGCCGCTCCAGGTGCGTTCGAATTCGGCCAGGCTGATCTTGACGGCGACCACGCCGGCGATCCTGCCGTCCATATTGACCGGCTGCGCGATGAAGTAGCCAGGCTCGCTGGTGGCGTTGCCGATGCCGTAGAAGCGCCCTGCCCGCCCGCCGCGCGCCTCCATGAAATACGGCCTGAACGCGAAGTTTTTCCCCACGAAGGTCAGCGGCAGGTCCCAGTTGCTGGCCGCCAGCGTGTTGCCCTCGAGGTCCATCAGGTAGATCGCGGACACCTTGGCCTGGCGCTGGATGGTCTGCAAAATCCGGTTCAGGCGCGCGATCGCCTGCGCGTCGCCGGGCTGCGCCAGCGCTGCGGTCAGGTCGCCCTGGAAACCGAGCACGAACGGCAGCGTTTCGAACTTGTCGAGCGCCGATTCCAGTTCCGGCGCCATCAGCTTGAGCTGGCGCTGGCCCTGGCGCTCGATGTCGGCGCGGGTGTGCCGGGCCGCGCCCAGGTAGGCCAGCGCGATCAGGGCCGCGCTGGCCAGCAGCGCGGCAATCCAGGCAAGCTGTCGTGCGCGCAGTAAGTTTCCAAGGTTCATTGCGCCGATTCTACGCCAGCGCCCGCGCATGCGCACTCAGTCGATCGCCGCGCTGCGCATTTCGTCATGGTGGTGGCGTTGTTGTTCCTCCATCACGAGCGCGCCCAGCTCGCGCTTGAGTGCGTTGAACTCGGGTGAGGCCGGGTCGCGCAGGCGCGGCAGCTCCACCATGAGGTCGCGCTTGACCGTGCCCGGCCGGTAAGTCATGACGATAATGCGGTCGGCCAGGTAGATCGCTTCCTCGATGCTGTGGGTGACGAAGATGATGGTCTTCTTCAGTTCGGCCCAGATGCGCAGCAGCTCGTCCTGCAGGTTGCGCCGCGTGAGCGCGTCGAGCGCGCCGAACGGCTCGTCCATCAGCATGATCGGCGAGTCCATGGCCAGCACGCGCGCGATCGCCACGCGCTGGCGCATCCCGCCCGACAGGTCCTTCGGAAAGCGCTGCCGGAACTCGGCCAGGCCCAGCGTGTCGAGCAGGCGCGCCACGGTCCGTTCGATCTCGGGCGCAGCGGCGCCCTTGATCTCGAGGCCGAAAGCGACGTTCTTTTCGACCGTCATCCACGGGAACAGCGCGTACTCCTGGAACACCATGCCGCGTTCGGGCCCGGGCGCCGTGACCAGCTTGCCGTGCGCGGTGATGGTGCCGCTCGAGGGCAGCGAAAAGCCGGCCACCGCATTGAGCAGGGTCGACTTGCCGCAGCCGGAGGGCCCCAGCAGGCACACGAACTGGCCGTTCGGAATGTGCAGCTCGATGTCCTTGAGCGCGACCACCTCGCGCCCGCCTGCGGCGAACACCTTGCCGACGCCCTTGATGTCGATATGGGATGTGCTCATGTCAGCTCTCCAGGCCGCGGTGCCACCGCAGCAAATGGTTGTTCAGTTTGTTCATTGCGATATCGATCCCCAGGCCAAGCAGGCCGATGCTGATCATGCCGGCAACGATCTTGTCGGACCAGAAATACTCGCGCGCCTCGAGGATGCGAAAGCCCAGCCCGTTGTTTACCGCGATCATCTCGGACACGATCACCACGATGAAGGCGGTGCCGATGCCGATCCGCACACCGGACAGGATGTAGGGCACGGCCGCCGGCAGCATCACGCGCATGAACATGGTGCTGCGGCTCGCGCCCAGGTTGCGCGCGGCGCGGATGTAGATGCCGTCGACCTGGCGCACGCCGGCGATGGTGTTCATCAGTACCGGAAAGAAGGCGCCGAGCGCGATCAGGAATACCGCTGGCGCGTTGCCCAGGCCGAACCACAGGATCGCCAGCGGAATGTAGGCGATCGGCGGAATCGGACGCAGCAGCTGCATGAGGGGATTGAGCCAGGCGTACACCACCCGGCTCGCCCCCATCAGCAGGCCGAGCGGCAAGGCCAGGCCGGCGCCGACCAGGAAGCCGACCACCACCCGGTACATGCTGCCGAGTGTGTCCTTGAGCAATTCGCCCGACACGGCCCAGGCCAGCCACGAGCCGGCGGCCGGATCGAACGCGGTCAGCGGCAGCGCGTACTCGATCCACTTGAGCACCACCGCCCAGGGCGAAGGCAGCACCAGCGGATTGACCAGGCCGAGCGTGGCACTGAGCTGCCAGAGCGCGACGATCACGACGGGCGCGACCAGGCCGGAAGCGCTTTCGCGCCAGTTCTTCTGTTTCATTGCGGCCCCGCCTTACTTGATGTTGAGCGACTTCTTGGCCTGCTCGAGCAGGTCGGTCTTGACCCAGTCCTTGGCCAGCGGCGGCGTGCGCATCTTGCCGGTGCCGAACTTGGCCATCACGTCGGTCGTCACCTGGATGTGGGCCGGCGTGATGTCGTAGGTATAAGGCGAGTTTTCGATCGCGTCATCGAAATCGTCCTTGCTGATCTGATTCTTGAACATGGACTCGCGCACGTACTTCTCGGCCACTGCCTTGTTGTCGATGAACAGCTTGGTCGCCTTCACGAAGCACTGCATGAACTTGGCCGCCACCGCGGGGCGCTCCTTGTAGAACTTCTCGCTCATGACCAGCGTGCGCACCGGGGCGCCGATGGGCGTGTCGTACGGCTTCATGATCTCGACTCCGAAGCCCTTGTTGATCGCCTGCGACGATTGCGGCTCGCTTTGCATGATCGCGTCCAGGTTCTTGCCCAGCAGCGCCTGGTTCAGGTCGGCGAACGCCAGGAAGATCACCTGCACGTCCTTGCCCGGCGAGTCCGACCACGACAGGCCGTGCTGCGCCAGCTCGGCCGAGAGCAGCACTTCGTGGATGCCGCCGCGCGTCACGCCGACCTTCTTGCCCTTCAGGTCCTTGATCGATTTGATCCCCGCGTCGGGGCGCGCCACCAGCCGTGCGCCGCCCTTGGCAAAGCCGGCCACGATATAGATCGGGGCGCCGTTGGCGCGGCCCGCGATGGCAGCTTCCGACGCGGTCGCACCCGTGTCGAGCTCACCGGCAAGGATGGCCTGCATCACGTCCGGGCCCTTGGCGAACATATGTTCCTCGATGCGGATGCCGCAGCTCGGGCCGATTTCCTTCATGTACGACACGGCGCCGTAGTGCGCGAACTTCAAGTTGCCTAGCCGGACAAGGTCCTCGGCGCGGGCGATCGACGTGGCGCTCAGCAAGGCCGCCGCCGCCATCAGTAATGTGGGGAATCTGGTCATCATGGTCTCCGTTTGGTTTGACTGCACGCAGACCCATTAGCACGTTTCATGCCACCGGCTCGACATAGTCGCAAGGGCTTGATTTGCTTGCCTTTATGCGCCGCGGCGGAGGCAGGCAGCAAGCCCAAGCGCGCGAAAACCCGGAACCGGGGAGCGCGCCTGTGCGGAAATCCGCACCCCGATCATTGGCCGATCCTCAGGGCATCAGGCTGGCCGTGATCTCGTAGGAGCGCAGGCGCGCGGCGTGCTCGAAGACCTGCGAGGTGATCATCAGTTCGTCGGCGCCGGTACGGGCGATGAAGGCCTCCATGTCGCGCGCCACCGTGTCGCGCGAGCCGATCGCAGAACAGGACATGACCTGCCCGAGCATCGTGCGCTCCTGCTCGCCGATCCGGTTCCAGTAGTCGTGCACCGGCGGCTGCAGGCGGCCTGGCCGCCCGCTGCGCAGATTGATGAAGGCCTGCTGCATCGAGCTGGCCAGGAACTGCGCATGCGCATCCGAGTCGGATGCGAACACGTTAAAACCGAGCATGACATGCGGCTTGGCCAGCTTCGCGGACGGGCGGAAGGTGGCGCGGTACAGCTCGATTGCCTGCATCATCTGGCCTGGCGCGAAATGCGACGCGAATGCGTACGGCAGCCCGAGCGCGGCGGCCAGTTGCGCACCGAACAGGCTGGAACCCAGGATCCACAGCGGCACCTCCAGCCCGGCGCCGGGGACCGCCTGCACCGGCCGCTTCTTATTTCCCGAAAAATAATCCATCAGCTCGACCACGTCCTGCGGGAACTGGTCGGGGTCGGACGCCAGGTTGCGCCGCAGGGCGCGTGCGGTTGCCTGGTCGGAACCTGGTGCGCGGCCCAGCCCCAGGTCTATGCGGCCGGGAAACAGCGATTCAAGCGTGCCGAACTGCTCGGCGATCACCAGCGGGGAATGGTTGGGCAACATGATGCCGCCCGCACCAACCCGGATCCGCTTGGTACCTGCGGCAACATACCCGATCAGCACGGCGGTGGCCGCGCTGGCGATGCCCGGCATGCCGTGGTGCTCGGCCAGCCAGTAGCGCTGGTAGCCCCAGCGTTCGGCGTGCTGGGCCAGGTCGAGCGTGTTGCGGAACGACTGGGCCGGATCGCCGCCTTCGGCGATCGGGGCAAGGTCAAGTACGGAACAAGGAATCATCGGGAGTCCAAAATCGCTAGCTTACCGCGTTTGGCGCCGCCCCGGCTGCCGCGCCAATTGTTGCGTTCATCCAAGCGCGCATTAACACTGTTGCTTGTAGGTGAAGGCGCAGGTATCCTGTACATACCGATAGCAGCAGTTGCAGCGCGGCACGCATCGCCTGCCGCCAGCAGGATCGAAGGGCTTGCCAGCGATGCAAGCGAATCACACCAAGAACAGGCTGCCGACAGATGCTCGATAATTTCAATATCTCAACCGACCAACTTCAGGTGGGCTTGTATATTCATCTCGACCTGAAGTGGTTCGAGCATCCCTTTGCGTTCAGCCATTTCAAGATCAAGAACGAAGAACAGATCAGGACCATCCAGGGCCTGGGACTGAAGACGGTGCGCTACGACCCGGCGCTGAGCGATGTTGCTCCGGCGCCTGTGCGCCCGAACGTGCCGCAGCCGGAGCCGAAGGCCGGCGAGCAGGCGGCGGCGCAGGCCGAGGCATCGCCTGCGCTGGAAGCCAAGCGCGCGATGATGGCGCGCATCAAGGCGCAACGCGAGGCGGCCGCGCGCATCGAGGAAGCGTTCATCAATGCCAGCAAGGCGATCCGCGAGATCGAAAAGAACATTTTCCCGCAGCCGGCGGAAAGCGTGCGCAAGGCCAACCAGCTGATCACGCAGATTGCCGATTCGATCCTGTGCGCCCCCGAGCTGGCCATCCATGTGATGGGCGACAAGATGGGCGGCGAGGAAGTCTATTTCCACTCGCTCAACGTGACCATGCTGTCGATGATCATCGCGCGCGACATCAAGCTGCCGCAGGAGGTGGCCGGCCCGCTCGGCATGGGCGCGCTGTTTCACGACATCGGGCACAAGAACATCCCCGACAAGATCCTCACCAAGCTCGATCCCCTGACCCAGGCCGAGAAGAACTTCTACGAACTGCACTCCCAGTACGGCGTCGAGATCGGCGAGCGCTTCGGCTTTCCTCCCGCGGTCGTCGCCATCATCCGCGACCATCACGAAAACTTCGACGGCACCGGCTATCCGCGCAAGCTCAAGGGCGAGACGATCGGGCTGCTCTCGCGCATCGTCGCGATCGCCGATCAATACGACGAGCTGTGCAACCCCCTCAATATCGCGGCGGCCCTGACCCCGCACGAGGCGCTGTCGATGATGTTCGCCAAGCTGCGCAGCAAGTTCGATCCGAAGCTGCTGCAGGTGTTCATCCGCTGCCTTGGCGTGTATCCGCCCGGCACCATCGTCCAGTTATCGAACGGGGTCATCGGGATGGTTGCCACCATCAACACCGCCAAGCCGATGAAGCCGGTGGTGGTGATCTACGACGCCGGAGTGCCCAGGGATGAAGCCATCCTGGTCGACATGGAACGCGAAACCGACCTCAATATCGTCAAGTCGATCCGGCCGGCGCAAGTGCCGAAGGAAATCTATGTCTACCTGAGCCCGCGCAAACGGGTCAGTTATTACTTCGACGCCACCGCCGGGGCCGCCGCCCCATGAAGAACCTGCAACAACTGATGCTCGACCACAGCCCGAACATGATGCTGCTGGTCCAGCCGAGCGACCTGCGCATCGTGGTGGCCAACCGGGTGGTGGAGCAAACGCTCGGTTACAGCGAAGAACAATTATGTTCGATGAGCATCACCGACATCGAGAGCTCCCTGCAGGACGTCTTTTATTGGGAAGACGTGCGCAACGGCCAATACCTCGAGATCGAGGCAATGCAGGGGCAGTACCACTGCGCCGACGCCTCGTTGCTGACGGTCACCAAGTCCGTGCGCGTGATCCACCACGAGGGCGCGCCCTTGCTGCTGGTGCAGGCTCGCGATATCGGGCACGAGCGCCAGGTCGAAGACGCGCTCGAACAAACCCTGTCGCAACTGCAGGCGACGCTGGAGTCGACCGGCAACGGCATCCTGGTGATCGACTGGCACGGCAAGATCGCCAGCATGAACCGCCTGTTTAGCAAGATGTGGAAAATCCCCGAAGACTTGCTGCTCTCGCGCGACGACCTTGCGATCCTCGCGTTCCTGGCCGGCCATGTCGAGGACGCCGACCTGTGCCGAACGCGGCTGCAGGAAGTGGTCGACCGCAACGAGGCCGAGGACCTGTTCCGGCTCAAGGACGGCCGCGTGTTCGAATGCCGCTCGCGCCCCCAGTACCTGGGCGAGCGCATCATCGGCCGCGTGTTCGGCTACACCGACATCACCGAGCGCCAGCTGGCCGAGGAAGCGCTGCGCGAGTCGCGCGACCGGCTCGAGGCAAGGGTGCTCGAGCGCACCGTGGACCTGCAAAGGGCGAACCAGACCCTGCAGACCGAGAAGGCGCGCCAGGAAGACCTGATCAAGAAGCTGGGAGAAGCCCAGAGCCAGCTGCTGCAATCGGAAAAAATGGCGTCGATCGGTGTGCTGGCCGCCGGCGTCGCGCACGAGATCAACAACCCGGTCGGCTTTGTCAATTCCAACCTCGGCACCTTGCAGCGCTACGCGCAGGACATGTTGCGCCTGCTGGCCGCCTACGAACAGCTCGAGCCCACCCTGGCCCCGGCCAACCAGCAGGACATCGCCCGCCTCAAGAAGGAGATCGATGCGGCCTACCTGCGCGAAGACCTCGGCAACCTGCTGGCCGAGTCGCTCGACGGCCTCGAGCGCGTCAAGCGCATCGTGCAGGACCTGAAGGAGTTCTCGCACGTGGACGACGGCGGACGCCAGCACGCCAGCCTGGAGGCCGGCCTGGACAGCACGCTGAACGTGGTCTGGAACGAGCTCAAGTACAAGGCCGAAGTGATCAAGCAATACGGCGCCATCCCTTCGATCGAATGCTTCCCGTCCCAGCTCAACCAGGTGTTCATGAACCTGCTGATCAATGCGGCGCACGCGATCGAGGAACGCGGCCGCATCACCTTGCGCACCGGGCACGACGCGCACAACGTGTGGGTGGAGGTGGAGGACACCGGCAAAGGCATCCAGGCCGAGCACCTCGGGCGCATCTTCGAACCGTTCTTCACCACCAAGCAGGTCGGCAAGGGGACCGGGCTCGGTCTGTCGCTGTCGTACGGTATCGTGCAAAAGCACGGCGGGCGCATCGAGGTGCGCAGCGAACTCGATGTCGGCACCGTGTTCAAGGTGGTGCTGCCCTTGCATCCGGCCTTCGACGGCGCCGACCTGCCCGCCATATGAGAGCGGGCGCGGGCCTGAACCAAACCAGCGCAGCGCCAGTCGAAACCAGTTGATCTCGTGATTCAAGCGGGTCGCTTATGCTTTGAGTTGAACGTGCAATGGGCTCACATATGGTCAGGTTCTACCAGAACGACACTTTCCTGATCGCCGGTCTGGCAGAGTTCATCGGCTCGGCACTGGCCGCCGGTGACACGGCCATCGCGATTGCCACCGGGGTGCACCTGGCGCAACTAAAAAACCGGCTGCTTGCGCGTGGCCTGCCCGGCAGCGCCAATTTCATTGCGCTTGACGCCGAGCGTCTGATGCCGCTGTTCATGCACGACGGCGCGCTCGACCAGAGCCTCTTCCGCCAGCTCATGGGCGACTCGATCGCCGCCGCCACCAAGGATCACGAGGGACGCATCTGCATCTTCGGCGAAATGGTGGCGCTGCTGTGCGCCGGAGGATCGTGCTCGCTGCGCTCGCCGGCCAAGCACGACGCGACGATCTTGATCGAGCGCTACTTCAACGATCTGATGCAAGATCCATCCTTTTCCATCCTGTGCGCGTACCCGCTGAACGCCTTCCCGCGAGCCGAGGACAGCGCCATGTTCGAACAGGTGTGTGCGCTGCATTCCGAGGTGCTGCCGGCCGAGGGCGTCGATGCGCGCAGCGACCTGCAGCGCCTGCAGCGCACCATCGCCACGCTTCAGCAGCGTGCCTATTCGCTGGCCAGCGAAGTGCGCGAGCGCGAGCAGATCGAGCAGGCTTTACGCGAAGTCAATATCGACCGGCTGACCGGCCTGCCCAACCGCAGCGTGTTCCACGACCGCCTGGAAATGGACCTCAAGAAGGCGCACCGCACCGGCTTGTCGGTGGCGCTGCTGTTCATCGACCTCGACCATTTCAAGGAAATCAACGACACCTTGGGCCATGCCACCGGCGACCTGCTGCTCAAGCAGGTCGGGCAGCGCCTGGCCTCATATGTGCGCGAAAGCGACACCGTCACCCGCCTTGGGGGCGACGAGTTCACCATCACGCTGGCCGAGCTGCATGACGTGGACACGGTGACCGACGTGGCCCAGAAGATCCTGCTCGACCTGGCCGGCCCGTTCCAGCTAGGCGAGGAAGTGGCCTACATTTCCACCAGTATCGGCATCACTCTGTTCCCCCAGGATGCCAGCACGGCAGGCGAGCTGCTGCGCAACGCCGACCAGGCCATGTACCAGTCGAAAGACCTGGGCCGTAACCGTTTCTCTTACTTCACCCGCAGCATGCAGGAGGCCGCGCAGACGCGCATGAACCTGAGCCGCGACCTGCGCCGCGCCATCGGGGGCGCGCAACTGGAGGTGTTCTACCAGCCGATCGTCGAGCTGGCGAACGCAAAGCTGGTCAAGGCCGAGGCCCTGATCCGCTGGCACCACCCCGAGAACGGCGACATCAGCCCGACCGACTTCATCCCGATCGCCGAACATACCGGCATGATCGTGCCGATCGGCGACTGGGTATTCCGCCAGGCATTGCAACAGTCCCGGCGCTGGCGCGCCTGCAACCCGGACCTGACGGTCAGCGTGAATGTCTCGCCGGTCCAGTTCTACCGCAGCAATGGCGCGCAGTACTGCGAGTGGCTCGCGCAATGCGGGAACACCGAGCACGCGGGCGAAGCGTCCGCTCCGCCGGTGGGCCTGGAAATCACGGAAGGCCTGATGCTGCGCGCCGACAACAGCGTGATGAACCAGCTGACGGCGTTCCAGAACGCCGGCATCGAGCTCTCGCTCGACGATTTCGGCACCGGCTATGCGTCGCTGTCGTACCTGCGCAAGTTCAATCTCGACTACCTCAAGATCGACAAGTCCTTCGTCTTCAACCTCGAGAACGACGCGGCCAATGTCGCGCTGTGCGAAGCGATCATCGTGATGGCGCACAAGCTGGGCCTGAAAGTGATCGCCGAGGGTGTGGAAACGGCGCACCAGAGCGAACTGCTGCGCCACGCCGGATGCGACTTCGGCCAGGGCTTCCTGTTCGGGCGCCCGGTTCCCGCCGAGCAATTCGAAGCGCTGCTGTTAAACAGCGGCGACAGGCCGCAGCAAACCGCCTGAAGCGAAGCTTGTCATAAGCATACTTTTCACGGCGAGCACTGCAGCATTTCCCTGACGGCTGTATCATGGGGCATTGAACCCGCGTAAGGATGAACCATGACCCAACGCCGCTCCTTTCTCAAAAGTTCCGTCGTGATGGCCGCGCTAAGCGTTCCCGCGTTCGCGCGCGCAGCCGCAGCCGCACCCAACGAGCGCACATTGCGCCTTTACAATACGCATACAGGTGAAACCCTGAAGAGCGTGTTCTGGGCCGAAGGCCAGTTCGTGCCCGATGCCCTCAGCGACATCAACAAACTGTTGCGCGACCATCGCAACGACTCGATTTCGGTCATCGACCCGCAACTGCTGGTCCTGCTCGACAAGGTCAGCGCCCAGGTCGGCAGCAAGGAAGTGCTGCACGTCATTTCCGGCTACCGCTCGCCGGCGTCGAACAAGATGCTCGCCGAACGCAGCGGCGGCGTCGCCAGGCACAGCCTGCATATGGAAGGCAAGGCGATCGACGTGCGCATGCCCGGCCACAAGCTGGCCGACCTGCACAAGGCCGCGCTGCAGGCACGCTCCGGCGGCGTCGGCTATTACCCCGACTCGCAGTTCGTGCACCTGGACACCGGCCGCCCGCGCCACTGGTAAGGCGCCCTTATTCCTGGAAAATCACCGGCAGGCCTGCCGTAATCGCCTGCGCGGTCGCCTGCGCGTCCCAGTTGGTCAGCCGCACGCAGCCATGCGAGGCGGTCTTGCCGATCAGCCTGGGCTCGGGCGTGCCGTGAATGCCGTAATGTTGTTTCGACAGGTCGATCCAGACCACCCCCACCGGGCTGTTCGGCCCGGCCGGAATGACGGCGGGACGCTCGTCCGGTGCCGCGTCCCAGAACAGTTTCGGGTTGTAATGGAACACCGGGTTTTTCGCGATGTAGGTCACGGCCCAGGTTCCGACGGGAAGCGGGTCGTGCTCGCTGCCTGTGGTGACCGGAAACTGCGCAATGGTGGTGCCGGCCTCGTCGAGCAGCGCCAGGGTGCCATCGGAGCGGTCGACCACGATCCGGGCGGCTGCCGGCAGCGGCTCGCTCGCCACGTTCGGCACCAGGATCTGCTCCCCTGCGCGGCCGAGCACCTTGCCGGGATTAATCTGTTTAAGCAGGCGCGGGCTGACGTGGAAGCGTTCGCCCAGCGCTTCGGCGGCACTGGCGTAGCCCAATGAACGGCGGGTCGCCTTGGCGGCCATTCCACTGGGCACCTTGCGATACGGACCGGCCGCGTCGGCCTGGGTGACCGTGTAGCTGACCAGTACGGGCTCGCTGTCCGTTTCCAGTTCCGTCCAGGTGGCCGCGTCGAGCAGCCCCGTCACCTCGAGCTGCCTTGCCTGCTGGAAGCCGACGATGGCCTGGCGCATGGTGTCGCCATACACGCCATCGATTTCCCCGGGCGAAAAACGGACCCGGTCAAGCAGCACCTGGGCCCGCAGCACCGGCTCGCCACGCGCACCGGGGCCAATCGGCTCGCTTTGCGCCGCATGCAGCGCTGAACTGACCAGCAATAAGGTGACGCTGAACGCTTTCAGTTGCATTGATTATTGGAAAAGTCGAACGTTTCGCCTAAATGTTTCCACGAGCTTGAACGCGAACCCTGTCCCGATCTGTGCGATAGCGAACCATGCGCGTCCCCCGCTCATTGGACCATATTTGCGCCTGTGCTATTCTTGTTGCATCAAATAATGAACACCCGCGCCGCCTCGTGCCAGCGGCCACCACCCTCTCCGCCCTATCGCGTGGCCAGCATGAACCAGCCGCAGTCCTGGAAAACCATCGCCATCCTCGCAGTCACCCAGGTCGTTTCCTGGGGCAGCCTGTACTACGCCTTCGCCATCCTCGGTCCCGACATCGCGCGCGAACTGGGATGGCGCGCCGAAACCGTGTTCGGGGCATTCTCGTGGAGTCTGCTGGTGGCGGGGCTGGCCTCGACCCCGGCCGGCATCCTGCTCGACCGCTACGGCGGGCGCCTGGTGATGGGCAGCGGTTCGCTGTTGTCCGGACTCGGCTTCATCCTGCTTAGCCATGCGCACGGCACCGCGCTGTACTTCCTGGCGTGGACCGTGCTGGGCGTGGCAATGGCGGCGGTCTTGTACGAAGCGGCCTTCGCCACCATTAACCACCAGTTCGGCATGTCGGCGCGCCAGGCGATTTCGACCCTGACCCTGTTCGGGGGCTTCGCCAGCACCGTGTTCTGGCCGCTCACGCTCAAGGTCAACACCCTGGTCGGCTGGCGCGACACCTACCTGCTGTACGGTGTCCTGCAGCTCGGCCTTTGCCTGCCGCTGCACCTGCTGCTGACGGCCCGCCCTGCCGGGCGCGGCGCCGGCGCGCGCCTGCACGGCGGACCCGACTTCACGCTCAGGCAAGCGCTGCGCCACCCGGCCTTCTGGACGCTTGCCTTCGCATTCTCGGCCAACAGCTTCATCTTCTCGGCGCTGTCGGTGCACCTGATTCCGATCCTGCAACGCTTCGGGCACTCGGCCTCGGAGGTGGTGTTCATGGCCGCGCTGATCGGACCGATGCAGGTTGCCGGGCGCATCGGCGAGATGATGTTTGCGCGCCGCTCGCGCCCGCAGACGGTGGGCAAGATCACCTTCGGCATCCTGCCGGGCGCCCTGCTCGCGCTGCTGTTTTTCGGCCAGCACATGGCGGCGGTCGCGCTGTTCTGCATTCTTTACGGCCTGAGCAACGGTATCCTGACGATCGTGCGCGGCACCATTCCGCAAGCGATGTTCGGGACCAGGAATTACGGCGCCATCTCGGGCGCGCTGTCGGGCCCATCCCTGATCTCGAAAGCGGCCGGCCCGCTTGCGATCGCGGCCGTGGTGCAGTTCGACCCGGCCCCGGCCCTGCTGTTCGGCCTGCTGCTGGCGTGCGCGCTCGCCTCGCTGTTGTTTTACCTGATGGCAATCCGTCGCGGCGCCACGGGCAACGAAGCAGTGGTTCCGCATCCCGCCTCGGTGCAGGTCAGCAACAAGCGGCTCGACTGAACGCGCTTGCAATAGTAGAGTTGCGTCACACCATCCATTCGTCAGGAGTCCCATGAATCAGTATGCTCGCCTGGTATGCGCCGCAGTCGCGCTATGTTGCATGAATGTCGCACCCGCGGCCCAACTGTCGTCCGCCGAAGAACGCATCGTGGCCGAAGTCAAGGGCCGTTCGGCCGAAGCGCTGGCGCTGCTCGAACGCAGCGTCAACATCAACAGCGGCACCATGAACCATGCGGGCGTGCGCGAGGTCGGGCAAGTGTTTCGCGCCGAACTCGACCAGCTCGGCTTTGCCACCAGCTGGATCGAGATGCCGCCCGACATGCAGCGCGCCGGCCATCTGGTCGCCACGCGCGAAGGCAAGCAGGGCAAGCGCCTGTTGCTGCTCGGCCACCTCGATACCGTGTTCGAGCCGGACAGCCCGGTGCAAAAATGGGACCGCCAGGGCGAGCGCGTGCGCGGCCAGGGCGTGAGCGACATGAAAGGCGGCGACGTGGTCGTGCTCGAAGCCTTGCGCGCACTGCAGCGGGTCGGCGCGCTCGACAACACCAGCATCGCCGTCATGTTTACCGGCGACGAGGAAAGCGCGGGCAACCCCAAATCGGTCTCGCGCGGGCCGATGGTCGAGCTGGCCAAACGCAGCGATATCGCGCTCGCCTTCGAAGGCACCGTACTGGACGCGGCAGGCCAGGCCACGGCCACCATCGGACGGCGCGCCAGTTCCTTCTTCGAACTCGACGTCAAGGCCAGGCAGGGCCACTCCTCGGGCATCTTCAACAGCAGCGCCGGCTATGGCGCGGTGTTCGAGGCGGCGCGCATCCTGGACGGCTTCCGCCAGCAGGTGATCGAGCCGGACCTGACCTTCAATCCCGGCGTGATCCTGGGCGGCACCGAAGTGAGCTACGACGCGGGCGCTTCGCGCGGCAGCGCTTTCGGCAAGACCAATGTGATCGCCAACAGCGTGACCATCAAGGGCGACCTGCGCTACCTGACCATCGAGCAGCGCGACCGCGCCCACGAGAAGATGCGCGCGATCGTGGCGCAGCATCTGCCGGGCACCAGCGCCAGCATTTCCTTCGGTGAATCCTATCCGCCGATGTCGCCCACCCCGGGCAACCTGCGCGTGCTGGAAATTTATTCGCAGGCAAGCAGCGACGCCGGCCTCGGCCCGATCGCGGCATTTCCACCAGGCCAGCGCGGAGCGGGCGACGTGCAATTCGTCGCGCCGTATGTCGACAGCCTCGACGGTCTTGGCGTGAGCGGACGCGGCTCGCATTCGCCCAACGAAGAACTTGACCTCGCCTCGCTCGAACGCGCCACCATCCGCAGCGCGATCCTGATTTATCGACTGACCCGCTGACTTGGGACGGGCTCGACAGCGTTCAAGCGTGACGTAGCGCAGAAAGTAGCCGGAAGTGATGCAGGTAGACTGAACTAATCAAGCGGGGTGCAACCGCTTCGTTCTTCCTGTCATTGCGGAGGCTGAAATGCTGATCAATCACCCACGGTCAATTCTGTTGGCCCTTGTCATTACGCTGCTGGCGGCATGCGGCGGTGGCGGAGGCGGAGAACGCCCCACCACCGGCGAGCTCACCGTCCTCATCTACAACCTGCCAGCCGGCGTGCCGGCCGCGGTGCACGTCGCCGGCCCCGGCGATTTTGCGCAGGACATCACCCAATCGGCCACCCTGGCCAACCTTGCGCCGGGCGGCTACAGCGTCACGGCCGCCACGGTGGTGCGCGACACGGTCACCTATGTGCCCTCGGCGCCGTCCCAGTCGGCCGTCGTCACGGCCGGCGGCGACACCAGCGTGTCGCTCAGCTACCGCGCGGTGCCGCTGGCGCTGGCGCTGCAGGAAGTCGCCAGCGCGGCCGCACCGGTGTTCCTGACCAGCGCGCCGGGAGACGCGCGCCTGTTCATCGTGGAGCGCGCGGGCCGCATCCGCATCCTGCAGGACGGCGCGCTGGCGCCGACTCCCCTGCTCGACATCAGCGCCCGGGTGTCGACCGAAGGCGAAGGCGGCTTGCTGTCGATGGCATTCCACCCCCAGTACGAGAGCAACGGCTTTTTCTTCATCTACTTTATCGACACCGATCACAACATGGTCATCGAACGCCATAAGCGCCTGGCCGGCACCGACATGTGCGATCCGTGCGCGACCATCAAGATCCTGTCGATCCCGCATCCCACCTTCACCAACCACTACGGCGGCCTGGTCAGCTTCGGGCCGGACGGCTATCTGTACCTGGCGACCGGCGACGGCGGCGGCGCGGGCGACCCGTTCCGGAATGCGCAAAACCTCGATTCATTGCTCGGCAAAATACTGCGCATCGACGTCAGCGCCTCTTCCGCCAGCGCGCCGTACGCGATCCCGCCGTCCAACCCCTTCGCCGGACAAGCCGGGCGGCGCGGCGAGATCTGGGCCTACGGCTTGCGCAATCCGTTCCGCTACACCTTCGACGGCAACCTGCTCTACACCGCCGACGTGGGCCAGGCGCGGCGCGAGGAAGTCGATATCGCCCCCTTCGCGCAGGGCGGCCTGAACTACGGCTGGAACATCATGGAAGGCACGCTGTGCTTTAACGCGGCCAGCTGCAACCAGGCCGGGCTGACCCTGCCCGCATTCGACTACGACCACGGCGCGAACGGCGTCAACGGCTGCGCCATCGTGGGCGGCTTCGTGTACCGCGGCAAGGCCATGCCCGAGCTTGCCGGGCACTACTTCTATTCCGACTATTGCGGCGGCTACCTGAAGAGTTTCCTGAATAGCGATGGCACGTTGTCGCTGCACAAGGACTGGCGCATTCCCGCCATCGGCAACATCGTGTCCTTCGGGCGTGACGCGGACGGCGAACTGTATCTGCTGGCCGAAAGCGGCAAGGTTTTCAAAATAGTGAGGGCGCCGGCGCCAAGAGGATAGAATCTCTCCATCGCATTGTGCGCAGTTGACGTCCTCCCCTCCCTAAAGAAAGGGGATTCCCACTACTGGCCTCTCACGTCCGAGAGGGGAGATTGGCAAATGCCAGCTTCCTTATTCAGGTCTACGGGATATCTTTCGACCTCGCCAGAAAACGGCGACCGTAGCCCGGAAAAAACGAGTGTGTTACTAGCATCCTGGTGTCTAACGACAGTCCTAAAACGCATACAAATTAGAGTTCAAACCATGCAAGAAAGTTCAAATTCCTTCTTCACCTGGACTGCTGCGGCCGCCGAGGCTTTCTACTGTTCCCGATCGGCTTTGCAGATCGCTACGCGGCCGGCTCCTTTCCTCCCCGCCCTGAACGGCGGGATTTCTCGGAGCAAATGATGAACGAGACACTGCTCACCGTCAAGGTGGCGAAGAAGACCCGGGAAGCGGACGCCACCGCCAGCTTCGAACTGATCGATGCCGCAAACGCATCCCTGCCGCCCTTCGAGGCCGGCGCCCATATCGACGTGCATCTCGGCGACGATCTGGTGCGCCAGTACTCCTTGTGCAACGATGCGCGCGAGACCAACCATTACCGCATCGCGGTACTGCGCGACGCCAACAGCCGCGGCGGTTCGGCGGCCATGCACGAGCAGGTGCACGAAGGCCGCGTGCTCCAGATCAGCGCGCCGAAAAACCATTTTGCGCTCGACCCTGCCGCCCCGCGCTCGCTGCTGCTGGCCGGCGGCATCGGCGTCACGCCAATTTTGGCGATGGCCAAGTCGCTGTCGCAGCAAGGCGCCGATTTCACGATGGCGTATTGTTCAAGGTCGCGTGCGCGCGCTGCCTTCTATGACGAGATCCGGGCCTCCGCGTTTGCGGAGCGGGTCGGCTTCTACTTCGATGAAGGCGAGGCGGCGCGCCGGCTCGACATCGGCGCCGCGCTCGAGCAGGCCGGCAGCGCCGCGCATGTGTATGTGTGCGGTCCGCAGGGATTCATCGACGTGGTGGTGCAGACGGCCAAGGAAAAAGGCTGGACCGACAAGCGCATCCATTTCGAATATTTCGGGGCGGCGCCGGTCGTGTCGGCCGACGATGGCAGCTTCGAGGTGCAGGTCGCGAGCACCGGCAAGGTGTACACGGTCGGCAAGGACCAGACGGTGGTGGCGGCGCTGGCCGAACACGGCGTCGATATTCCGGTGTCGTGCGAGCAGGGCGTGTGCGGCACCTGCATCACGAAGGTCAGGAGCGGCACGCCCGACCACCGCGATTTTTACCTTACCGACGACGAGCGCGCCGCCAACGACCAGTTCACGCCGTGCTGCTCGCGTGCGAAAACGCCGTTGCTGGTGCTCGATCTCTGACATGACTTACCGAGCCACACAAGGACAGCACTCATGACCCCAGAAAACGACGCGGGACAGGTTCCTGTCCCTTGCTTGCTGATGCGCGGCGGCACTTCGCGCGGCCCGTTCTTCCTCGAGTCGGACCTGCCGACCGAGCCGGAGGCGCGCAACCGCGTGCTGCTGGCCGCGATGGGTTCGCCCGACGCACGCCAGATCGACGGGCTGGGCGGGGCCAATCCCCTGACCAGCAAAGTGGGCATCGTGCGCAAGAGCGGCACGCCGGGCGTGGCGCTCGATTTCCTGTTCGCGCAACTGCAGCCGCACAACGACACGGTCGACACCACGCCCAACTGCGGCAACATGCTCGCGGCGGTGGTGCCGTTCGCGATCGAGCGCGGCCTGCTGGCCGTGCAAGGCGAGACCACCACGGCGCGCGTACTCACGCTTAACACCGACATGCAGTGCGACATCACGGTCAATACGCCAAACGGACGCGTGGCCTACGAGGGCGATGCGCGCATCGACGGCGTGCCCGGCAGCGCCGCGCCGATCACCATCAATTTCCTCGATACGGCCGGCTCGGTTTGCTCCGGCCTGCTGCCGACCGGGAAGGTGCGCGACACCGTCACGGTGGAAGCGGCCGGCGTCGCAGCGTTTACGCTCGACGTGACCTGCATCGACAACGGCATGCCGATGGTGCTGCTGCGCGCGGGCGACGTGGGCCGCACCGGCTACGAGCCGGTGGCCGAGATGAACGCCGACACGGAACTCAAGGCCCGCCTCGAAGCGCTGCGCCTGCACACCGGCCACCTGATGGGACTGGGCGACGTCACCAAGAAGAGCTATCCGAAGATGTGCATGGTGGCCGCGCCCCGCGAGGGCGGCAATATCGCCACCCGCTGCTTCATTCCGCATGTCTGCCACGATGCGATCGGCGTGCTCGCCGCCGTGACGGTCGGTACCGCCTGCGTGCTGGACGGCTCGGTCACCGAGGGCATTGCGCGCATGGATGGCGGCCTGGTGCAAACGGTGTCGGTCGAGCATCCGACCGGTGAATTCAGCGTCGAACTCGGCCTGGACCCGGCCGATCCGCAAAACGTATTGCGCGCAGCCCTGCTGCGCACCGCGCGCCTCATCATGCGCGGCGAAGTGATGATTCCACAATCTGCCTGGGAAGGAAAATGACAATGAAAAATCCGCTGATCATCGACTGTCACGGTCACTACACAACGGCGCCGAAGGCGCTGGAAGACTGGCGCAACAAGCAAATCGCCAACCTCAACACGCCCGAACTGGGCCCCAAGGTAGCGGACCTGAAGATCAGCGACGACGAGCTGCGCGAGTCGATCGAGGCCAACCAGCTCAAGCTGATGAAGCAGCGCGGTTCGGACCTGACCATCTTTTCGCCGCGCGCCAGCTTCATGGCGCACCACATCGGCGACTTCAACACCAGCGCCACCTGGGCCAGCATCTGTAACGAGCTGTGCTACCGGGTCTCGCAGCTGTTCCCCGACCAGTTCGTGGGCGCCGCGATGCTGCCGCAGTCGCCAGGCGCGGCGCCGGGCACCAGCATTGCCGAGCTCGAGAAATGCGTCAAGCAATACGGCATGGTCGGCATCAACCTGAATCCGGATCCATCGGGCGGGCACTGGACCTCGCCGCCGCTGTCGGACCGCCAGTGGTATCCGATCTACGAAAAAATGGTGGAGTACGACATTCCGGCCATGATCCACGTGAGCACCAGCTGCAATGCCTGCTTCCATACCACCGGCGCGCACTACCTGAACGCCGACACCACCGCCTTCATGCAATGCCTGACGTCGGACCTGTTCGCCGATTTCCCGACCCTGAAATTCCTGATCCCGCATGGCGGCGGCGCAGTTCCCTACCACTGGGGGCGCTTCCGCGGGCTGGCGCAGGAGCTCAAGAAGCCGCTGCTCAAGGACCACCTGCTCAACAACATCTTCTTCGATACCTGCGTCTATCACCAGCCCGGCATCGACCTGCTGACCAAGGTGATCCCGGTCGACAACATCTTGTTCGCGTCCGAGATGATCGGCGCGGTGCGCGGCATCGATCCCGAGACCGGCAACTACTACGACGACACCAAGCGCTACATCGAAGCATCGAGCCTGAGCCTGGAAGAGCGCTACAAGGTCTACGAAGGCAATGCGCGCCGCGTGTTCCCGCGCCTCGATGCGCAACTCAAGGCCAAGGGCCAGTAAGGAAACAATCATGTCGATGAATAACCTGGGTATCGTCAAGCGCAACATCGTGCGCGCAGACAGGGCCGTCGTTGAAAAGCTGTCGCGCTTCGGCGTGGCCACCATCCACGAGGCGATGGGCCGCCTCGGGCTGATGAAAACCTATATGCGCCCGATCTACGCCGGCGCGCATGTGTGCGGCACGGCCGTCACGGTGCTGCTGCATCCGGGCGACAACTGGATGATGCACGTCGTGGCCGAACAGATCGAGCCGGGCGACGTGGTGGTGGCGGCCATCAGCGCCGACTGCACCGACGGCTACTTCGGCGATTTGCTGGCAACCTCGTTCCGTGCGCGCGGCGCCGAGGGCCTGATCATCGACGCCGGCGTGCGCGACGTGAAGGATCTGACGTCGATGAAGTTTCCCGTGTTTTCCAAGGTCATCAGCGCCAAGGGCACGATCAAGGCGACCATCGGCTCGGTCAACATCCCGGTTGTGTGCGCGGGCGCGCTGGTGCACCCGGGCGACGTGGTGATCGGCGACGACGACGGCGTGGTGGTGGTGCCGGCGGCCGTGGCCAGCCAGGTGGCCAACGCCGCCGAAGCGCGCGAAGCGAACGAACATGAGAAGCGCACCAAGCTTGCCGCCGGCGTGCTCGGGCTGGACATGTACAAGATGCGCGACGCGCTGGAACAGGCCGGCCTGCGTTATATCGACTGAGTGGCGCAGGCGCAAACACTGGATGGAGTTGCCGGCCGTGCTACGATTCCCCGGACGTCGTAGCACGGCCGTTTTATTGGAGGAAGCGATGAATCAGCAAGAACCGATGAATGTCGGCTTGATCGGCTACGGGGAAGTGGGCAGTATTTTTGGCGCCGGCCTGCGCGCCGCGGGTGCATCGGTGCGCGCCTACGACAGGAAATTCAACGACCCGGCCAGCGGCGTGCAGGCGCTGGCTGAATGCAACGCGGCCTCGGTGCGCGCGCTGCACACGATGCAGGAACTGCTGCCCGGAGTGGCACTCGTGATCGCGGCCGTCACCGCCTCGTCCACGCTCGAGGTGGCGGAACTGGCGGCGCGCCACATCGCGCCCGGCACCTTTTACCTTGACGTCAATTCGGCCTCGCCCGAGACCAAGCGCGCCTGCGCGCAGCGGATCGAGGCCGCCGGCGCTCGCTACCTCGAAGCGGCCGTGATGACCTCGGTGCCGCCGTACGGCATCAAGGTGCCGATGCTGCTGGGCGGCCCCCATGCCGTGGCCGGTTCCGAACTGCTGGCCGGGCTGGGCTTCCATACCGAGATCGCCGCGGCCGACATCGGGACCGCCTCGGCCATCAAGATGTGCCGCAGCGTGATGATCAAGGGCATGGAGGCGATGGTCATCGAGAGCCTGGTATCGGCGCGCAAGTTCGGCGTGGAACAACACGTGCTGGCCTCGCTGGCCGAGACCTTCCCCGGGATCGACTGGCCGCAGCAGGCCAGCTATTTCTTCAGCCGCGTGGTCCAGCACGGCAAGCGGCGCGCCGAGGAGATGCGTGAATCGGCCCGCACCGTGAGCGAAGCCGGGCTCGAACCGTGGATGCCGCAGGCCACCGCGAACCGCCAGGACTGGGTGGCGCAACTGTCCGCGGCCGGCAGCTTTGCCGATTGTCCGAAAAACGCGAGCTGGCAGGTGTACGCCGACCGCATGCTGGCAGCGATCGCCGCCGGAAAGTAAGCATGTCCTCTTTTTCGAACGGTTTCAGCGTACTGCGCCACCGCGATTTCACGCTGTACATGACGGCGCGCGTGCTCTCGACGATCGCGGTGCTGATGCAAAGCGTGGCGATCGGCTGGCAGGTGTACGCCAGCACCGGCGACGTGTTCGACCTGGGCCTGGTGGGACTGGCGCAGTTTGCGCCGTTCCTGGCACTGATCCTGGTGGCCGGCCATGTGGCCGACCGCTACAACCGGCGCAACATCATTGCAACCTGCTTCGGCATGCAGCTCACTTGTGCGCTGCTGCTGCTGTGGTACACCCTGGGCGGCTTCAGCGGGATCGGCATGGTGCTCGGGGTGCTGGTCCTGTTCGGCGGCGCGCGCGCCTTCATGACGCCGGCCAGCCAGGCCATCGTGGTCAACATGGTGCCGCCGGAAAGCCTGGGCAAGGCGGTCGCGCTGAGCACGTCGGCGTTCCAGCTGGCGGTGATCGTCGGTCCGACCCTGGGCGGTCTGCTGTATCTGGCGGGCCCGGGCGTGGTGTACGGCGTGGTGGCCACTTTGCTGGTGGGATCGATCTCGCTCATGCTGCTGACCCGTCCGATTCCGCAGGCGCGCAACCTCAAGCCGATTTCGTGGCACAGCCTGCTGGAAGGGATGCATTTCGTGCGCTCGCGCCCGGTGGTGTTGGGCGCCATTTCGCTCGACCTGTTCGCGGTCCTGTTCGGCGGCGCGACCGCCTTGCTGCCGGCCATCGCGCACGATATCCTGCACGTCGGTCCGACCGGCCTGGGGCTGCTGCGCACTGCCATTGGCGTGGGCGCGGCCCTGACCGCGGTCGCGCTGGCGTTTCGTCCGATTACACGCAAGGTCGGACGCGCCATGTTCGCCGGCGTGGCCGTGTTCGCGTGCGGCACCATCGTGCTCGGCCTGTCGGGCAGCCTGGCGCTGTCGCTGGCGGCCTTGTTCCTGATGGGCGCCGGCGACATGATCAGCGTGTATGTCCGGCATATGCTGGTGCAGCTCGAAACGCCCGACGCGATCCGCGGCCGGGTCAGCGCGGTCAACGCGGTCTTCATCGGCGCCTCCAACGAACTGGGCGAATTCGAATCGGGCCTGACCGCCGGCTGGTTCGGGCTGGTGCCCGCGCTGGTGCTGGGCGGCGCCGCAACGCTGGTCGTGACCGCTTTGTGGTGGGCCCGTTTCCCGGTGCTGCGCAAGATGGACCGTTTTCCCGAGCCAAACGACGCGAGCGCGCCCGCCAAGGAAGCTGCGAGCGTCGCGTAGCATCCGGCGCAGCGCCGGTACAAGGGCATTAATGTCTTGACGTTTGATCTTGCGCAAACAGTGCGCTCGTCGTCCGCTTTCCGCGATATGAGGGGGAACAAGCGTACGCCAATGCGGGACTAATTTTCATGTTCATTGTGACGCGCATCCTGTCGCGCAGGCGGGCCGCGCCATTCTCTTTTCGGAGATGTCATGGAAAAAACGACCCAGCAGCCGTCGCGGCGCACCCGCGCGGGATATTGGCAATACCCCGACACCGCACCCGAGATCCGGGAGCATGGGCGCCTCGAGCCCTACGGCGAGCTGACGCGCCAGAGCCCGCTGGTGGGCACGCGCGGCAACGTTCAGGTGGGAACAGCCCTGGCCTGGTTCAGCATCGGGGTCGGGATCGCGCACCTGCTGGCGCCGCGTGCGATAGCGCGCGCCACCGGGCTGCCGAACTGGCC
>JBAQKU010000028.1:0-5697 GCA_049301315.1 Telluria sp.
GTACCTGCTGTTCGGGCAGGTCGAAAACGGGGCGCAGTGCCCGGTGACGATGACTTTCGCCGCGGTGCCGGCGTTGCGCCTGGCGCCCGTGCTGGCGGCCCAATGGCTGCCGAAAATCCTGTCGCGCCGTTACGATCCGCGCTCGCTGCCGCTGGCGCAAAAGCACGGGGCCCTGATCGGCATGGGCATGACCGAGAAGCAGGGCGGCAGCGACGTGCGCGCCAACACCACCAGCGCCGTGCCGCTCGATCCGGCCGAGGCGCGCTTGCGCTTCGGGGACGCCGGCGAACAGGCCTGGCGCATCGTCGGCCACAAATGGTTTTTCTCGGCCCCGCAGGCCGACGCGCACCTGATCCTGGCGCAAGGCGGCGCGCCCGGCAGTGCGGCCCTGTCGTGCTTCCTGCTGCCGCGCTTCCTGCCCGACGGCAGCCGCAACGAGATTCGCGTGCAGCGCCTCAAGGACAAGCTGGGCAACCGCTCGAACGCATCGGCCGAAGTCGAGTTCTGCGGCGCCACCGGGTGGCTGGTGGGCCAGCCGGGGCGCGGCGTGGCCACCATCCTCGAGATGGGCAGCCATACGCGGCTCGACTGCGTGCTTGGCAGCGCCGGAATCATGCGCGCCGCGCTCACGCATGCGCTGCACCACGCGCGCGCGCGCCACGCATTCGGACGCGCTCTGGCCGCTCAGCCATTGATGCAGAACGTACTGGCCGATCTCGCGCTCGAGTCGGAAGCGGCGAGCGCGTTCGCGCTGCGCCTTGCGCGCTGCTTCGACCAGTGCGCCGATCCGCAGCAGGCGCTGCTGGCGCGCATCCTCACGCCGGCCGGCAAATACTGGCTGTGCAAGCGCGGGCCGGCCTTCGGCGCCGAGGCGATGGAGGTGGTGGGCGGCAACGGCTACGTCGAGGACGGGCCGCTGGCGCGGCTGTATCGCGAATTTCCCGTCAATTCGATCTGGGAAGGCTCGGGCAACGTGATGTGCCTGGACCTGCTGCGCGCCTTCGCCAAGGCCCCGGCCGCATGCACGGCGCTGGCGGGCGAACTGGCGCCGGCGCTGGGAGCGAACAGCGCCTACGCGGCGTACGCCGAATCGCTGCTGGCCGACCTCGAGGCAGGGCAGCTGGACGAATACGGCGCGCGCCGGCTGGCCGAGCGCATCGTGCTCGCGCTGCAGGGCGCGCTGCTGCTGCAGCACGCGCCCGGCTTCGTGGCCGACGCGTTCGTGAGCTCGCGCCTGGCGCGCGAGGTGGGCGGGGCGTTCGGGCGCCTGCCCGACGGCGTCGATTGCGCGGCGATCCTGGCGCGCGCGCTGCCCGAGGCGTGAACCGGCGCCGCGCGCCCGCCTGCAAAAACAGATCGCCCGCATGGCGAATTTATTTGTGAAAACGAGGACAAACGAGCCCGAGGACTGGGATAATGCGTCCACAATAACAACGCGAGCCCGACCTACACCATGAAACAAGATCCGCGCTTTCCCAAGCTGTTCATCCTCGACCACCCGCTGATCCAGCACAAGCTGAGCCACATGCGCGAGCGCGACACCTCGACCCGCACCTTCCGCGAGCTGCTCAAGGAGATCACGCTGCTCATGGGGTACGAGATCACGCGCGCGCTGCCCATGACCACGCGCCGCATCGAGACCCCGCTCGAGACCATCGACGCGCCCGTCATCGCGGGCAAGAAACTGGCGATCGTGCCGATCCTGCGCGCCGGCATCGGCATGAGCGACGGCCTGCTCGAACTGGTGCCGTCCGCGCGCGTCGGCCACATCGGCGTGTTCCGCGACCCGCAGACCTTGCAGCCGGTCGAATACCTGGTGCGCCTGCCCGACACCCAGGAGCGCATCTTCATCCTGTGCGATCCGATGGTCGCGACCGGCAATTCGGCGGTGTATGCGGTCGACGTCCTGAAAAAACGCGGCGTCAGCGACGAGCAGATCATTTTCCTGGCGCTGGTGGCGGTGCCCGAGGGCGTGAGCGTGTTCCAGACGGCGCACCCGAAGGTCAAGATGTACGTGGCCTCGCTCGACTCGCACCTGAACGACCATGCCTATATCGTGCCCGGACTGGGCGACGCGGGCGACCGCATTTTCGGCACCAAATAATCGCGCGCACATGGCATCGCCGGTCGACCAGGAGTTCTTCGCCAAGCTGCGCGCGCTCAACGACAAATTCGGCGCCAGCCTGCCCGCCACGCTCGGGCGCCTGCGCGAGGCGCGCCTGGCATGCGATCCGGCCGCGCCCGACCAGGTCCGGCTCGCCGAGATGCACGAGGTGCTGCACACGCTTGCCGGATCGGCCGCGACCTTCGGCTTCCGGGCGCTCGGCCAGCAGGCGCGCGCGCTCGAACAGCGCCTGCGCGCTCTGCTCGCGGGAGGCGCGGCGCCGGCCGCCGCGTGGAGCGAGTGGCTGGCCGGCGTCGACCAGTACCTGGCCTGGGCCGAACGCGATCCGAAAGCTGCCTACTACGATGGCGAGTGAGCGCAATAGTCACGCGCAAGTGCGCACACGCGAATCGTTTGATCTTGCGCAAACTTGAGACGCATCGATGCCCTATATTCAAGCTAATGCCAATTAAGACACGAAGCCGTAAAAGTTGGTATTTGGAACGATTACGGTGAGGCGCAGTTTATTTTGCCGAGAACGTGTTTTTTGTGTTTTATTCGGTATAATGCGGGATCGTTGGATTCGAGGTAGTAAGTGCAGTGTGTCTGTCATTTCTTTCTTGCTTCTTTAAACGATCTGAAACGGGCGCAAGCCCAACTTAACTGAAATAGGAAATTGTAATGGCAACTGGCATCGTAAAATGGTTCAATGATTCGAAGGGTTTCGGCTTTATCACCCCTGACGAAGGCGGCGAAGATCTGTTCGCTCACTTCTCGGCGATTCAGTCGAACGGCTTTAAATCTTTGCAAGAGAACCAACGCGTCTCTTTCGAAGTAACCGCCGGCCCTAAAGGCAAGCAAGCTTCGAACATTCAGCCGCTGTAATCGCTGAGTCAACGACAAAAAAATCCTCGGATTCCGAGGATTTTTTTTTGTCGGTACGTTTCAGGACGCCTCACCTGCTGCGCCAGTAATCGTCCTGCGCATACGCATGGCGCAGGAAGTCGACAAAGGCGCGGATGCGCAGCGGCAGGTGGCGGCGCTGCGCGAACACGGCATAGATGTCGTTGCCCGGCGCCGCGTACTGGTCGAGCACCGTGCGCAGGCGCCCGGCCTCGATCTCGGCGCCGACTTCCCACATCGAACGCCAGGCCAGCCCCTTGCCGGCCAAAGCCCAGTCGTGCAGCACCGCGCCGTCGTTGCACACCATGTTTCCCGCCACCTTCAAGGTCAGGTTCTTGCCATGTTCGCGGAAGGTCCAGCCGCGCTGGCTGCCCTCGCTGCTGATGGCCAGGCAGTTGTGGCGCGCCAGTTCGGCCAGCGTGCGCGGCGTACCGTGGCGCTTGAGGTAGGCGGGCGCGGCGACCACCACGCGCGCGTTGTCGGCCAGCTTGACCCCCACCAGGCTCGAATCGGACAGGCTGGCGATGCGGATCGCCACGTCCACGCCTTCGCCGATCATGTCGACCACGCGGTCGTTCAGGTTCAGGTTGATGGTGACCTCGCGCTGCTCGGCCAGGAAGGAGGGCAGCAGGGGGGCGACGTGCTGGCGCCCGAAGCCGGCCGGAGCCGACACCAGCAGGTGCCCGCTGGCGCGCGCGCTGCGCTCGGACACCGCCGATTCCGCATCCTCGAGCTCGGCCAGGATGCGCTGGCAGTCCTCCAGGAAGGCGGCGCCCTCGTTGGTCAGGGCCAGCTTGCGCGTGGTGCGCTGCAGCAGCTTGACGCCGAGGCGCGCTTCAAGCGCGTCCAGGCGGCGCCCGATCATGGCCGGAGCGATGTCTTCGGCGCGCGCCGCAGCCGACAGGCTGCCGCGCGCCACCACCTCGACGAAGGTCGAAATCTCGCGGAATTTTCCCATTGAACGCCTTTTCCTTGCATGTCCATCTGTGACAAAAACGCACAGATGAATTCATTTATAGTCTAGTTTAGCTACCAGATAGTGAATATACTGGAAGTCATATGAAACGCCAAACGGCGCCCTATACTGAGAGGGCAAGGCGGCCGCGTTTTTTCACCTGCAATCACGTTTATCATTACCTTTCAGGAGCATGTATGACCATCGCAATCCCAGCCGGTATGGAAATCAAGGCCGACATCTTGCCGGCTTACGAACAGATTCTGACGCCGGAGGCACTCGCGCTGGTGGCAAAGCTGAGCCGTGAATTCGAGCCGCGCCGCCAGCAGCTGCTGGCCGCCCGGGTCGAGCGCGCCAAGCGCCTTGACGCCGGCGAGCGCCCCGACTTCCTGCCCGAGACTGCGCATATCCGCGCCGGCGACTGGAAGATCGCCCCGATCCCGCCCGCGCTCGAATGCCGGCGCGTCGAAATCACCGGTCCGGTCGAACGCAAGATGGTCATCAACGCCTTCAATTCGGGCGCCGACAGCTACATGACCGACTTCGAGGACTCGAACACGCCGAACTGGGACAACCAGGTGGGCGGGCAGGTCAACATGAAGGAAGCGGTGCGCCGCACCATCTCGATGGAGCAGAACGGCAAGCTCTACAAGCTCAACGACAAGATCGCCACCCTGGTGGTGCGTCCGCGCGGCTGGCACCTCGACGAAAAGCACGTGCTGGTCGACGGCGAGCGCATCTCGGGCGGCATTTTCGACTTCGCGCTGTTCATGTTCCACAACGCCAAAGAGCAGCTGGCGCGCGGCGCCGGTCCTTACTTCTACCTGCCCAAGCTGGAGTCGCACCTCGAAGCGCGCCTGTGGAACGACATCTTCGTGATGACGCAGCGTGAACTGGGCCTGCCGCAGGGAACCATCAAGGCGACCGTGCTGATCGAGACCATCCTGGCCGCCTTCGAGATGGACGAGATCCTGTACGAGCTGCGCGAGCACAGCGCCGGTTTGAATGCAGGGCGCTGGGACTACATCTTCTCGTGCATCAAGAAGTTCAAGCTCGACAAGGACTTCTGCCTGGCCGACCGTCCCAAGGTGACGATGACCTCGCCGTTCATGCGCAGCTACGCCTTGCTGCTGCTAAAGACCTGCCACCTGCGCGGCGCGCCCGCCATCGGCGGCATGTCGGCCCTGATCCCGATCAAGAACGACCCCGAGAAAAACGACATTGCGATGGGCGGCGTGCGCACCGACAAGGCGCGCGACGCCACCGACGGCTACGACGGCGGCTGGGTCGCCCATCCCGGCCTGGTCGAGCTGGCCATGACCGAGTTCAAGAAGGTGCTGGGCGAGCGTGCGAACCAGATCGACAAGCAGCGTCCGGACGTGCAGGTAACGGCCGCCAACCTGCTCGACTTCCAGCCGGAAGCGCCGATCACGGAAGCGGGGCTGCGCTACAACATCAACGTCGGCATCCATTACCTGGGAAGCTGGCTGACCGGTAACGGCTGCGTGCCGATCCATAACCTGATGGAAGATGCGGCCACGGCCGAGATCAGCCGCTCGCAGGTGTGGCAGTGGATCCGTTCGCCCAAAGGCGTGCTCGAGGACGGGCGCAAGGTCACCGCCGAGATGGTGCGCGCGATGATTCCCGAGGAACTGGCCAAGGTCAAGCAGGTCGCTCCCAACGGCGACAACCCGAGCTACGCGCGCGCGGCCGATATTTTCGAGGAGATGTCGAC
>JBAQKU010000029.1:0-3942 GCA_049301315.1 Telluria sp.
TCCCCGTTCCACACTGATCAGCTTGAGCGACACCGCGTGGTACCACTGCGTGACGCGATGCGAACGGCGCGCGTTCTTGTGCGGCGAGGACAGCGCGACCGGCCTGGACTTCAACCACCGGCGCGTCTGGATCGCCACGCGCATCAAGGAGCTCGCCCACCTCTTCGCCATTGACGTGGCCGCATACGCGGTCATGAGCAACCACTACCATCTGGTAGCCCACGTCGACCAACACCGCGCACTTGCCTGGAGCGCGGACGAGGTGCTGGTCCGCTGGACCCAGCTCTTCACCGGGCCGCTGCTCGTGGTCCGTTACCTTTCGCCAGCGCGCGATCAGATGGACCAGGCTGAAATTGCCGCAGTGCTCAAGCTGGCCGAGACTTACCGCGCCCGGCTGCACGACCTGTCGTGGTTCATGCGCATGCTCAACGAATCGCTGGCCCGCCAGGCCAATGCGGAAGACGACTGCACCGGGCGGTTTTGGGAAGGACGCTTCAAAAGCCAGGCGCTGCTCGATGACCGCGCGCTGCTTGCGGCAATGGCGTACGTGGACTTGAACCCGGTGCGCGCCGGCATGGCCCTAACCCCGGAAGCAAAACTAAGGGACACCCACTTATCGCCCACTTATCGACGCACCAAAACTAACAACAAAACTAAGGGACACCCACTTATCGCCCACTTATCGACGCACTGCACGGGCGCATCTCGGCGCGCGTGCATCTGAAACCGATCGTCGAACGCGAGCGATTCGCGCTCATGATCGGCCATGCCTTAAAGAGTGCCGGATGCACGCATACCCTGCTGGCCGATTCCGGCATGGAGGTGCTGCGCCAGGCATCGAAGGGGTTGCCGCGCCAGGCCGGACGCATCCTGCGCAGCGCCATGCGACTGGCGGTGGTGCCGGCGCTCGCCGCCGGCATAATTGAACTGTCATCGCATCAATCAGCATCGTCTGTCAGCCCCTGCCAACGCCGACCGGCCGGCAGGGGCGATTCGAGCCGAGCGTATACGAGCAAGCCCGAACGGTGCACCGCTGCCCATCGCGATGGCATGCAGGTGCGCTTTGCGGGCCCGGCCCCCGCTACGCCGATTCCATTCGCCTACCGGCCTCTGATTTCCTCTCTGCTGCTCCCGCCCCACAATCCTTGACCTGGCTCCGCTCGGTGCCCGATCGGAAATACCAGAGATCGACCCACGATAAACTGCGTCGTGATGAACACGAAATGAGAGTGGGACAAAGCATATTCGCCGCCGCCAAATGGGGCGTGACTGTTCACCTAAATTAGCGCGGTGCGTAACAGGCGTCAACTTTGACAAAGATGGGCTAGTATGAAGTCCAGGAGTTACTAAAAATACCTCTAACATGAACAGTTTGCTGAATTCTCAGCGTCTCAGACAGGAGTTTTTTGATGAAGTCGAAATTCAAATTTGCAACTTGGTTCGCCGCTATCCTTGCGACGATGGCTATGGCGGGCTGCGCGACAAGTCAGGACGCTGAGCATAGCCAGCATCATCCGGATACCTCGACCGCGCAACCGATGGGGATGATGGGAGGTGCACCGGGCGGTCAGATGGCGATGACCGATATGAAGGATATGGATATGAAATCGATGTGCGAAATGCACAAGAAGATGATGAGCGCGAAAACGCCGGAAGAACAGAAGGCGATGATGGACGAACGCATGAAATCAATGTCGCCCGAAATGATGAAAAAGCACATGACAATGATGCAGGAATGTAAGTGATGGCCAGGGCGGTCTTCCTCGACGCCCCAACCCCAGTTGCTGCGCCATCGCATGCTGAGCGCTGCTTAAGCCAAACTAAGGGACACCCACTTATCGACGCACGATTAACCGGCATCAAGGCCAGTGCCCGCGATGTCAGCAAACTAAGCCAAACTAAGGGACACCCACTTATCGACGCACGCCGGCATGGCCCCAACCCCGGAAGCGTCGGACTACACCTCGATCCAGGAGCGGCTGGGGCGGGCACCGGCTGTGCCGCAGGCAGCATCAGCGCCACCGGCCGCAGCGGTGCCCGCGCCTGTGCCGCAAGCGCCCTTGATGCCTTTCGACGCCACCTGGGCGAACACTTGCGGGATCTCGAAGCGGATGCCATCCAACGATACCGTGCCATCGCTGCGGCGTTGGCTGCGTTTGACCTCGATGAAAACTAGGAGACACCCACTTAGCCTGCTGAAAATCATCTTCCAGCCTGAGGCGAATGGCACCTTCAGCCCGTGCTGACGGCGGTATGCGGCCCGCGAAAGTTCGCTAACACGCTATGCGGCGATATGTTATTTTAAATTAAGGGACACCCACATATCGCCCCACCTATCGATGGCCTATCGATGGGACACCCACCTATCGACAGCGGCCTTTGCGCAGGCGCTGCTGGATGAAGCGGTAGGCATGGCGCACGCTGCGAATGATGGCGGGCTACGGCTGGTCGCGTTGACGCGCACCGCCCGCGACGCGAAGTGCAGGGCGATGCGACTGAGTTTATCGTGTTGCCGGATTGACTGGGAATGGCTACATGCACAGCATGGAGTTCATCCTTCAGACACTGGACTGGCCGCCCACTTCTTTCTCAAAACGAACAAGACAGCAAGCCCGGCCCCGAAGAGTGAAAGTGGCCCCGGTTCAGGTACGGCACTCACGGGGGAGAACGGGAGCGCTGTGGGAATGCCGCCATGCTCGGGCATCGTCAGGCCGCCGCTCAAGCCCTTACTCCCGACTGCCCCGGTCCCTGAACAGTCACCTGCGTCAATGACAGAACCGATCAGCGTTACAGCTCCCGTGTGCGCCAACGCGCGGCCGCAACCGAATGTCACACCACTGTTTATAGTGATGTCCGTGCTGGCAAGAATATTTCCCAAGAATGCAGTGCCAGAATCAAGGGTTGCAGAGCTCCCAATGTTCCAATAGACACCGGCACCCGCACCAGTATTGATTATATTCACCATCGATCCTGGGGATGTGATCAAGGTGCTTGCCATCTGGAATACCCAAAAAGCGTTCGCGTTGCCGCCCCCGTCCAATGTCAGCGTTCCCGTCAGGTTGCTCATTCCGGCAGGCACCGTGTAGACACCTGAAGCGAGCGAGAGGCCGCTCAGGTCTGTAGTGAGTTCGGTACCGGGGCCAAGCAACCCCAGACCAATCTTCGCCATTGCAAGTTGTTCGTCGGCCGCAAGCGCAAACGCGCCTCCTTGATCGATGGACCCGCTGGCAGTGCCTGGACCATCATTGGCCAACGTTCCATAGAAACCGGTAATGCCGGTAAGTGAAGTATTGTTGGAGACGCCCAGGTTCCCGGTCAAAGTCGTTGCCCCAGTGTTAGTAACCGTTGAGGCGCCCAATACGGCGTAGGTAGACAATTGCTGTCCCAGAATCGGCGCAGCCGATCCCGGAGCAGGAGTAAACGCAAACGCGGCGAGCAGTGGCGCCGCCAATTTCAAGCTGTTCATTTTTTTCTTTCCTTTAACGTAGATGACGCACACCAAAAACTTCGTTGGTGTTTGGGAGTGGTTGCACACGCGCTTCCGAATAGAAACTCTCTAGCAGGAATGTACTAAAACAACCGGCTCGTGCAGATATGGACGGATGTCGATGATCAGCTTAGCCCCTATTTCAGCCAGATTCGGTGCGGCAGCACGCACAGCAGGAGTAATCGCTTTCCCGTTTTCAGTTGCTGAATTGAAAACTAAGGAACACTTACTTATCGAAAGAAAACTAAGGGACACCCACTTATCGACCAATCTACCGGACTTAACAGAATTCGACCTCAGCATGGTTTCGGCGTCATCGACTACGTCGACCAGCAACGCGCACTTGCCTGGAGTGCAGACGACGTGCTGGTCCGCTGGACCCAGCTTTTCACCGGGCCGCTGCTCGTGGTCCGTTACCTTTCGCCAGCGCGCGATCAGATGGACCAGGCTGAAAT
>JBAQKU010000030.1:0-11304 GCA_049301315.1 Telluria sp.
CATGCATCGTGTGCGTGCCCTCGGCGCTGGCGGGCGCCGCGCCCGACAAGGTGTAATAAGCGGCGTCGCCGGCGAACTTCACGTACCGCGCCGGACCGCTGCGCGCCGTGTTGTAGACGGCGGTGCCGGCCGCGTCGCGCAGGTAGTTGCCGACGCCGGAGTCGGACCTGTTCTGCCACAGGCCGACGCTGTAGGCCGCGCGCAGCGTGGGCGAGAGCGCGTATTCCAGCTTGATCTTGCCGATGTCCTGGACCGTGTGGTCGGCGCCGATGGCGCTGGTGACGATGCGCGCCTGTCCGGTGCTGTCGATGTCGCGCTGTTCCCCGCTCACGGCCGTGGCCGCCGGCGCACCGGCCGGGAAGGCCCTGGCAGCGACCCCGAAGGTTTGCGGATGGCCGTGATTGTCCAGGTGATCGGCGCCGATGCGAAACGACCAGCGGCCCGCCGTGTTTCCGATCGCCGCGCTGGCGTGCGAGCCGGCATAGTTCTGCTCGGTGCCGTACAGCTTGAAGCGTTGCCCGAACAGGTCGACCTTGGCATGCGCCTCGAACCGGTCCGGCATGCGGGTTGTCATCAGTACCACGCCGCCGGCCGAATTGCCGGGGTAGAGCGCGGAGAAGGGGCCGTACATCAGCTCGACCCGTTCGATTTCCTCGGGCCCGACCATGCCCCAGCGCGGGGCGCTGCTGTAGCTGTTGTTCAGAAAATTCGACAACAACAGATTGTCCGCATAGACCGTGGTCTGTGCGCTCGCCACCGAACTGTTCACGCGCATCACCAAGATGGCGTTGCGGTCGCCGATGTAGCGTTCGCGCACATGGGTGCTGGGCAGGTAATTGAGCGCCTCGGCGCTGGTCACGGCATTGATCGTGGCCGCGATCTGGCTGGCCGAGATGCTTTCGACGCTGGACGGCGAATGCGCCGGAACGGCCGATTTTTCGCCCTTGATGACGACTTCCTGCATTGCTGCCGTTTGCGCCGCGCAGGGCAGCGCGCCGTGCGCGAACGCGCCAATGGCCGCCGCCGTACGCAAGGCGCAGGCGAGCTTGAGTTGGGTTGACATGGCAACCTCCTGACAAGATGAAGGGGCCGGGGCGCGCGTGGGTGCGGGCTGCCGGCGGCTACGTTGTGCTCAGGAAGCGGTGGGAGGGGCGCGTGGCTGTGCGCTGGCCCAGGTGAACAAAGGGCGCGGCGACTGGTAAAACAGGGATGGGAAGCGTGCTTCGGTGCGCGCGGGCGGCAAGGCAAGCGCGCCGGCCGGGGGCAGGCCGGCGTCGGTCAGGCAGAACGGGCAATGATCGTGGTGCAGGTCTTTGTCAGCGGAGCTCGATGCATCCTGGGCACTGGCGGTATTGACCAGTCTTACGCCGTCGATCGAACACACTTCGACCCAGTCTCCTCGGGCGCCGTGGACCGCGGCCAGCAGGTGATTCATGGAAGGAACCAGAGCGGCCAGCAAAAACGCGGTACACGCGATCCAGGCTGCGATGCGGCGGTCTATTCTCAGCGTTCCCATTGCTGCATTGTAACATTGCCTCTCTGTTCGTGCCGGGCACGCCTTATGGCGGACCCGGCACTACGGTGCGGTGCGCCGTGTGTCAACCCTGCGCGATGCGCGCTGCGATGTGGGCCAGCGCCTCTTCGACCTGGTCGATCAGGATCAGGCACAGGTCGCCTTGCGACAGGCGCGCGAGCGCCGTGTCGATCGCGACGAATTCGCCGTTGATCTCGTCGATGCGGCTGGTGCGCGGCGCGCCGGCCAGACCCTGGCGCAGCAGCGCCACCACTTCGCCGTCGGCGCGCCCGCGCTGGCACTGGTCCTGGTACAGCAAGACCTCGTCGAAGGCGGCTCCCAGGATTTCGGTCTGCTGGCGGATATCCTCGTCGCGCCGGTCGCCGGCGCCGCTGATGACCACCGAGCGGCGCCGGGCCGGCATCGATTCGACCGCCGCCACCAGCGCCAGGATGGCGTCCGGGTTGTGGCCGTAATCGGCGATCACGGTCGCGCCGCGGTAGTGGAACACGTTGAAGCGGCCAGGTGCGTTGTCGCTCTCGTTCGCGAACGACTTCAGGCCGGCGCGGATGTCGTCCCATTTCACGCCGACCGCCCATGCCGCCGCCACCGCCGCCATCACGTTCTGCACCTGGAAGCCGATACTGCCGCCGCGCGTGATCGGCACCTCGGCCAGCGCCACCTGGTGCTGGTCCTTGCCTTCGGCGGCGACCAGCATGCCGTCCTCGACAAACACCACGCGCTGGCCGTGGGTGCGGTGGGTGGACATCACCGGATGCCTGGCGTCGGCCGCGAAGAAGGTGACCGCGCCGCGGCAGTTGCCGGCCATGCTGACCACGACCGGATCGGTCGCGTTCAATACCGCCATGCCGTTGTCGGCCACGTTCTGGACGATCACGCGCTTTAACACCGCCAGGTCTTCGACCGTGGTGATGTAGTTCAGGCCCAGGTGGTCGCCCGCGCCGATGTTGGTGACCACCGCGACCTGGCAGCGGTCGAAGGCCAGGCCTTCGCGCAGCATGCCGCCGCGCGCCGTCTCGAACACGGCCGCATCCACGTCCGGGTGCAGCAGCACGTTGCGCGCACTGCGCGGGCCGCTGCAGTCGCCGCTGTCGATGCGGCGCCCTTCGATGTAGACGCCGTCGGTGTTGGTCATGCCGGTGCGCAGGCCGGACGCGGTGAGCAGGTGGGCGATCAGGCGCACCGTGGTGGTCTTGCCGTTGGTGCCGGTCACCGCCACCACCGGAATGCGGCCGTCGTCGCCTTCTTCGAACATCGATGAAATGATCGCTTCGCCCACCGGCCGGCCCTTGCCGAAGGAGGGCGACAGGTGCATGCGCAGGCCCGGTGCGGCGTTGACCTCGACGATGCCGCCGCCGACTTCCTCGATCGGTTTCAGGATGCTGTCGCACACCAGGTCGACGCCGCAGATGTCGAGTCCGACCATGTCGGCCGCGGCAATGGCGCGCGCCGCCACTTGCGGGTGCACGTCGTCGGTCACGTCGGTGGCGGCGCCGCCGGTCGACAGATTGGCGTTGTTGCGCAGGATGACGCGCTGGCCCTTGGGCGGGACCGAGTCGGCCACATAGCCTTGCTTGGCCAGGCTGGCCAGTGCGATGTCGTCGAAGCGGATCTTGGTCAGGGAGGTGGCATGGCCGTTGCCGCGGCGCGGGTCCAGGTTGACCTCGTCGACCAGTTGGCGCACCGTGTGCTGGCCATCGCCCACCACCTGCGGCGGATCGCGGCGGGCGGCGGCGACCAGCTTGTTGCCGATCACCAGCAGGCGGAAATCGTTGCCGGGCAAGTAGCGCTCGACGATGACGTCGTCGCGAAATTCAGCGGCCGCATGGTAGCCCGCGCTGAGCTGCTCGCGGCTGCTCACGTTGACCGTCACGCCCTTGCCCTGGTTGCCGTCCTTCGGCTTGATCACCACCGGCAGCCCGATTTCGCAGGCGGCGGCCCAGGCGTCGTCAGGGTCGTTCACCACGCGCCCGAGCGGCACCGGCACGCCGGCCGCGTCGAGCAGGCGCTTGGTCAGGTCCTTGTCCTGCGCGATCGCTTCGGCGATGGCGCCGGTGCGGTCCATTTCGGCCGCCTGGATCTTGCGCTGGCGGCTGCCCCAGCCGAACATCACCAGGCTGCCGTCGGTCAGGCGCCGGTACGGGATGTTGCGCGCCAGCGCGGCCTGCACGATGGCGCCGGTGGAAGGGCCGAGGCGCACGTCCTCGTCGAGCTCGCGCAAGCGGGCCAGCGCGCCATCGAGGTCGAACGGCGCATCGGCGGCGGCGGCCTCGCACAGCCGCTGCGCCAGCTCCAGCGCCAGGCGGCCAACCGCTTCTTCCGTATATTCGACCACGACCTGGTAGATTCCCGCTTCCACGGTGGCGGTGGTGCGGCTGAAGGTGACCGGGCAGCCGGCCTGCGCCTGCAGCCCGAGCGCGGCCAGTTCGAGCACCTGCGCCAGAGGGATCTTGTCGTCGTGTCCGGACGGCTGCAGCGCGCTCAGTTGCGGGAAACGGGCGCGCAGGCGCTCTTCGAACAGCGGCATGGAGCCGACGCACTGTTCATCGGTGCGGCAGGCAACGATCGCTTCGACCGAGGTGTGGTGGCTCCACAGGTTAGGGCCGCGCAAGGCCCGTACGCGAGATACTTCCATAAACCGTTCATCCTAATCTGGTGCGCCGCTGGCCACGCTTGGCGTGCGCGGCAGCTAAGCGCTGGCCTGGCGTTCGCTGCCAGGTCGTGCAAGGTTAATAAACTATATTGGTCGCCGTGGTGTCGAAGGTCCTGAGGGCGGCCCCGATCAGTTCCGCGGGAACCTCCAGCGCCCACGCCGCGGCCACGGCGGCGAGCACGTTGGCCGGGTGCGTCGCCGTGCCGCTCTTGAGCTGCGCCAGCTCGAGCAGCGTGGTTTCGAGCGCCCCGTGCGCCAGCACGATGCGCTCGCCGCTCAGGAACACGGCGCGCCCGCCGCTGGCGCGATGCTGCGCGATCGCTTCCAGTTGCGCATCGAGCCCGTAGAAAATGACGGCGCCGTCGCACAAGTCGGCCAGCGCGGCGACCGCCGGGTCGTCCGCGTTGAGCACGGCGGCGCCGTCCGGCAGGATCACGTCGACCTGGGTGCGCATCACGTTGCGCATGGCGTCGGCGTCGTGGATATGGAATTGAGCCAGGTCTTCGTGCCCGGCCATGTCGGTGACGATCCCGACCGCGCACTTGTCGTAGGCCAGTCCCTCGGCCAGGATCATGCGCGCATTGCTTTCGAATACGGCAGCCTGCAGGGTGCGGTTGATCAGCAGGCGCTGCCCCGCATCCCAGTTCATGCAGTCGCCGCTGACGACCTGGCGCTGGCCGAGGTACAGGCCCTCGCCGTTGACCACGCCGGTCGGGCGGCCGTTCAGGTGCAGCACGCAGCCGACCAGGCGCGTGATCAGGCTGGCGCCGCGGCTGCCGCTGACGCCGACGATGGCAATGCGTCCGCTCTCGTGCGGTCCGAACAGGTTGTTGACGATGGCCGCACCGATCGGGCGCGGCTTGCCTTCGGCCGGCTTGAGGTGGGCCAGCAGGCCCGGGCTGGCATTGACTTCGATGATGGCGCCGCCTTGCTCTTCGAGCGGGCGCGAGATGTCTTCGGCCACCAGGTCGACCCCGGCGATGTCGAGCCCGACCACGCGCGCGGCCAGCGCGCAGGCATGCGCCACCGACGGATGCACGCGGTCGGTCACGTCGAAGGCGACGTTGCCGTTGGGCTGGATCAGCACTTTCTGGCCGGCCAGCGGGACCGACCATGCGGTCATGCCCTGGCGCTCGAGTTCGAGGATGATTTCGGCGCATTCGTGCGGCGTTACCGTGTTCAGCGGCGCATCCTCGCCGCTGCCGCGGCGCGGATCGGTATTGATCTGGCGGTTGACCAGCTCGATGATGTTGGCGCTGCCGTCGCCGGTCACCCAGAGCGACTCGCCCTTGGCCGCGGCCACCACCTGCTTGCCCACCACCAGCAGGCGGTGCTCGTCGCCGGTGACGAAGCGTTCGACCAGCACGCTGGCGCTGCCGCCCTTGCGGCTGGCCAGGCGGTAGGCCGCTTCCACGTCGGCGCGCGTCATCAGGTTGAGCGACACGCCGCGTCCGTGGTTGCCGTCATACGGCTTGAGCACCACCGGCAGGCCGATGTCCTGGGCTTCTTCCCAGGCTTGCTCCGCGCTCCTGACCAGGATGCCTTCAGGCACCGGCACGCCGCACGCCTGCAGCAGCTGCTTGGTCAGGTCCTTGTCGCTGGCGATGCTTTCGGCAATGGCGCTGGTGCGGTCGGTCTCGGCGGTCCAGATGCGGCGCTGGCTGGCGCCGTGGCCGAGCTGGACCAGGTTGCCCTCGGTTAAGCGAATCGACGGGATGCCGCGTTCGGTGGCCGCTTCCACGATGTGCGCCGTGCTCGGCCCCAGGCAGTGCCGGTCGACCAGTTCGCGCAGCTGCGCCAGGCCCGCCGCCAGGTCGTACGCCGTGTCCTCGATCGCGGCCAGCAGCAGTTCGCGTCCGCTCGCCAGGGCGGCGCGCCCGACCTGCTCCTGGCGGGTGCGAAAGGCCATCTTGTAGAGGCCGCGCTGGCCGGTCGAGCGCGTCTTGCCGAAGCCGGTCTGCATGCCGGCCAGGTTTTGCAGCTCCAGCACCACGTGTTCGAGAATATGGCCGCACCAGGTTCCTTCGCGCAGCCTTTCGAGGAAGCCGCCGCGTTCGCCGACGCCGCAGCGGTGCTCGACCAGGCCGGGCAGCCAGGCCAGCAGGCGCTCGTACAAACCAGGCAGGGTATTGGACGGGTAATCTTCGAGCTCGCCGATATCGAGCCACGCCTCGATGACCGGACGATAGGTCCAGATGTTCGGTCCGCGCAGATGCGTCACACGCAGGAAATCGATTTCTTTCTTCTTTGTCATGTAAATATTTCTGATTACAAGCTTGGTGCTGTTCGCGCCCAATGTTTATTTAGAGGCTTTATTCTAATTACCCGATATGTCACACATCTTCGCTTCCGTTTGCGCTTCAATCGCCTCTTCTCCCGGGGCGGTCGATGTCGCGCCGCGCCCGCGAGGGAACGCTCGGTTCTCACGGGCGCACCATGCTGTATACTTGCAGGAACGAAAAAAAATAGCGCGCTGTACTACTTTCCGCCAGCCGAGGCAACCCGATAGAATACCGCAAATTGCCTCATGATATTGGGTGTCCTTGCCCGATTGCCCCTCCAGTTCTCCCGGAAAACCGCTTTAGATGACAACCGAACAACTTGTTTCTCCCAACCCCCTGGTGTTGCCGGCCATCTTCTTGCCAGAAGACTGGCAAGCCGAGGTCCAGAAAAACCTTGCATCAGGGGAAAACGTTTTAACTAGCCTGGAGGTTGACCTCGACGCGCGACTTCGTTTTACAAAAGGTCTGATTGTCGTCACAAATCGCCGGCTGCTGGCGCGCGCACCCGGCGAAAGCGGGTGGAAAGCATGGACTTACCGCCCCGGACTGGCATTGACGCACCACGACCACGCGGGGGTGGGGCACCTTGAATTGCTCGACCAGCAAGGACGGCTGGCGGCCTGGCGCTTTACGCTCGGGCAGAACCTGCACGCGATACGCCTGCTCGACCAGTTCCGCGAACAGCTGGGCAGCCACCTGAGCGGCCAGCCGGTGCAGGTGCCCGAACAGGAGATCTGTCCGAGCTGCAAGGCGCCGCTCGAGCCGGAGCAGGAGGAGTGCCCGATCTGCGCCAAGGTGCTCTACACGCCGCCCTCGACCTGGACCTTGTTCCGGCTGTGGCGCTTCGCCAGGCCCTACCGCGGCCAGTTGCTGCTCGGCTTCATCCTGATGCTGCTGTCGACCGCGGCGCACATGATTCCGCCCTACCTGACCATGCCGCTGATGGACGAGGTGCTGATCCCCTACCAGAACGGGCAGCAGATCGACCCGATGCTGGTGGTGATGTACATGGGCGGCCTGTTCGGCTCGGCGCTGCTGGCCTGGATACTGGGCTGGGCCATGACGTACGTGCTGGCGCTGGTGTCCGAGCGCATCGGCGCCGACCTGCGCTCGACCACGTATGAGCACTTGCTCAAGCTGTCGCTCGAATTTTTCGGCGGCAAGCGCACCGGCGACCTGATGGCGCGCATCGGCAGCGGCAGCGACCGGATCTGCGTGTTCCTGTCGCTGCACCTGCTCGACTTCGCCTCGGACGTCTTGATGATCATCATGACCGGCGTGATCTTGTGCTCCATCAATCCGTGGCTGGCCGTCATCACCCTGGTGCCGCTGCCGTTCATCGCCTGGATGATCCACATCGTGCGCGACCGCCTGCGCACCGGCTTCGAGAAGATCGACCGGGTGTGGGGCGAGGTGACCAACGTGCTGGCCGACACCATTCCCGGTATCCGCGTGGTGAAGGCCTTTGCGCAGGAAAAACGCGAAGCGTCGCGCTTTCGCGAAGCGAACCGGCACAACCTTGCCGTCAACGACAAGCTGAACAAGGTATGGTCGGTGTTTTCGCCCACCGTGTCCTTCCTGACCGAACTGGGCCTGCTGGTGGTCTGGTCGTTCGGCATCTGGCAGGTTTCGAAGGGCGAGATCACGGTCGGCGTGCTGTCCGCCTTCATCGCCTACAGCAGCCGTTTTTACGGGCGCCTCGATTCGATGAGCCGGATCGTCTCGATCACCCAGAAGTCGGCCTCGGCGGCCAAGCGCATCTTCGACATCCTGGACCATGTGTCGAGCGTGCCCGAGCCGCAAAACCCGGTCAAGCTGGGCAGAATCGAGGGCCGCATCGACCTGCGCGAAGTCGGTTTCCGCTACGGCAACAGGGCCGTCAACCGCGGCATCACGCTCAACATCAAGGCCGGCGAGATGGTCGGGCTGGTCGGGCACAGCGGTTCCGGCAAGAGCACCCTGGTCAACCTGATCTGCCGCTTCTACGATGTCTCGGAAGGGGCGATCCTGCTCGACGGGGTCGACATCCGCTCGTTCGCGCTGTCGGACTACCGCCGCAACATCGGCCTGGTGCTGCAGGAGCCTTTCCTGTTTTTCGGCACCATCGCGGAAAACATCGCCTACGGCAAGCCCGAGGCCACGCGCGAGGAAATCATCGCCTCGGCGCGCGCGGCGCACGCCCACGAGTTCATCCTGCGCCTGCCGCAGGGCTACGATTCGATGGTGGGCGAACGCGGGCAGGGCCTGTCCGGCGGCGAGCGCCAGCGCATCTCGATCGCGCGCGCGCTGCTGATCGACCCGCGCATCCTGATCATGGATGAGGCGACCTCGTCGGTCGATTCGGAAACCGAAAAGGAAATCCAGAAGGCGCTCGACAACCTGGTGCAGGGGCGCACCACGATCGCCATCGCGCACCGCCTCTCGACCTTGCAGCGGGCCGACCGCCTGGTCGTGCTCGACCGCGGCGTGGTGGTGGAAGAGGGCAGCCACGACCAGCTGATGGCGCGCCAGGGCGCCTACTTCCGGCTGTACGAGGCGCAGGCGCGCAATGTCGACACCGACATGGACGACAAGGAATAATCAATGACAAGCACACCGTTTCAACTGAGCCGCAACAGTTTCGGCAAGCTGGTGCTGTGCACCGCACAGGGCCAGACCTACGAGGCGGTCATGCCGGTACGCGCGTTTCCGATCCAGTCGCCCGGGCACGCCATCTCGCTGGTGCTGCCGGACGGCCGGGAAGTGGCATGGATCGACGACCTGGCCGAGCTGCCGGCGCCGCTGCGCGAACTGGTGCAGGAGGAACTGGACGGGCGCGAGTTCATGCCGGTCATCTCGCACATCACCGGCGTGAGCAGTTACGCCACGCCCTGCACCTGGAGCGTCCGGACCGACCGCGGCGCCACCGAATTCGTGCTCAAGGGCGAGGAAGACATCCGCCGCATCGGGGCCGCATCGCTGCTGGTGGCCGACAACCACGGCATCCACTTCCTGATCCGCGACATGTTCACGATCGACAAGCACAGCCGCAAGATCCTCGACCGCTTCCTGTAGCGAGCCATGCGCGCTGCTAAGTGGGCAACTGGCCGAACTGCCCGGACAGGAAGTTGGCGATGCGCGTCTGGGTCGCGTCGAGGTAGGGGATGTTCAGGTGGTCCGAACCGGGCACGATTTCGTCGAGATGCAGCCGGCCCAGTTTTGCCACCAGCAGATCGGTGTGCGAGTGCGGCACCACGTCGTCGGAGGCGGCCCGCAACACATAGGTCGGCGCCGTCAGCGCGGCGGCGTACTTGACCGATTCGAAGCGGTGCCGCAGCACGTATTCGATCGGGACCGTGTTCCGGAAGCGCCGCTTGGCGATGGCCAATATCGAGTCGTAGGGCGTGATCAGCACCACCGAATGGGCGGCGCGCTCGCTCGCCACCTGCACCGCCACGCCCGAGCCCAGGCTGCGCCCGACCACCGCCACCCGCTTCGGATCGACATGGGCGCGCTCGGCCAGCCAGTCGTACAGCATGCGCCCGTCGTCGACCATGTGCTGCTCGCCGGGGTCGCCCTGCGAATCGCCGTAGCCACGGTAATTGACAGCGAGAACGGCCATGCCGGGAAACAGCCTGCCGGCGTCGCGCGCAACCCACGATACTTCTTCCGACCTGCCGCCGAAATACACCACGCCTGGATGCGGGCCGACCACGGCAGGCGTCATCAGCCAGCCGGCCAGCCGGGTTCCGTCGTTGCTGCGTAACACAATGGGACGCGTGCGGTGACCGCTGCTGCGCGGGTTCGCCACCTCGCGCTTGATGGCCGGATTAAATACCAGCCGGCGCTGGCTGGCGGCGATGGCTGCGGTCAGGCCAAGCCACAACACGCTGGCCACGCCGGCCACTCCCGCCATTTTTCGTGAACTGTTCATGAGTAGCAGTCTACCTGCGTTTTTTCGCGTTCGCCGGCGCCGGCGCAGCAGTGCGTGCATCCGCACCATTACTCATGCATTACGTGGCGTCCATACAACGCCATGATCGACATCGGGCGCCATGGGCGCGCCGCTGGTGTAGCGGCGCCTGCCGCCCAATACGTTGTTTTTTTGAAAAACATTTCCAAATTCCAACCCTGTGTGCGCTAGCGAACTGAGCGACGGAACCGAAGCGGGAATAGTGGAAACCACGGTGGCTTCAGGGCAGTGGGCCACACCATTTTCGAACTGCCCGACGGTTCCCCTCTGGGGTAAGTCCATGCAAGATGTCACTCAACGAAGGAAATAAAATGAACGGTCTGAAGCGCTACACAAGAACATTATTCTGCTCGGTCGGCTTGCTCGTCACCGCATTCGTCGCCGGTTGCGGCGGCGGCGGCGGCCAGGGACGCGATCCGATCCTGGGCCTGCCCGCAGCCGAACTGGTCACCGTCGCCGTCGCGCCGGCAACTTCCGCGGTCGCCATCGGCGGCACCCGCCAGTTCGTGGCCACGGCAAGCTACGCCGACGGCTCCTCGCGCGACGTCACCAGCGCCTCGGCCTGGGTCTCGGCCAGTCCTGCCATTGCGACCGTAGGCGCCGGCAACGGCCTTGCCAAGGGTGTCGCAGCAGGCAGCGCGGCAGTTAGCGCCAGCTTCGGCGGCAAGGCCGGCTCGGCCGTGCTGACAGTGACCCCGGCCACGCTGGCCTCGATCGCGCTCGCGCCGGTGAACCCGTCGATTGCGCGCGGCGCCAGCCAGCAGTTCGTTGCGATGGGCACCTTCTCGGATGCAACCACGCGTGACATCACGGCCGTGTCGACCTTTACCTCCGCCACGCCGGCGGTGGCGACCATCGGCGCGGCCAGCGGCCTGGCCAGCGG
>JBAQKU010000031.1:0-8303 GCA_049301315.1 Telluria sp.
GCCGAACAAGGCGGTGGTGGGCGCGAACGCGTTCGCGCACGCTTCCGGCATCCATCAGGACGGCATCCTGAAAGCGCGCGAAACCTACGAGATCATGCGCGCCGAAGACGTGGGCTGGTCCGCCAACAAGATCGTGCTGGGCAAACTGTCCGGGCGCAATGCGTTCAAGGCGCGCCTGCAGGAGCTTGGCATCGGGCTCGAATCCGAGGCCGAGGTGAACGCCGCCTTCGGCCGCTTCAAGGAGCTGGCCGACCGCAAGTCCGAGATCTTCGACGAAGACATCATGGCGCTGGTGTCGGACGAGGAGCACGCGCACGAGGGCGAGTATTACCGCTTCGTGTCGCTCGCGCAGCGCTCGGAGACGGGCGAGACGCCAAGCGCCAGGATCGTGTTCGCCATCGACGGCAAGGAGTTCAGCTGCGAAGGCGAGGGCGATGGACCGGTCGACGCCACCGTCAACGCGATCGAAAAGGAAGCTGCGAGCGGCGCCGAGCTGGTGCTGTTCTCGATCAACGCGATCAGCAACGGCACCGAGTCGCAAGGCGAGGTCACGATGCGCCTGGCGCGCGCCGGACGCATCGTCAACGGGGTAGGCTCCGACCCGGACATCATCGTCGCCTCCGCCAAGGCCTACCTGTCGGGACTGAACAAGCTGCACTCGAAGGTCGAGCGCGTCAATCCGCAGCTGTAACGCCATCGGGCACGCGCTAGAAGCCGAACGGGATGCGGCGCTCCTCGTACATCGGATCGGGGCCGTTCTGCAGCATGCGCACGACGCCCTGGCGGTCGAAGTGGATATGCATCATCGAGTTCCACACGCCGCTTTCCTTGTAGCGGTACGACCAGACCTCAAGCTCGGACAGCGACAGGTAGGACGTCTCGGCCGGCCGGCCTACGGTGCGCAGCACGTCGGCCTTGCGTGACTTGCCAATCTTCAGGGTCCCGAATTGCTCTCCCGTGAGCACCTGTTCGAACGAGACCAGGCGCCCGTCCGGCCCCATGCGCGCCATCCAGGTGGTTTGGCCCATCGGCCCGGTCGCATATTCGAGCACCTGTCCGGCCCCGTCCGGATACACCGCGCCCGGCTGCCCGTACTTGGCCAGCACGGTGGCCAGCGGGTCGCCCGGAACCGGCGCGGTGCGCATCAGGCCGGCACAGCCCTGCAGGCATAGCATTGCCGTTAAAGTTGATATTATTGCCAGTTTTTTCATGAAAACCCCCTTGAAACGCCAACCCTTGCATGATGCACCATCAAAACGCATCGAATACTGGCTGTACGAACAGTTTTCGCATATACTTGCGGGTCTGGTCGTTCGATCAGCTTGTTAATCGAAGTTCACGGTGCGCTGGGTTGCGACTCTTGCACCGCATGTGAAAGGTAATATCATGACAGTAGAAAACATCAACAAAGCCGCCATCATCGCGGACAACGCTCGTGGTCAGAACGACACCGGCTCCCCTGAAGTTCAGGTTGCACTGCTGACCGCACGCATCAACGAACTGAACGGCCACTTCAAAGCTCACGCTAAAGATCACCACTCCCGTCGTGGCCTGATCATGATGGTCAATCGTCGTAAAAGCCTGTTGTCTTACCTGAAGAGCAAAGACGCTGCCCGTTATCGCGATCTGATCGCCAAACTCGGCCTGCGCAAATAATTTTTGCCTTATTCGGTTTAAACAAGAAATGCCTGCGTCAGTTCGCTGCCGCAGGCATTTTGCATTGTTCGATCGTGATGTAAACACAGTATTGCAGTAAAGGCAGCCGAAGTCAGTACGCCGCCTGTGGTGAGGTGAACGACAGCCCCTGAAAATCTGTCGGCAAATAGAAAGGGACTTACCCATGTTTAATAAAGTTACGAAAACCTTCCAGTACGGCCAGCATCAAGTCACCCTCGAGACCGGTGAAATCGCGCGTCAGGCTTCCGGCGCCGTGTTGGTGTCGATCGAAGACACCGTGGTCCTGGCGACCGTGGTAGCGCGTAAGGACGCCAAGCCGGGGCAGGACTTCTTCCCGCTGACCGTCGACTACGTCGAAAAAACATACGCAGCCGGTAAGATCCCAGGCGGTTTCTTCAAGCGCGAAGGCCGCCCATCCGAAAAAGAGACCCTGACCTCGCGCCTGATCGACCGTCCGATCCGCCCGCTGTTCCCGGAAGGTTATCTCAATGAAGTACAGATCATCATCCACGTCCTGTCGGTCAATCCCGAGATCGATCCCGACATCGCCGCGATGATCGGCGCCTCGGCCGCCCTGTGCGTGTCCGGCATTCCGTTTAGCGGCCCGATCGGCGCTGCGCGCGTCGGCTACGCGAACGGCCAGTACATCCTGAACCCGACCACCACCCAGCTCAAGACATCGCAGATGGACCTGGTCGTCGCCGGTACCGAAACGGCCGTGCTGATGGTCGAATCGGAAGCCCAGCAACTGTCCGAAGAAATCATGCTCGGCGCCGTCGTCTACGGCCACGACCAGATGAAAGCGGTCATCGACGCGATCCACGATCTGGTGGCCGACGGCGGCAAGCCGGAAGTCGAATGGGCGCCGCCACCGCGCAACGAAGCGCTGATCGCGCGCGTCAAGCATTTCGCCGACGTCAAGATCCGCGACGCCTACCAGACCAAGGACAAGCAGGCGCGTACCGCCAAGCTCAAGTCCGCGTTCTCGGAAGTGATCGCCGACCTGGCGCAGGAACTGACCGCTGCCGGCTCGGCCGCACCGGACAGCGCCGAAGTGGGCAACATCCTGTTCGACATCGAAGCGAAAGTGGTGCGCTCCCAGATCCTGGACGGCGAGCCACGCATCGACGGACGCGACACGCGCACCGTGCGTCCGATCTCGATCCGCACCAGCGTGCTGCCGCGCACCCACGGTTCGGCCCTGTTCACGCGCGGCGAAACGCAGGCGCTGGTCGTGGCCACCCTCGGCACCGCACGCGACAGCCAGAAGATCGACGCGCTGATGGGCGAGTACACCGACAGCTTCATGCTCCATTACAACATGCCTCCGTTCGCGACCGGCGAAACCGGCCGCGTGGGTACCCCCAAGCGCCGCGAAATCGGCCACGGCCGCCTGGCCAAGCGCGCCCTGCTGGCGGCACTGCCTGCGCCGGAAGAGTTCAGCTACTCGGTGCGCCTGGTATCCGAAATCACCGAATCGAACGGTTCCTCGTCGATGGCATCGGTGTGCGGCGGCTGCCTGGCACTGATGGACGCCGGCGTTCCGATGAAGGCGCACGTGGCCGGCATCGCGATGGGCCTGATCAAGGAAGGCGGCAAGTTCGCAGTCCTGTCCGACATCCTGGGCGATGAAGATCACCTCGGCGACATGGACTTCAAGGTCGCAGGTACCGCGGCCGGCATTACCGCGCTGCAGATGGACATCAAGATCATGGGCATCACCAAGGAAATCATGCAAGTGGCACTGGCGCAAGCCAAGGAAGGCCGCCAGCACATCCTCGGCGAAATGCAGAAAGCCATGCCGCACGTGAAGACCGAGCTGTCCGACTTCGCGCCGCGCCTGATCACCATCAAGATCAACCCGGAGAAGATCCGTGACGTGATCGGCAAGGGCGGCGCGGTGATCCGCGCGCTGACCGAAGAAACCGGCACCCAGATCGACATCAGCGACGAAGGCGTGGTCACCATCGCCTCGGTCGACGCCGCCGCCGGCCAGGAAGCCAAGCGCCGCATCGAAGAACTGACCGCCTCGGTCGAAGTGGGCAAGACCTACGACGGCGTCGTGCTCAAGCTGCTCGACTTCGGCGCGATCGTGCAAGTCATGCCAGGCAAGGACGGCCTGCTGCACATCAGCCAGATCGCCAACGAGCGCGTCAACGCCGTTGCCGATTACCTGAAAGAAGGCCAGCAAGTGCGCGTCAAAGTCCTCGAGACCGACGACCGCGGCCGCCTGAAGCTGTCGATGAAGGCCGCCGAAGGCGCGGAAGCGGCAGCACCGCTGTAATGTAGTTCCGGCTTCGGCTGAAAAAAAACCGCCAGCGCTAAAGCCTGGCGGTTTTTTTACGGCGCAGCAGCGGCGCACGTCGAATGCCGCATTGGTTAACTTGGGTGGATTCACGCAAGCCCCGCAGGTGCCCGGTCGAGGTGCGGCCCGACTTTGAATCGCGATTCAGCTGCTGTTGCAGCGCTTGCCGCAAACGCTCTACCGCTATGTCGGTGCGTTTTCTCGGACGCCGCGTCTATCTGGCGCTGGCAGTGGTATTGATATCGGACCGGCCCGCCGGGCCGATATCAGGTACCTCACACAGACCCCGGGTCGCCCTACTGCAGATGATCGATATCTATTTCGGCATTGATAGCGCCGGCGAACTCTGCCATCGACGATGGGATGGTGATCGGCGGAATTCTGTCCCTGCTTTTGATAATTATCGTAATCTTTGCACGGCCAGTCTTTGCAATGTTACATATTGGCTGACGTACGTCATCAAGGACCGTTTGAAGTTCATGCCAATGGTTAGCGATGTCATTGGACTGAGAATTCGATCTCAGTGACCAAATGTTCTGACGCGGAAGGTCCAATTTTTTGTTGCGCTCGCCCCTTAAAAGCTCAGTATCAGGGCGCACGCCAAGTATTACCGATATTTCTTTGGGGGGTAGCGTCGTCCCTAACAACTGAAAATCAAGCTGCACTACGCTTTTAGTGGAATCACTCATGGTTATCGCGGCCCGATTTTGTTCATGGGGATAAGTGGGTGTCCTGTAGTTTTCGGTAGTTTCTCACTGTAGTTTCTCAGCAGGCACAGGAAATCGAGAACTCGCCGCAGTTCGTCAAGGCCAGGCGCGCGCACTCGGCGGTCGAGTCGGCGATCAACGGACTCGAAGTGCACGGCCTGGATATGTGTCCGGACCACGGCATCGACGGTTTCAAGCGCTACGTCGCCCTGGCCGTGGTGGCGCGCAATATCCACCGCATCGGCGCCATCCTGTTCAAACAAGAACAGGAACGCGAGCAACGAACGAAGTGCGCTGCTGGGCGGGCGCCGCCATTCAAACTCGCAGCCTGAAAAAACACACTGATACGTCACTGATCGAACCGATTTCGAAAATCGGGGAAGGCGTTCGCGCAGCGTTCGGCAAGAAGCATCGCTGCGAGGCGGTGGAAGGTGAAAAAACCACCTCCGGGCCTAAAATCAGCAATATTCAGCCTGACTCAAAAAAAACCAGACCGGGTCTTCGAAAAAACATGGGTTTTCGGTCAGGCACTAGTTAGGCAAATGTGTGCTTCAAGTCATAGTGAATAACTTGCATAGCACCACGAGCTGAGCGCCAGCCGAAGGCTCAAACACGACCAAATCCAAGGTGCCATTTTCGCATTCAGCGAGTAATTCACTCTTATGTTGGACATCGAGCCATGAATGCGCATCGGACAAGCTAGTAACCCATGTCAGAAGCAAATCAATAGCATCTTTCGAAAGGTCGCCACGCGCGGAGCGCAAGACCCTGCTGACTACATTTTGCAAGATCAAGTCTTCGCCACGGAAAGCAATTACTCCCTCAAGTTGAACTGTCCGTTGAATACCGCTTTCAAGCCGAAAGTCCAAACGAACCCTCCAATTGCCGCGGTCAATAGATACCTGAGCCAATTCAGCATCATGCAGGCTTTCGTCGGTGTGGCTAATCATCATCAACCTCCAGGACCTCGACCTTGAGGCCAAGGCGATATAGGTACACCAGGGCCACGACTCGGTTGGGGCCTCCCATCAGGGCCTGGCACACGATCCCAGTTGTGACCATGCGGCGTGCCTTGACCGTGATCATGGTCCCAATCGATGTCGTAGTCAGGCAGTCCATCGTTTCCATATTTACGCTCCTGCCCGCTTCCAGGATTGACATGGCACGAACCAGGATCGCCCGTATTCGGCGTCTTTGAATCGCTCAACATTGGCCCGACGACCTTCCAGCCAAGCCAAGCGCCAACTCCCGCGCCAACCACGCCGCCGACCACCGTTCCTACACCGGGCCAGATAGCGGTGCCGATTTCAGCACCTCCGATAGCACCCGCTACAGGATTCAATCCGCGCGGGTCCGTATAGCGAAGCGGATTCCCTCCGACATAGGCGTAAGTGTTAATGCCGCCCGCGAGGCCTATCGGATCGCTTTGTAAGTACCGACCAAGTGCAGGGTCATAATACCGATGCCAATTGTACCAAAGCCCGGTTTCTTCATCATAGTACTGTCCCGGGAAACCTATGTTGAGCCCGCCGATGGTGTCGGTGACGACACGGCGGTCGAACGGCGCGTTTGCAGCCCGCCATACCACAGCCGCGCTGGCGTTGGTCAGCGCCTCCGGGCGCCCGAGGTGGTCATTGTGGCTGGCGTAGAATTGCCCATTGCGAGCCATGCCGAGCAACTGGCCGCCAAGCCATACATAGCCCGTGCTCGCCGTACCTATTTCAGCGAGCAATTCGCCGCCAGGCCCGTAAATCGCGGCCACGCCGGTGCCGGCGGCTATTTTGTAAGACCGCTGGTTAAGCGCGTTGTTGCGGTAGTCGCCGCGCAGCACGCCATTGATGTATGCCCCATTCATGCGGTTGAAGGCGTCGTATGAATAGCTGCGTCCGCCATCATTGCGAGTCTCGCTGCCGACATTGCCATTCAAATCGTAATTGAAGATACGGTATTTGCCAGCCCCGCTCCATGAGACAAGTCGATTGCTCTGCGGATCGGTCGTGAACGTGTAGCCGCCTTCGCCTTCGCGGCCCTGGCTGATGCGGTTTCCCACCTGATCCCACGCAAGATTCTGCGAATCGCCGCTGCGGCCCACATTCGTGAGGCGGTCAGTAGCATCGTAGCCGTAAACGGTTGTCAATGTCGGGTACACGTTGTCGACGATAGATGAGATCGTTTCTGTGTTGTGGTAGCCGAAAGCGAGGTCATGTTTCGCTGGGGTCGTCAGCTGCGCGATACGACCGTCGGTGTCAAACGTGATCATCCGCGGCAAACCATTGCCCATGCGCCAGGCATAGGGCTGATTTGTGGCGGGCTGATAAAGGAAGGAGCTGGCCAGCGTCGCCCACGGGGCGCCAAGATTACTGCTCACGCTGGACAAGCGGCCATAGGCGTCATAACCGTAGGTCAGCTTCAGGCCGGTCGGATAGGTCATGGCCGCCAGCCTTCCGACAACGTCGTAGTCCCAGCGCGTGGTGAAGATCAGTCCGTAGATATTGTTGATCTGGCTGGTCAGCTGGCCCGCGGCATTGTAGGTATAGTCGGTCCGCCCCGTCATATCACCGAAACTGGTCAGGCGACCCTTGCCGAAAACGCCCTCATCATAGTTGTAATAGTCGTACGCGCCTCCGCTGCTGCGCGAGCGCTGGCGCCCAAGGCTGTCCCAGGAATAAGTGATCGTCTTGCCATCGGCGAGCGTCTGCGTCTGCAATCTGCCCGCAGAATCATAGGTGTAGCCTGTGGTCCCGGTGTCCGGGCTGATGGTGCTGGTGCGATCGCCCAAGCCGTTGTGCGTATAGCTCGTCGTCAGTCCGCGCGAATCGATAACGCTTTGAACATTGCCAGCCGCGTCATAGAACGTTTGGGTGATGCCGTTATCCGCGGCCGTCGTCTTGACCACCCGATCCTGCGCATCATACTCGTAGGCTGTTCCCCGCCCGGCAACGTCGGTCTGCGCGTGCAAATTGCCGTTGTTGTCGTAGCGGTAATCAACCCGCTGATTGTTGTTGCCGACACGCGCGTAAATTCGCCCCAAGGAATCCAATTCGGTGGTCTTGCCGAATTCACCTGCCGCTGTGCCTGTAAGCGCAGCGCCGCCAGCGGCGGGCACCAAGCGGGCCGACGCTTCGCTAATCGTACTGGTAGGCACATCGAGCGCAATCCGCACGAACTCCCCAAGCGCATTCCCGACAGCCTCAAGCCGGCCCGCCGCATTGTATTTGTAGCGCGTTATGCGCCCGTCCGGATAGGCAATGGACGTGGGCTGGCGATCATGGTTGTAGCTAAACCGCGTGACGCGATTGCCTTCCTCGGTGACGGTCGCGAGCGTTCCAGTCGGATTGTAGGTGTAGGTGGTGGTTACGCCGTTGCTGTCGACCCGCGTGCCGGGCAGTCCGAGTCCGTTGTAATTGGACCATGAGGTGGTCTGCTCCAAGGCATTTCTTGTCGACGTTACATTGCCAAGCGTGTCGTAGGCGATCACTGAGATGGCCCCGCCTTCAGGCAGGACCTGTGAAGCGACCTCCTGGGCGATAGTTCCGTTCGCATAAAAAGCATATCCGAAATTTGTCTCGCGCTGCGCGCCGGTTTGCGTGTCAATACTCGTTATGTTGGCCAGG
>JBAQKU010000032.1:0-7585 GCA_049301315.1 Telluria sp.
CCGCACGACAGCGCCGAACGCGAGGCCGCGCGCGCGCGCCAGCTAGATCGCCTGGCGCACCTGTTTCGCCGCAGCGCCCAGGCCGGCGGCAGCGCCCACTTGCTCGAGCGCTTGTGCGCCTACCGCCGCAATGGATAAACCGGTGCCCATTGCAATCGACGATGTGGTCAAGCGCATCCAGGACCTGCCCTCGCTGTCGACGGTCGTGCTCGAACTGCTCGCCTCGATGGAACAGGAGGACGTCGACCTCCAGGTACTGGCCGCCAAGATCTCGCTCGACCAGTCGCTCGCCGCCAAGACGCTGCGCCTTGCCAATTCCTCCTTCTATGGCATGTCGACCAAGGTCACGACCATCCAGCAGGCCATTTCGATATTGGGTTTCCATCATATCCGCACCCTCGTGACCGCCTGCGCCGTCACCGGCAGTTTTCCCGAAACGGCGGGCGGCGGCTTCGATTTCAGGGCATTCTGGCGCCATTCGGTGGCCACGGCGGTGTGCGCCAGGCAGCTTGCCCCCTACCTCAAGTGCAGTGCGGATATCGCGTTTACGGTCGGCCTGCTGCACGACATCGGCGCGCTGGTGCTGGCTACCCGCTATCCGCAGCGCTACGAAGAGATGCTGGCCTACCGCCGCGCGCACGACTGCTACGTGGTGGAGGCCGAACAGGCGGTGTTCGGGATCGACCATGCGCTGGTGGGCAGCGCGCTGGCGGCCTATTGGAAGTTTCCCGCGTCGATGCAAAGTGCGGTGGCCGGGCACCACCGGCGGCCCGACCCGAAGCAGGCAGGACTGGCGCTGCTGGTGCATGCTGCCGACACCCTGGCCCATGCGCTCGACCTGTCCGGGCTCGAGGACGACCTGGTGCCGCCGCTCGACCTGGACAGCTGGAATGCCCTCGCTCTGAGCGAGGCGGACAGCACGGCCCTGTTCGCGCAATCGGAAGCGATCTTCCACGACATGTGCCAGATCCTGGTCAACTGAGCAGAGGCAATATTTGATGAATGACACGAACCAGCTTGCGGCGCCCCAGGAAGCAGCGCCAGGCGTTGCGGCCATTGCGCTGTCGGAGTTCTTCGACGGTCATCCGGTGGCGACCTTCGCGATCGACCGCGCGCACGTGATCACGCACTGGAACAAGGCTTGCGAGCACCTGCTGGGCTGGGCCAGGTCCGAGATGGTCGGCACCAGCAACCACGGGGTCGCTTTCTATGCGCGCGAGCGGCCCATGCTGTCGGACCTGATCGTGGACGGCGACGCACTCGCGCTCGGCAAGCACGTGCGCTCGCCGGTGATCCCGGGAGCCTACGAGGCCGAGGATTTTTTCCCCAACATCGGCGCCGGCGGCCACTGGCTGCACTTCACCGCCGCACCGCTGCGCGACGCGGCCGGGGTGGTGGTCGGCGCGATCGAGACGATGCGCGACGTGACCGAGCGCCGGGTGGCCGAGAACGCCCTGCGGCGCGCCCACGACAACCTGGAACACCTGATCGAGAAGCGCACCGCGCAGCTGGCCGAGGCCAACGAGCGGCTCGAGGACGACATCCGCGCGCGGCGCGTGGCCGACGCCGAGCTGCGCCAGCGCAACCTCGACTTGACCGAACTGAACGACAAGCTGTCGATGGCCCAGCAGCAGCTGGTGCAATCGGAAAAGCTGGCCTCGATCGGCCAGCTGGCGGCCGGCGTGGCGCACGAAATCAACAATCCGATCGGCTACATCTTTTCCAACTTCGGCACCCTGCAAAGCTATCTCGACCAGTTGTTCGAGATGCTGGCGGCCTACCAGGCGGCCGAAGCGAGCGCCGCGCCCGAGACCGCGGCCGCGCTGCGCGCCAAGCGCGCCAGCATCGACCTCGACTTCCTGCGCGAGGACATCCCCATGCTGATGAGCGAATCGAAGGAAGGCATCGCGCGCGTGCGCCACATCGTGCAGGACCTGAAGGATTTCTCGCGCATCGACGCGAACCAGGAATGGGTCTGGGCCAATCTGCACTCGGGCATCGACTCGACCCTGAACATCGTCTCCAACGAAGTCAAGTACAAGGCCGACGTGATCAAGCAGTACGGCGCGATTCCCGACATCGAATGCCTGCCTTCCCAGATCAACCAGGTCATCATGAACCTGGTGGTCAACGCGGCCCACGCGATCGGCGAGCAGCGCGGCAAGATCACGCTGCGCACCGGGGTCGAGGGCGAGAACGTATGGATCGAAGTGGCCGACACCGGCGGCGGCATCGCGCGCGAAAACCTGTCGCGCATCTTCGATCCCTTCTTCACCACCAAGTCGGTCGGCAAGGGAACCGGGCTGGGACTGTCGCTGGCCTATGGCATCGTGCAAAAACACAGGGGACGCATCGATGTCGAGTCCGAGGCCGGCCAGGGCACCACATTTCGCATCGTGCTGCCGGTGCGCCACACTGAAGCCGACACAGAGGAGTCCAGCCAATGACAGTAGCGATGCCAGAGGGCGGCGAAGCGCGCCCGCCTACCGTGCTGTGCGTGGACGACGAGCCCAACATCCTGTCGGCCCTCAAGCGCCTGTTCCGTCCGCACGGCTACCGGGTGCTGTGCGCCGACAGCGGCGCGGACGCACTGGCCATGCTCGAGCACGAACAGGTCGACCTGGTGATCTCCGACATGCGCATGCCGGAAATGGACGGCGCCCAGTTCCTCGAATGCGTGCGCGAGCGCTGGCCCGACACCATGCGCCTGCTGCTGACCGGCTACTCGGACATCGGCTCGATCCTGGCGGCCATCAACCGCGGCGAAATCTACCGCTACATCACCAAGCCGTGGGACGACAACGACATCGTGCTGGTGGTGCGCCACGCGCTCGAGCGGCGCACGCTGGAACTGGAAAAGGACAGGCTCGAAGCGCTCACGCGCAGCCAGAACGAGCAGCTCAAGGCGCTCAACCAGAGCCTCGAGCAAAAGGTCGAGGCGCGCACCCTGGAACTGAAGCAGTCGAACCAGTCTATCCTGGCCGCCAACGACAAGCTCAAGAGCAATTTCATCACGACCATCAAGATCATCGCCAGCATGATCGAAATGCGCGGCGGCAATCTGGCCGGGCATTCGCGCCGCGTGGCCGACCTGGCGCGCCGCATTGCCGTCAAGATGGGGCTCAACGTCAAGGAGACCCAGGAAGTGTTCATCGCCGCCCTGCTGCACGACGTCGGCAAGATCGGCTTTCCGGACGAACTGCTGACGATGGCGGTCAACATGATGGCCGGCGACAACATGGCGATCTTCCGCAAGCATCCGATCCGCGCCGAGCAGGTCCTGATGCCGCTCGACGACCTGCGCGGGGTGGCCGCGATCCTGCGCGCCCAGATGGAGCGCTTCGACGGCGCCGGCTTCCCGGACGGGGTCTCGGGCCTGATGATTCCGCTGGGCGCGCGCATCCTCGCGCTCGCATCCGACTTCGACAACCTGCAACTGGGCGCGCTGGTGCAGCGCCGCGTACTGCCCGAGGACGCCAAGCAGATCATGTACGACAGCAGCGGCAAGCGCTACGACCCCTCGGTGGTGGCGGCCTTCCGCGCCCTGATGGACGGCGATCCGGCCGAACCGGTCAAGGACGTGGCGGTGCTGTCGGGCGAACTGATACCGGGCATGGTGCTCTCGCGCGACCTGGTCAGCCGCGACGGTCTGATGCTGCTCTCGGCCGAACACGTGCTGGACGAACGCCTGATCCAGCAGGTGCAGGACTTTGAAACGAAAAGCGAGGCACGCCTGAACATCCGGGTGTGGCCTGCGAAGGCGACATGATGCGAACGATCCTGCTGCTCGACGATGAAGTCAATGTCCTCAATGCCCTGGTGCGCGCCATGCGCCAGCACCTGGCGATCGAGGGCTTGCGCATCGAGACCTTCACCAATCCCTTCGATGCGCTCGCGCGCTGCTGCGAATGCGACTTCGACATCGCGATCTCGGATTTCCGCATGCCGCAGATGACCGGCGTCGAATTCCTGCAGGCGCTCAAGGATGTCGCCCCCGCCACGGTGCGCATGATACTGTCGGCCTCGACCGAGTTCGGCACCGTCACCGCCGCCATCAACGAGGCCCAGGTGTTCCGCTACATCCCGAAGCCCTGGCTTGTGGAGGACCTGCGCGAAAACATCCGCCTGGCGCTGCTGCACCGCGACCAGATCGTGGAACAACAGGGGCTGGCCGAGCGCCAGCGCAAGCTCGTTGCCGAGCACGCGATGAGCCCGCAGGAACGCGAAGCGCTGCGGCTCGAAGAGGAAGAGCCCGGCCTGCTGAAGGTGAAGTGGGGCCCGAACGGCGAGATCATCCTGTAACGGACGGCCGCGCCAGCGGCAGCCGCAGCGTGAAGGTGCTGCCCACGCCCGGCGCCGATTCGACCTCGATGCGCCCGCCGTGCTTGGCGACGATGCCGTAGCACAGCGACAGGCCCAGCCCGGTGCCGGTGCCGATCGGCTTGGTGGTGAAGAAGGGCTCGAAGATGCGGTGCATGTGCTCCGGCGCGATCCCGCAGCCCGTGTCGCCGATCGAGACCCACACCATGTCCGCCTCGGTTCCGGAGCGGATCGTGATGACGCCCTGGTCCGTGATCGCCTGGCTGGCGTTGATGAGCAGGTTCATGAACACCTGGTTCAGTTGCGAGGCCAGGCAGGCGATCCGGGGCAGTTGTCCGTACTCTTTGACGAGCGTGGCCTTGTACTTGAATTCATTGGCCACGATGACGAGCGTGCTGTCGAGGCCCTGGTGCAGGTCGGCCAGCTCCCACTCGGTTTCGCCCACGTGCGCGAAATCCTTGAGCGCCTGGACAATATCCCTGACGCGCTTGAGGCCGTCCTTCGACTCGCACACCAGCTCTTTCACATCCTCCTGCAGGAAGGCCAGGTCGGCCTGCTTGCGAATCTGTGCGATCAGCGCCGCGATCGCGGGCGACGGCGCATGCCGGGCGATCACGTCCTCGTACTTCCCGAGCACCTCGAGCAGCGTGGCGACATAGGTTTCGAGCGCACCCATGTTGGAATTGACGAAGCCGATCGGATTGTTGATCTCGTGCGCGATACCGGCCGCCAGCTGGCCGATCGACGCCATCTTTTCCGATTGCAGCAACTGCTCCTGCGCTTCCCGCAGGCGGGCGATCAGGCGCTCCTGTTCCAGCCCCTTGGCCTCGAGCGCCTGTTCCATTTCCTTGCGCGCCGTGATATCGGTCAGGGAACCGATCACTTCGAGCGGCACGCCCTGTTCGTCGCATACCAGGCGCAGGCTGTCGTGCATCCACAGGTAGCGGCCATCGGCGGCGCGGAACCGGTATTCATAGGTGCGCTTGCCGTCGGCGAACAGCAGCGCCAGGCTGGAAAAGATGGCCGAGGTATCGTCGGGGTGGATGTGGTCGAACCAGAAATTGGGGTCGTCCACCATGTCTTCGGGCCGGTAGCCGAGCATCGTGAAGGCGTTGTTGCTAACGAAGGTCATCTTGAAGTCGCCCGTCGCCACGCTGGTATAGATGGCGCCGGAAGCATTGTCAAGCAGGTACTGCAAGCGCACCTGCGGCGAGACCGCCTCGGCAACGGGGCTCGGTAATACGGGCCGCTCATCCGTCTCGAACGACAGATATTCCTCAAAATGCGTCGCCATGTCTCGTTTCCTGTCGGCCAACCAGGATAATTATGCCTTATATTTCTTTTGAAGCCAGTAAATAAAGAGGCGGACAGGCCGGCGCCGCGCGGCACCGGATGCGCAGCATCATTGCCAGTGCCCGTAAGCGACACCGGCGTGCGCTTGCGGTGCCGCGGCGGGCGGCTCGGGCGCGTCGTGCCAGTCGCGCGGATCGACCCGGTAGTACTTGCGCAACTCCGAAAACAGCTCGGCGTGGCGCTCGGCCATCTGCCACGGCTTCTCGAAAAACGTTTCGGTCGCCACCGCGAAGAACTCGGCCGGGCTGGTCGCGCCGTAGTGATCGAGCACGCTTTGCTCGCGCAACATCGCGTCCGTGCGCAGCCGGGCAAAGTCGCGCGAGAGCACCGCCGACCAACTGCGGTAATTCGACGCGCTGCCCAGATAAGGCGCGCCGTTGTTGCTGCCCGATTCGCTGTCGAGCTGGTGCGCGAACTCGTGCAGCACCACATTCTGGCCATCGCTCCCGTGTCCGGCGCCGCGCCGCACATGGTCCCATGCCAGCACCACGCGCCCGTCGCCCCAGGATTCGCCCAGCAGATCCTGGCGCGCATCGGTGACCACACCGGCCGCGTCGACCTGCTGGCGCGGCACCAGGAAGGCGCTGGGATAGAGCAGCACCACGCGCAGCGCCGGATAGACCCGGCTCGGCCGGTTCAGCAGCAGCAGGCAGGCCTGGCCGGCGATGGTCACGCGCATCTCGTCGTTCACGTCGAGGCCGGCGCAACCGACGAATTTTTTCTGGTGCAGGAAGTGCTGCACCAGCTTGTGCAACTGGTCCTGCAACTGCGGCGTCATGCGCGCATAAGGGGCGACGTTGTCGGCCAGGATGGCGCACAAACGCGGCGCCAGCGGGCGCGCCAGCGCCCGCCTGAGGCGCCAGCCCGGCCACAGCAGGGCGAGCGCAATGGCCAGCGAGATGCCGCCGCCCAAGAGCAACGCTTCCATTTCAGCGCACCGGCAAGCTGACGCGGAATCGGCGCAGGTGCGGCGCGCTCAGGCGGCCACCTTGACGGGGCCGTAATACTTCTCGACCGCGTCCGCATTGCCGATCAGCTTGCCGCCGACGAAGACCTGCGGCCAGGTCGACTGGCCCGAGACGGCGCGCAGCACGCTCGAATTGATCTTCTGGTCCTGCAGGATCTCGGTAAACTTCAGGCCGTGCGCATTGAGGATCGCCTTGGCGCGCGCGCAATGCGGGCAGCCGGGCTTGGAGAACACCACGACCGGCTCCGGGATCTGGACATTCGGATTAATGTAGCGCAGCATGGTTTCGGCGTCGGATACTTCGAACGGGTCGCCCTCGCGTTGCGGCTCGATGAAGATCTTCTTGATGATGCCATCCTTGACGAGCATCGAATAACGCCATGAACGCTCGCCGAAACCGAGGTCGCGCTTGTCGACCAGCATGCCCATCGCCCTGCTGAAGTCGCCGTTTCCATCCGGGATCACGGTGATGTTGTCCGCATCCTGGCCGACCTTCCATTCGTTCATCACGAAGGCGTCGTTGACCGAGATGCAGATGATGTCGTCGACCCCGTTCTGCTTGAACACGGGCGCCAATTCGTTGTAGCGCGGCAAATGGGTGGACGAACAGGTCGGGGTGTAGGCGCCGGGCAGCGAAAACACCACCACGGTCTTGCCCTTGAACAGCTCGTCGCTCGTGATGTCTTTCCACTGGTCGTTCGGACGGGCCTTGAACGTCACATTCGGTACGGGTTTGCCTTCAAGCGATTCTGGAGTCGGTAGCATAGCAGTTCCTTTCATTGGTGGAGCAGGAAAAAGAGGGACGAAAATGGACGCGCGGCGCGCCCGCACTGGCACAAGTGGGGCCGCTTGAACGCTTTTCAATTGGATATCGTACAGGAGATGCACGACAAGGTGCGGGCGGCGCCGCGCAGGCGGGCGCGGCGCGCATGCGAAGCCGCGGAC
>JBAQKU010000033.1:0-6434 GCA_049301315.1 Telluria sp.
CCGTTACGGCACCACCTCGACCTTCATCGCGCCCGCGCCTGTTCCCGAGCAGGTTCCCGCGCTGGCGCCGGTGTTTGTGCCGGCTCCCGCGCCGATCCCGGCCGAGGCGGCCCCGCCGATCCTCGAAACGGCCGAGCGCCCCGGCAGCGCGGCCGAACAGAAGAAATCCTGGATGCAGCGCCTCAAGGCGGGCCTGTCCAAGACTTCCGCCAACCTGAGCCTGCTGTTCGTGGGCGCGCGCATCGACGACGACCTGTACGAGGAACTCGAAGCGGCGCTGCTGATGGCCGACGCCGGCATGGACGCGACCCAGTTCCTGCTCGACGCACTGCGCAGGAAGGTCAAGGAAGACAAGCTGCTCGACGCGGCGGCCGTCAAGGCGGCCCTGAAGACGCTCATGACCGACATGCTGCGCCCGCTCGAAAAACCGCTCGAACTGGGCCGCTACCAACCGCTCGTGATGATGATCGCTGGCGTCAACGGCGCCGGCAAGACCACCACCATCGGCAAGCTTGCCAAGCACATGCAGGCGCACCGGCAGTCGGTGCTGCTGGCCGCCGGCGACACCTTCCGCGCCGCCGCGCGCGAGCAGCTCATGGTTTGGGGCCAGCGCAACAACGTGACCGTGATCTCGCAGGAATCGGGCGACCCGGCCGCGGTCGCGTTCGACGCCGTGCAGTCGGGCAAGGCGCGCGCGATGGACGTGGTGATGGTCGACACCGCCGGCCGCCTGCCGACCCAGTTGCACCTGATGGAAGAACTCAAGAAGGTCAAGCGCGTGATCGGCAAGGGCATGGACGGCGCGCCGCATGAAACGCTGCTGGTGATCGACGGCAACACGGGCCAGAACGCGCTGGCGCAGGTGAAGGCCTTCGACGACGCCCTGAGCCTGACCGGCCTCATCATCACCAAGCTGGACGGCACCGCCAAGGGCGGGGTGCTGGCCGCGATCGCACGCACCCGTCCGGTGCCGGTGTACTTCATCGGGGTGGGCGAGAAGATCGAAGACCTGCAGCCCTTCAGTGCCGAAGAATTCGTCGAAGCGCTGCTCGGATAGACACATGATCGAATTCCACTGCGTCTCCAAACAATATTCCCCCCATGCCATCGCACTGCGCGAGGTGTCGTTCAAGGTCGACAAGGGCGAGCTGGTGTACCTGGCCGGCCCGTCCGGCGCCGGCAAATCGACCCTGCTCAAGATGATCGCGGCCATGGAGCGGCCCAGCTCGGGCAAGGTGCTGGTCAACGGCCAGGACATCGGCAAGCTCAAGGCGGCCAGCGTGCCTTTCCTGCGCCGCAACCTGGGCCTGATCTTCCAGCAGCAACGCCTGCTGATCGACCGCTCGGTGCTGGCCAACACCATGCTGCCGCTGCTGGTCTCGGGCGCCTCGAGGGCGCATGCCGAACAGCGCGCCCGCGCCGCCCTCGACAAGGTCGGCCTGCTCGATCGCGCCGGCGCACAGCCGCTCGAATTGTCCGGCGGCGAACAGCAGCGCGTGGCCATCGCGCGCGCCATCGTGAACCGCCCGCAGATCATCCTGGCCGACGAGCCGACCGCCAACCTCGACCGCTCCAGCGCGAACAAGGTGCTCGACGCGCTGCGCGCCTTCCACTCGGTCGGCGTGACCTGCATGATCTCGACCCACGACGAGCAGGTGCTCGACGGCGCGGCGCGCGTGATCCAGCTCGAGCATGGCCAGACCGTCGGAGGCGCCGCATGAAAAGCTGGTTCCGCCAACACCGGTTCGCGCTCGGCGCGGCGCTCGGCCACGTGCGCAAGGCGCCCGGCAGCTTCCTGTTCAACGTGGTGGTGGTGGCCATCGCGCTGGCGCTGCCGTTTGCCGGGCTCACGCTGCTCGAGAACGTGCGCCCCATGTCCGAACAACTCTCGGTCGATCCCGAAATCAGCCTGTTCGTGAGCGCTTCGGCCACGCGCGAGCAGGCGCGCGCGCTGGCGCCCGCATTGCGCACGGCGCTCAAGGATCACAAGGCGGCGATCGTGTTCGTGCCGCGCGAGCAGGCGCTCGACACGCTCAAGAGCAAGAGCGCCCTGAGCGACGTGCTGGCCGCGCTGGGCGAAAATCCATTGCCGGACAGCTATGTGCTCAAGCTCGACGGCTTCAAGAGCGCCGCCGATGCGGCCGGCATCGACGCCATCGCCGCCCGCTTGCGCGCGCTGCCCGGGGTGGACACGGTGCAGGTGGACTCGGCCTGGGTCAAGCGCCTGGCCGCCCTGCTCGGCGTGCTGCGCCTGGTGCTGCTGCTGCTGGCGGTCACGCTCGGCATGGTGGTGGTGGCGGTGGTGTTCAACACCATCCGGCTGCAGGTGCTGACCCAGCGCGAGGAAATCGCCGTCTCCAAGCTGATCGGCGCGACCGACGGCTTCATCCACCGTCCCTTCTACTACACCGGCGCCCTGCTCGGCTTGTGCGCCGGCGCGGTGGCGCTCGGCGCGGTCACGCTCGCCTTGAACCCGCTCAACAGCGCCATCGCCCAGTTCGCGCGCCTGTACGCCTCCGAGTTCCAGCTGGCGCCGCTCGCGCCGCTCGGAATGGGCGCTCTGCTGGCACTGAGCGCCGGGCTCGGCCTGGCCGGCGCCTTGCTGTCGGTCCAGCGCCACCTCGCCCGCCTCGACTGAAGGCCCCCGCTTCACCGTGCGTCAGCGTACGGAGCCCCTTGCGCGGTTCCGCTACCCTGACCTTGTCCGGAAAATCAAGCCGCGCTCAAGCCCTTCGGCTTTATTCCTGTGGAGCAAAGGCCGGGTTTGAGGTACCGCAAGAGTGGCCCGTATCGCTCATTTACAGTGGAATCTGTTTGTTTTTGAATTGCCTTGGTGCAATATTATTACTCTATCAAAGCCATATATAGGGGCGATTGGCACTCGGCGCAAGAGAGTGCTAATATATGAATTCGCGTGGCGGGGACGCAAATGAACCCACCGCCAGCGTCAGGTAACAACCGTAACAGTCGAGCCACGCGCAGCGCGCAGTGGCACCAGACGATAAAGTACTGTTTACTCAACGAGGAATTTCATGACTATGGTGTCCGCACAATCCGCATTGGTTCCGACCGGCAATCGTGCTCTGGGACTCGGTTTCACCGGCAACCTGGGCAATATCGATGCCTATATCTCCGCCGTTAACCGTCTGCCAATGCTCACCCACGACGAAGAAATCTCGCTGGCCAAGCGCCTGCAAGAGCACAACGACCTCGGCGCCGCGCAGGAACTGGTGCTGTCGCACCTGCGCCTGGTCGTGTCGATCGCGCGCGGCTACCTCGGTTACGGCTTGCCGCACGCCGACCTGATTCAAGAAGGCAACATCGGCCTGATGAAGGCCGTCAAGCGTTTCGACCCGAACCAGGGGGTGCGCCTGGTGTCGTATGCGATGCACTGGATCAAGGCCGAGATGCACGAATACATCCTGAAGAACTGGCGCCTGGTGAAGGTCGCCACCACCAAGGCGCAGCGCAAGCTGTTCTTCAACCTGCGCAGCAACAAGCAGGGCCTCGATGCCATGACGCCCACCCAGATCGACGCGCTGGCCAAGCTGCTCGACGTCAAGCGCGAGGAAGTCATCGAGATGGAAACGCGTTTGTCGGGCCGCGACATCGCGCTTGAAGCGCCCACCGACGACGAGGACGACAAGTTCTCGCCGATCGCCTACCTGTCGTCCGACCAGTCGGAGCCGACCAAGGTGCTCGAAGCCGAGCAAGTCACGCGCCTGCAGTCCGAAGGCCTGGAAACGGCGCTTGCCAAACTCGATCCGCGCTCGCGCCGCATCGTCGAGTCGCGCTGGCTGGCCAACGACGACGGCTCCGGCGCCACGCTGCATACCCTGGCCGCCGAGTTCGGCGTATCTGCCGAGCGCATCCGCCAGATCGAGACGGCCGCACTCAAGAAAATGAAAGTGTCGCTCGCAGCTTTCGTGTAAGCCGGGCATCGTTGCCGCAACAAAAGGCGCCTGCGGGCGCCTTTTTTGCGTGCGTGCGTCTTTTTGCATGCGGTAAACCATCTCCTTTCCGGCGATGATTTCTGGCCGTTTCCGCAATGATCCGGGGTAAACAAGCGAAAGATATACGCGCCCGGGAAGCGAACTTAATCACCTGCGGCTACCTGGTTCTGTCCGGTTTGCTATCATTTGCCATCCGCCAGCGTTCAGGAAGACACATCATGGCCATTCTCCGCAAGACGATCCGCGCGTTATGCACGATCGCGGCAGCCGGCATCTTGGGCGCCTGCACAGGACCAAAGGCAGCGAAGTCCGTCGAAAGCGGGGCCTACACCCTGATGCAAGGACAGAGCGTCACGCTCGCGCCGACGCTGTCGCTGCGCTTCGACAGCGTGAACGACAGCCGCTGCCCGAAGGGCGTGACCTGCGTCTGGGCCGGCGAGCTCAGGTATCATTTCACACTGCACAGCGGCGCCGACGAAGCCTTCGTGCTGTCCGAGCGCGCGCCAAGGTTTTCCTCGGCGCGCATCACGGGCCTGAGCGTTACGCTGGACAAGTCCCCGGCAGCGCCCCTTCCCGGCGCGTCCGAAGCGCCACCGAATCATCCCGTCACCCTGCGAGTGAGTACTTCATGAATCGATTTCCCCCTTTGCCACCCTCCCCCGGCAGCCTGACCATCGTGACCGCTGGCCCCGGCAAAAGCGCGGCGGCCAAGACGCTCGCCTGCGCGCTTGCCCTGTCCATCGTCCTGCACGCCCCGCTCAGCCACGCCGGCCCGCCAATGGCGACCGGCACCGGCGGCGCCGTCGCCACCATCAGCGAACAGGCTTCCCGCTCCGCGCTCGCCATCCTCAACCAGGGCGGCAATGCGGTCGACGCCGCGGTGGCGGCCGCGGCCACTCTCGGCGTGACCGATCCGTTCAGCTGCGGTATCGGCGGCGGCGGCTTCATGGTGATCTACCTGGCCCGCGACAAGCGCGTCATCACCATCGATCACCGCGAGAGCGCGCCGGCCGCCTTCTCGCCCACCGCGTTCCAGGAGAATGGCAAGGAAATCGACTTCGGCAGCGCCGTCGCCAGCGGCATCTCGGTGGGCGTGCCGGGCACCGTGCGCGGCTGGCACGACGCACTCGAGCGTTACGGCAGCATGTCGTTCAAGCAGGTGCTGGCGCCGGCGATCGGCGTGGCCAGCAAAGGGTTCAAGGTCAGTGAAACAATGAATCAAATGATCGCCAAAAATGAAAGAAAATTTCAACAATTCACCAGCACCAGCGCGCTCTACCTAAAAGACGGCAAGGCGCTGCCGGTGGGCACGCTGCTGCGCAATCCCGACATGGCCAAGGCTTACCGCGCGATTGCCGCGCAAGGGCAGAAAGCCTTCTACCAAGGGCCGATGGCGCGCGCCACGGTGGCTGCGGTGCGCACGCCACCGCTGGCGCCGGGGCTGAAAGTACGTGCCGGCAGCATGACCATGGCCGACCTGGCCAACTACGAAGCGCGCATCCGCCAGCCGGTGCGCAGCACTTACCGCGGCTACGAGCTGTACGGCATGCCCCTGCCGAGCAGCGGCGGCGTCACCATCGGCGAAGCGCTCAACATCCTTGAAGGCTACGACCTCAAGGCCATGCCGCGCGCCACCGCCGAACACCTTTACCTCGAGGCCAGCCGCCTGTCCTTCGCCGACCGCAACGCCTACCTTGGCGACCCCGAGTACGTCGACGCCCCCGTGGCCGGCCTGCTGAGCAAGGAATACGCCGCGCGCAGGCGCCAGTCCATCAGCCTCGAGCACAGCGGCGGCAAGGCAGTGGCGGGCGACCCTTACCCATACCAGAACGACGTCAGCGTGCCGATACGGCCGCAACCGGCGCGCCTGCTGGCCGAGAACGCGCACACCACCCACCTGACGGTGTCGGACAAGGATGGCAACGTCGTCGCCTACACCTTCACCATCGAATCGTGGGGCGGCAGCGGCATCACCGTGCCCGGCTACGGCTTCCTGTTGAACAACGAGCTGACCGATTTCGATTTCAGCGGACCGCACCCGAACGTGCCGGAAGCGGGCAAGCGTCCGCGCAGCAGCATGGCGCCGACCATCGCGCTCAAGAACGGCAAGCCGGCCTTCACGATCGGCAGCCCGGGCGGCTCGACCATCATCACGACGGTGCTGCAGACCATCGTCAATCATGTCGACTTCGGCATGCCGATGGAGCAGGCGCTCAACGCACCGCGCATCAGCTCGCGCAACGGGGCGACGACCGACATCGAACCCGGGTTCGCCGGCAGCGCCCAAGCGCTCGCGCTGGAGAAATTCGGCCACAAGTGGGGCGGCAGGGGCGGCGAGATTGGCGCGGCCAATGCGCTGGTATTCAATGCGGACGGCACAGTGACGGCCGTGAGCGAAGCCAAGCGGCACGGGGTGGGAACAGCGCTGGTGCAAAAGCGCGGCCACTGAGCCATTCCCGTTGCGCGCAGCAACGAAAAAAT
>JBAQKU010000034.1:0-7333 GCA_049301315.1 Telluria sp.
ATGCCTTGGCGCCGGCCTTGCTCTTCACCGAGACCAGGTTTTCCAGGTCGCGCACATTTTTCTCGAGTTCCTTCACGCGCGCGGTCGCGTCGGCCAGCGCCCGCTCCTTGGCGATCTTGTCCTCGGCGGTGGCGGCGCTGTTGCCTGCCGCACCCGCAGGCGCGGCCTTGGACAGCTTGAGCCGGTCCTTCGATTCGTTGGCCGCGGTGGGACGCTCTTCGACCTTGGCGCTGATCTTGCCGGCCGCGCTTTGCGCCGCTTCCGGCGCCGCGGTCGGCGCAGAAGCCGCCACCTGGCCGGCCAGCTTGTTGCGGTAGGCGTTGAAATCGGCCGCGTGTGCGATCACGACGCCGCGTGCGCTGCCCTCGGCGCCGCCGCGGATCGCGTCCGCATCCGGTATGGTGAGGATGTGGCCGGCCTTCAGGCGGTTCATGTTGTTGCCGCTAAATGCATCCGGATTGGCGCGGTACAGCGCCACCAGCATCATGTCGAGCGAGATGTCGACCGGCTTGACGCGCAGCGCGATGCGGCCCAGGGTTTCGCCCGGCTTGACCTTGTACTCGGATGCGGGAGCGGCGGCGGGCGCTTTTTGCGGCACCGGCTGGGGCGCGGGAGCGCGCTGTTGCGGCACCGCGGCGGCAATCGCCGCCGGGCTGCGCGCACTGCTCGCAGGCACGGCAGCGGGCACGGGAACCGGCACCGCGACCTGCGCCGGCTGGGTTGCGCGCAGTTCGGCCGGATCGAGCAGGAAGGTGTATTCGCGCACCAGGCGCCCGTTGTCCCAGCTCAGTTCGAGCAGCATGTCGACGAACGGTTCGTTGAGCGGCTGGGTGGAGGTGATCTTGACGTATTGGCGGCCGTTGCGCTGCTCGACCGAAAAGCGCAGCGCCAGCAGGCTCGGATTGAATTCGATGTTGGCAAGCCGGAACGCATCGGGCGCCGCCAGCTTCGCTACCAGTCCGTTCGCCTGTTCGTTCGACACCGCCGTCAGTTCGATTTCAGCGCGCAGCGGCTGGCCCAGGGAGGACAGGACGGTCAGCTTGCCCAGGCCTGCCGCGTACGCTGCCGATGACATCAACACCGCACCGGCGAGCGCGCCGACAAGTGTTTTCAACGCGGACGACAGGATCTTGGGACGGGTGTTTACGTGCATAGTTGGCGGCATGGTGAGTTCAAGAGCGAGAAACCTTGGTTCCCGGAAGTCTCAACATATCATCATGCCCCCGGGCATGCAAGCTTTGCGCGCGTTTCCACGCGTCAAGCGCAGCTTATTGCGCACTACGCCCTGCCCGGGCCCGATTTCGCCCCTGTTTTCGCTGTCATTTCGCTATGCCAGCCGTGGTTTACAGGGGCGGTCCGGATCAGCGTTCGAGCAGGATGCGCAGCATGCGGCGCAGCGGCTCGGCAGCGCCCCACAGCAGCTGGTCGCCGACCGTGAACGCGGACAGGTAGTCGGGGCCCATCGACATCTTGCGCAGGCGTCCGACCGGGATGGTCAGGCTGCCGGTGACGGCGGCCGGCGACAGCTCGCGCATCGACGCCTCGCGGTTGTTCGGCACCACCTTGACCCACTGGTTGTTGGCGGCGATGATGTCGTCGATCTCGTCGAGCGGCACGTCCTTCTTGAGCTTGATGGTGAGCGCCTGCGAGTGGCAACGCATCGCGCCGATGCGCACGCACAGCCCGTCGACCGGGATCTCGGTGCTGCCGAAGCTGGCGCCGCGCCCGAGGATCTTGTTGGTTTCCGCGCCCGCTTTCCACTCTTCCTTGGACTGGCCGTTGCCCAGGTCCTTGTCGATCCAGGGAATCAGGTTGCCGGCCAGCGTCACGCCGAACTGCCTGGTCTCCTCGGCCGACATGCCATGCTGGGTCGCCAGCACGGTGCGGTCGATTTCGAGGATGGCCGAAGCCGGATTGTCGAGCAGCGGACGCACCGCGCCGTTGATGGTGCCGAACTGGGTCAGCAGCTCGCGCATGTGCTGCGCGCCCCCGCCGGATGCGGCCTGGTAGGTCATGGAGGTCATCCACTCGACCAGGTCGTGCTGGAACAGGCCGCCCAGGCCCATCAGCATGCACGAGACGGTGCAGTTGCCGCCCACGTAATTGCGCACGCCCTTGCCGAGCGCGCTCTTGATCACGTCCAGGTTGACCGGGTCGAGCACGATCACGGCGTTGTCTTCCATGCGCAGGGTCGATGCGGCGTCGATCCAGAAGCCGTTCCAGCCGCTTGCGCGCAGCTTCGGGAACACTGCGCTGGTGTAGTCGCCGCCCTGGCAGGAGATGATGATCTCGCACTTGGACAGCTCGGCAATGTCGGTCGCGTCCTTCAGGGTGGTCTCGTTCTTCGCCATCTTGGGCGCCGCACCGCCCGCGTTCGAGGTCGTGAAGAATACCGGTTCGATATGGGCAAAATCGCCCTCGTCCTGCATGCGCTGCATCAGGACCGAACCGACCATGCCGCGCCAACCTACCAAGCCTGTTAATTTCATCGTCATCTCTCTTTACTATTTATTTACTAAACTTACCCAAGCGCCCGCACCACCGCGTCACCCATTTCTTCGGTGCCCACGCGGGTGGTGCCCTGCTCGAAAATATCGGCCGTGCGCAGCCCCTGCGCCAGCACCTGCTTGACCGCCGTTTCGATACGGTCGGCCTGCTCGGCGCGGCCCAGCGAATAACGCAGCATCATGGCCGCCGACAGGATCGTGGCGAGCGGATTGGCGATGCCCTTGCCGGCGATATCGGGCGCCGAGCCGTGCGACGGCTCGTACAGGCCCTTGCTGGCCGCGTCCAGCGAGGCCGACGGCAGCATGCCGATCGAGCCGGTCAGCATCGCGGCGCAGTCCGACAGGATGTCGCCGAACATGTTACCGGTCACCATGACGTCGAATTTCTTGGGTGCGCGCACCAGCTGCATGGCCGCGTTGTCGACGTACATGTGCTCGAGCTCGACGTCCGGATAGTCCTTGTGCACGTCGGTGACGATGTCGCGCCAGAACTGGAACGTCTCGAGCACATTGGCCTTGTCCACGCTGGTGACGCGGCCGCTGCGCTTTTGCGCGGCCTGGAACGCCACGTGCGCAATGCGCCGGATTTCGGTTTCCGCGTAGCGCATCGTGTCGAAGCCTTCGCGCTCGCCCTTGAACGGGCCGTCCGGGCATTCGCGCACGCCGCGCGGCTTGCCGAAATAGATGTCGCCGGTCAGCTCGCGGATGATCAGGATGTCCAGGCCGGAGACGACTTCAGGCTTCAAGGTCGAGGCGCCGGCCAGCTCCGGATACAGGATCGCGGGACGCAGGTTGGCGAACAAATTGAGCTGCTTGCGCAGGCCCAGGATGGCCTGCTCCGGGCGCAGCGAGCGCTCCAGGTTGTCGTACTTGTAGTCGCCCACGGCGCCGAACAGGACCGCGTCGGCGGCCTTGGCCAGCGCCAGCGTGGCCTCGGGCAGCGGGTGGCCGTGCTGCGCGTAGCCCGCGCCGCCCACGGGCGCCGTTTCCATTTCAAATTTTTCGCCAAGGACGTCCAGTACCTTGGTCGCTTGCGCCATGATTTCAGGGCCGATGCCGTCGCCCGGCAGGATTGCGATCTTCATGTTGTCTTTTCAATTAGATGACGTTGCCCAGCCACGGCTGGTTTGCCAGATGGCGCTCTTCGAACGCGCGGATCTCGTCCGCGTGGCGCAGCGTCAGGCCGATGTCGTCAAGCCCGTTGATCAGGCAGAATTTGCGAAATTCGTCGATCTGGAACTGGTACGACAGGCTGCCGTTGCTGGTCGAGACGCGCTGCTGTTCGAGGTCGACGACCAGGCGAAACAGCGGGAACGCCTTCACTTCGTCGAACAGGTGCTCGATCTGCGACTCGCTCAGCACGATCGGCAGCAGGCCGGTCTTGTAGCAGTTGTTGAAGAAAATGTCGGCGAAGCTGGGCGCGACGATCGCGCGAAAGCCATACTGCGCAAGCGCCCACGGCGCGTGTTCGCGCGACGAGCCGCAGCCGAAGTTCTTGCGCGCCAGCAGGATCGAGGCGCCCCGGTAGCGCTCCTGGTTGAGCACGAAATCGGGATTGAGCGGGCGGCCGCTGCAGTCCTGGCCGGGTTCGCCGTGATCGAGGTAGCGCCACTCGTCGAACAGGTTGGGGCCGAAGCCGGTGCGGTGGATCGACTTGAGGAACTGCTTGGGGATGATGGCGTCGGTGTCGACGTTGGCGCGGTCGAGCGGCGCCACCAGGCCTTCGTATATCGTAAATTTGTCCATGATGCTTTCTTGCGGGTTGGGCGGCGCGCGGCCGTCAGGCCGCGCGGTGCGCGCACGTTATTTTCTGCCTGCGCCTTCAACGGCTTGTCCGACCTTCTGGACGTCCTTGCCGATGCCGGAAATGGTGTTGCAGCCGGCCAGCAGCAGGGCGATGGCGCACAGCGCGAATAGTTTTTTCATTATTGGGCTCCTGGAGTTGGTTATTCGATCAGCGCAGCGCGCGCACGTCGACGAAGTGGCCGGCAATGCCGGCCGCCGCAGCCATTGCGGGCGACACCAGGTGGGTGCGTCCGCCCTGCCCCTGGCGGCCTTCGAAGTTGCGGTTCGAGGTCGAGGCGCAGCGCTCGCCCGGCTCGAGCCGGTCGGCGTTCATTGCAAGGCACATCGAGCAGCCTGGCTCGCGCCATTCGAAACCGGCGTCCTTGAATATCCGGTCGAGGCCTTCGCGCTCGGCCTGCTCTTTCACCAGGCCCGATCCGGGCACCACCAGCGCCAGCCGCACGTTCGAGGCGCGCTGCTTGCCGCGCACCACGGCGGCGGCGGCGCGCAGGTCTTCGATGCGCGAGTTGGTGCACGAGCCGATGAATACCTTGTCGATGCGGATGTCGGCGATCGGGGTGTTCGGCTTGAGGTTCATGTAGGCCAGCGCCTTTTCCATGGCGTCGCGCCGCACCGCGTCTTTTTCCTGGTCGGGATCGGGCACGCGCCCGTCGATCGCGGTGACCATCTCGGGCGAGGTGCCCCAGGTTACCTGCGGCTTGATCTCGGCCGCGTCGAGCGTGACGACCAGGTCGAACGGCGCGCCCGGGTCCGAGTGCAGCGTGCGCCAGTAGGCCACGGCGCGCTCCCAGTGCGGTCCGGCCGGCGAATAGGGACGGCCCTTGACGTACTCGATGGTGGTGTCGTCGACCGCCACCATGCCGGCGCGCGCACCCGCTTCGATCGCCATGTTGCACACCGTCATGCGCCCTTCCATCGACAGCGCGCGGATCGCCGCGCCGCCGAATTCGATGGCGTAGCCGGTGCCGCCGGCGGTGCCGATGCGGCCGATCACGGCCAGCACGATGTCCTTGGCGCTCACGCCGTGCGGCAGCACGCCGTCGACCTGCACCAGCATCGCTTTCGACTTCTTGGCCAGCAGCGTCTGGGTCGCCATCACGTGCTCGACTTCGGAGGTGCCGATGCCGTGCGCCAGGCAGCCGAAGGCGCCGTGGGTGGAAGTGTGCGAATCGCCGCACACCACCGTCATGCCCGGCAGCGTCGCGCCCTGCTCGGGCCCGATCACGTGCACGATGCCCTGGCGCTTGTCGTTCATGTTGAAGTAGGTCAGTCCGTAGCTCCTGGCGTTGTTGTCGAGCGTTTCCACCTGCAGCCGCGAGACCGGATCGGCAATGCCGCCCGAGCGCTCGGTGGTGGGGACGTTGTGATCGGCCACGGCCAGGTTGGCCGAGGTGCGCCACAGCTTGCGCCCAGCCTCGCGCAGGCCGTCGAAGGCCTGCGGGCTGGTCACTTCGTGCACCAGGTGGCGATCGATGTAGAGGACCGTGGTGCCGTCGGAATCGGCACGCACGACATGGGATTCCCAGAGTTTGTCGTAGAGCGTTTTTATCATGGTGTTTTCGGTGAGACGGCTGCGTGGATCAGGCACTGTCTTCGATTATGCCATATTTGTGCAGTGCGGCAGCAAGGGCCCGGTATTGGCCCATTATGTGGTTTCGATATCGTTTTATTGATATAAATTCTGTTTTTGCATCCCGATAACGAATAAAAAAAATGCCTGCGCACAATGCGCAGGCATTTCGTCACCTTCGCGGCGGGTGAAATTTTTTTGCCTAGGCGGCCAGCTTGACGCTGCCGCGGCATCCGTCCATCAGGAACGACAGGCCCACCACCAGGACCAGCTCGCCCTCGGCCGAACGCGCGGTGCCGGTGATGCCGTCGACCGCGATGGCGGTCATCGGCTTGATCACCAGGTCGGCGGTGCCGTCGACCGCCTCCACCGCCAGGATGTAGGGCTGGGGCGCGGCGACCACGATGCCGACCCGTTCCGAGCACGGCTCGTAGCCGAGCGCGCGGGCCAGCGAGCGTACCGGCAGCGGGCGGCCCTGGTCTTTCAGCACCGGGGCCCCGCCCACTTCCATGAACGTCTCGGGCAGCTCGACCACGCGCTGCACCACCGCCATCGGCAGCGCCAGCGCGGCGCCCGAGGTCGACACCAGCATGGTCGGGACGATCGACAGTTCGATCGGCAGGCGGATCGCGAACTTGGTGCCGTGCCCGAGCACCGATTCGATCCGGACCGCGCCGCGGTTCTTCTCGACCGCGGTTTTCACCACGTCCATGCCGACCCCGCGCCCGGATACCGAGGACGCCACTTCCTTGGTCGAAAAACCGGGCAGGAACACCAGCTGGAAGGCGTCCTCGTCGGTGGGCGCGCCGTTTTCGCCGATCAGGCCTTTCTCGACCGCCTTCTTGCGCAGCCGTACCGGGTCCATGCCCTTGCCGTCATCTTGCAGCACGATCATCACGCTGTTCGCCTCCTGCCAGGCCTTGAGCGAGATGTACGCCTTGGCCGGCTTGCCGGCGGCGCGCCGCTCCTCGGGCGATTCGACGCCGTGATCGAGCGCGTTGCGCAGCATGTGCACCAGCGGGTCGTACAGGCTGTCGACCACGACGCGGTCGACTTCGGTCTCGGCGCCCTCGATGGTCAGCTCGACATCCTTGCCCAGGTCCTTGGCCAGTTCGCGCACCAGGCGCGGAAATTTCTGGAACAGGCGCCCGACCGGCTGCATGCGCGTGGCCAGCGTGGCGCGCTGCAGTTCGGCCGAGTAGCGCGAGGCGCGTTCGAGCGTCTCGGCCAGGGTCGCCATCAGGCTCGCGGCCGGGCCGTCGAACTTGAACTGCGACAGGCGCTCGAGCAGCACCGCGGCCTGGTTGGCCGCCTGCACCGATTCGCCCGCCACCTCGAGCAGCGCGTCGAGCTTGACCGCGTCGACCCGGATGCTGTCTTCCTTGACGGGGGCGGCCGCGGCGCGAAATTCCTGGGCCTTCTCGTCGCGCCGTTCGATGCCGTCCCAGCC
>JBAQKU010000035.1:0-6859 GCA_049301315.1 Telluria sp.
GTGGTGGGCGGCGTCAAGGGGGCCGTGCTGGCCTTCGACATGGACGGCAAGCCGCTGTGGACGAGCCAGGCCTCGAGCGAAGTGCTGTCCGCGCCGGCGGTGGGGCAGGGCATGGTGGTGGTGCGCAGCATCGACAACCGCATCGTCGGGCTGGACGCGAAGACCGGCGCAAAGAAATGGACCGTGCAGCGCGTCTCGCCGCCGCTCACCCTGCGCAACGCGCCGGGCATGGCGATCGTCGGCAAGGACGTGGTCATCGCGCTGCCGGGCGGCAAGCTGCTCTCGCTGGTGCTGGCCACCGGCGCACCGCGCTGGGAAGTGGCGGTCGGCGAAGCGCGCGGCGCCACCGAACTGGAACGCGTCACCGATATCGGCGGCACCCCGGTGGTGTTCGACAAGGACGTGTGCGCGGTGTCCTACCAGGGGCGGGTCGGTTGCTTCGACCTGGCCACCGGCGCCTCGCGCTGGACCAAGGAATTCTCGTCCGACGTGGGCGTGTCGGTCGACCAGCGCTTCCTGTTCGCGGTCGACGAGAAGGGCGCCGTGGCCGCGTTCGACCGCGGCACGGGCGCCAGCGCCTGGCGCAACGACAAGCTGAGCTACCGCCAGCTGTCGACCCCGGTGTCCTACGGACGCGCCGTGGCGGTGGGCGACTATCAGGGTTTCATCCACTTCCTGTCGCGCGAAGACGGCGCATTTTTAGCTCGGGCGGCAACCGACGGGAGCCCGATCAAGTCGGTCCCGCTGGTGGCCGGTTCGAATTTGATTTTTCAAACACAATCTGGGACAGTGACCGCCATCGCGGTCGAATAACACCATGAAGCCGGTAATAGCATTAGTAGGCCGACCAAACGTCGGAAAATCGACGTTGTTCAATCGTCTGACCCGCTCGCGCGATGCGCTGGTGGCCGATTTGCCTGGCCTGACGCGCGATCGCCATTACGGCGAAGGGCGAGTCGGCGAACGTCCCTTCCTGGTCATCGACACGGGCGGTTTCGAGCCGGTCGCCAAGGAAGGCATCATGCACGAGATGGCGCTGCAGACCAAGCAGGCGGTGGCCGAGGCCGACGTCGTCATCTTCATCGTCGACGGGCGCCAGGGTCTGACCCCGCACGACAAGACCATCACCGATTTCCTGCGCAAGTCGGGGCGCAAGGTGATGCTGGTCGTAAACAAGGCCGAGGGCATGAAGTACACCTCGGTGGTGGCCGAATTCTACGAACTGGGCATGGGCGATCCGTGCGTGATCTCGGCCGCGCACGGCGACGGCGTGGCCGACCTGGTCGAGGAGGCGCTCAACGAAGCGTTCGCGCAGCGCCCGGCCGACGCGCAAGAGCTCGAGCCGGCCGAACGCGGCATCAAGATCGCCATCGTGGGCCGCCCCAACGTGGGCAAGTCGACCCTGGTCAACACCCTGATCGGCGAGCAGCGCGTGATCGCGTTCGACATGCCGGGCACCACGCGCGACTCGATCGAGGTCCCGTTCGAGCGCGACGGCAAGCACTACACCCTGATCGACACGGCCGGCATCCGGCGGCGCGGCAAGGTGTTCGAAGCGATCGAGAAATTCTCGGTCGTCAAGACGCTGCAGTCGATCTCGGAGGCGCACGTGGTGATCCTGCTGCTCGACGCCCAGCAGGACATCTCAGAGCAGGACGCCCACATCGCCGGCTTCATCCTCGAATCGGGGCGCGCGCTGGTGGTGGCCGTCAACAAGTGGGACGGCCTGCGCTCCGACGAACGCGACGAGATCAAGATCGACATCGACCGCAAGCTCGACTTCCTCTCGTTCGCCAAGACCCATTTCATTTCGGCGCTCAAGGCGACCGGCATCGGCCCGCTCATGAAGTCGGTCGACGCGGCCTATGCCGCCGCCACCGCCGACCTGTCCACGCCGCGCCTGACGCGCGCGCTGATCGAGGCGGTCGAGAAGCAGGAGCCGCGCCGCAAGGGCTCGATCCGCCCGAAAATGCGCTACGCGCACCAGGGCGGCCAGAATCCCCCGATTATCGTGATCCACGGCAACGCTCTGGACGCCATCGGCGAACCGTACAAGCGTTATCTCGAGAAACATTTCCGCGACACATTCAACCTGGTCGGCACCCCTTTGCGCATTGAATTGCGTATGGGTAAGAATCCCTTTGCCAAATCACAGAAATAGTGATTGTCATTAGGATAAATCGTGTCAAAACAGGGTACAGTAGCTGCAGAACGGCATTCATTTTTTGACAGAATGCTGTTCCCTCTACTTGAAAACGAGCGAGTCGCCTCCAAATCTTAAGCTACAACAACATCACGGAGCTGTTATGAGCAACAAAGGGCAACTGTTACAAGACCCATTCCTCAATGCCTTGCGCAAAGAGCATGTCCCCGTCTCGATCTACCTGGTCAACGGGATCAAGCTGCAGGGGCACATTGAATCCTTCGACCAATACGTGGTTTTACTGCGTAACACGGTCACCCAGATGGTATACAAGCATGCAATCTCCACCGTGGTGCCGGCACGCGCGGTCAACCTCAACCTTGAAGCCGAGGCGGAGTAAGGCGGTGGGCCTGCCCCAGGTCACGCCGCACTGGGCCACAAGCTGCCAGGGATCCGTATGCGCGCAGCCTTAGTCGGCATCGACTTCGGCGCCGGCGATTTCAACGCCAGCGTCGAAGAACTGTCGCTGCTGGCGCGCTCGGCGGGCGCCGAGCCGATCACGACCATCACCGCCAAGCGTTCCAGCCCGGACGCTGCCTACTTCGTCGGCAGCGGCAAGGCCGACGAGATTGCGCAGGCCTGCGCCGACCAGGACATTGAAATCGTCATTTTCAATCACGCCCTGTCGCCGGCCCAGCAGCGCAACCTCGAAAAACGCCTGAACATCCGGGTGCTCGACCGCACCAGCCTGATCCTCGACATCTTCGCCCAGCGCGCCAAGAGCCACGAGGGCAAGCTGCAGGTCGAACTGGCCCAGCTGCAGCACCTGGCCACGCGCCTGATCCGCGGCTGGACCCACCTGGAACGCCAGAAGGGCGGTATCGGCCTGCGCGGCCCAGGCGAAACCCAGCTCGAGACCGACCGCCGCCTGATCGGCGATCGCGTCAAGGCACTGCGCGCGCGCCTGGCCAAGCTGCGCAAGCAGCACGAGACCCAGCGCCGCGCGCGCGGGCGCAGCCACACGTTTTCAGTGTCGCTGGTCGGCTACACCAACGCCGGCAAGTCGACCCTGTTCAACGCCCTTACCAAGGCCGGCGTGTATGTCGCCAACCAGTTGTTCGCCACGCTCGACACCACCTCGCGCCGGGTCTACCTGGGCCAGGACGCCGGCAACGTCGTCATCTCCGACACCGTCGGCTTCGTGCGCGAGCTGCCGCACCAGCTGGTGGCGGCCTTTCGCGCCACCCTGGAAGAGACCATCCACGCCGACCTGCTGCTGCATGTGGTCGACGGCGCCAGTCCTTCGCGCATGGAGCAGGTCGAACAGGTCAACCTGGTGCTCAAGGAAATCGGAGCCGACCATATTCCCCAGATCCTGGTCTGGAACAAGATCGACGCAGCCGGCCTCGAGCCGGCGCTCGAGCGTGATGAATGTGATAAAATCGCCCGCGTTTTCATCAGTGCCCAGAGCGGCGCCGGCCTCGATTTGCTGCGCGGCGCCATCGTCGAAGCGGCCAAGGCGGCAGCCGGCCCGGTCGAAGCGGAAGAACAAGAGCAGGACGATGACGGCCTCGAATTTGCGTCCGACGCAATCGGCGCCGAAAGTATTTCAACCACCAACGCCGGACCACGATAGCATGCTCGTCTCCCTATTTAAACGTATCGGCATCAAGATGTCGCTCAACGACCCGCGCTGGGGCCGTAAGCCTGAAGGCGACAACAAGGCCCAAGAAGGCAAGAGGCCCGGCGACGGCCCGCCCGACCTCGACCAGATGTGGCGCGACTTTAACCAGCGCCTGAACCGCCTGTTCGGCGCCCGCACGCCGGGCGGCGACTCCGGCGGCGGGGGCGGCAACCGCCCCGAGATGAAGGGGGCAGGCATCACGGCCGGCCTGGTGGCCGCGGTGGTGGCCATCATCTGGCTCGCCAGCGGCGCCTTCATCGTGCAGGAAGGCCAGGCCGGGGTGGTCACCACCTTCGGTAAGCTCAGCCGCACAGCCGGCGCCGGTTTCAACTGGCGCTGGCCGTATCCGTTCCAGGGCCACGAGACGGTCAACGTGTCGCAGGTGCGCACCGCCGAAATCGGCTACCGTTCCAACGTGCGCAACAAGCAGCCGCGCGAAGCGCTGATGCTGACCGACGACGAGAACATCATCGACATCCAGTTCGCGGTGCAGTACACGCTCAAAGACCCGGTCGCCTGGCTGTTCAACAACCGCGACCAGGACGAGACCGTGCGCCAGGTCGCCGAGACCGCCATTCGCGAGGTGGTCGGCAAGAGCAAGATGGACTTCGTCCTGTACGAAGGCCGCGAAAAGGTCGCCAACGACGTGCACATGCTGATGCAGCAGGTCGCCGACCGCTACGCATTGGGCGCGCAGGTGACCAACGTGACCATGCAGGCGGTGCAGCCGCCGGAAGAAGTGCAAGGCTCCTTCGACGACGCCGTCAAGGCCGGCCAGGACCGCGCACGCGCCAAGAACGAAGGCGAGGCGTACGCCAACGACGTGATTCCGCGTGCCCGCGGCAATGCCTTCCGCCTGCTGCAGGAAGCCGAGGCGTACCGCTCGATGGTGACCGAGAACGCGACCGGTAACGCGGCCCGCTTCAGCCAGGTGATGGCCGAGTACCAGAAAGCGCCGGCGGTCACGCGCGACCGCATGTATATCGACACCATGCAGCAGATCTTCAGCAGCGCAAGCAAGGTCATGGTCGACACGAAATCGGGCAGCAACCTGCTGTACCTGCCGCTCGACAAACTGATTGCCCAAAGCGCCGCCAACGACGCCGCCATCGGCTCGAAGTCGGGCCCGGTCCTGATGCCGGCGCCGCAGGAGACGGCCCAGGCAGCTGAACAGGTGCGCCAGCGCGACAGCCGCAGCCGCGAATCCTCACGTGATCGGGAGAGCCGTTAATGAACCGCCTAGTTACCATTTTTGTCGCGGGCTTCATCGGCTTGATGATCCTGTCGTCGACCGTGTTCGTGGTCGACCAGCGCAAGTACGCCATCGTGTTCGCGCTCGGTGAAGTGCGCGACGTGATCAGCACGCCCGGCCTGCATTTCAAGCTGCCGCCGCCGTTCCAGAACGTGCTGTACCTGGACAAGCGCATCCTCACGCTCGACACTCCCGACGCCGACCGCTTCATCACGGCCGAGAAGAAGAACATTCTGGTGGACGCCTTCGTCAAGTGGCGCATCGTCGAACCCAAGCTGTACTACGTCAGCTTCGGCGGCGACGAAAGCCGCGCGCGCGACCGCATGTCGCAGATCATCAAGGCAGCGCTCAACGACGAAATCACCAAGCGTACCGTGCGCGAGGTGATCTCCGGCGAACGCGGCAAGGTCATGGAAGCGATCCAGAAAAAGGTCGTGGCCGAGGCCAAGCAGATCGGGGTCGGGATTGTCGACGTGCGCCTCAAGCGGGTCGACTATGTCGAGCAGATCAACAACTCGGTGTACGAACGCATGAAGGCCGAGCGCACCCGGGTGGCGAACGAACTGCGTTCGACCGGTTCGGCCGAATCCGAGAAGATCCGCGCCGACGCCGACCGCCAGCGCACGGTGCTGCTGGCCGAAGCGTTCCGCGACGCCGAGCGCATCAAGGGCGAGGGCGACGCCAAGGCCTCGCAGATCTACGCCCAGGCGTTCGGCAAGAACCCCGAGTTCTACAAGTTCTACCGCTCGCTCGAAGCCTACCGCGCCTCGTTCAAGAGCCGCAACGACATGATGGTCATCGACGCCAATTCCGAGTTCTTCAAATACCTGAAGAGCCCCGGCTCCGGCGGGAAATAGCGACACCGCCCCGCCACCGGCCGCGCCGGTGGCGGGGCCCGCTGTTCCAGCGTGTCACTTACACAACTCGCGCGCCGGCCGCGGCGCGATTTGCTCCCTCATGCCAAGCATTTTCGGGTAAAATTGATGGTTCGGCGCCACACTTTGCGCCTGCCCATGCGCCTGTATTGCCCGTTTTTTAACAACTCCCGATACTTTTCCATCCATGCCGAATTGGCTCCTGCCTGAGAATATTGCCGATGTCCTGCCGTCGGAAGCGCGCAAGATCGAAGAGCTGCGCCGCCTGATGCTCGACAACTTCCGTCTGTACGGATACGAGCTGGTGATGCCGCCGCTGCTCGAGTACGTCGATTCGCTGCTGACCGGCGCCGGCAAGGACACCGATCTGCGCACCTTCAAGCTGGTGGACCAGATTTCAGGGCGCATGCTCGGTCTGCGCGCCGACATGACGATCCAGGTCGCGCGCATCGACGCCCACCTGCTCAACCGCGCTTCGGTCACGCGCCTGTGCTATGCCGGCAGCGTGCTGCACACCCGACCGTCCGGCCTGCATGCCACGCGCGAGCCGCTCCAGATCGGCGCCGAGATCTACGGTCACGCCGGTCTCGAAGCCGATGCCGAAATCCAGGAACTGGCGCTCGCCTCGCTGGCGCTGGCAGGCTTTTCCGAGGTGCGCCTCGACCTGTCGCACGTGGGCGTGCTGCGCGCCCTGATTGCCGACGACGAAGCGGCGCGCAAGGACGAAGCGGCGCTGTATGCGCTGCTGCGCGCCAAGGACACGCCCGGCCTCGAGGCGCTGACCGCCGGCTACGGGCCGGTGACGCGCGCCGCGCTGCTGGCGCTGCCGAACCTGTACGGCGACATCGACGTGCTGGCGCGCGCACGCGCAGTGCTGCCCGCCTTGCCCGGCGTGGCCAAGGCGC
>JBAQKU010000036.1:0-1949 GCA_049301315.1 Telluria sp.
AGCCGGCCCTGCGCGCGCTGCCGGCGCTGCCCTACGAGTACGCCGCGTGGACGGTCGCGCGGGTCGGCGTCGACTACCACGTCGAGGTCGATGGACACTTCTACTCTGTGCCTTGCCGGCATGCGCGCGCGCAGATGGACGTGCGCGTGACGAAGGCGACGATCGAGATCTTCCTGCGCGGTCAGCGCGTCGCCAGCCACGCATCGAGCACCTTCAAGGGTCGCCACACGACGATCGACGCGCACATGCCGGCGGCCCACCGCGAAGTGGCGGGCTGGAACGCCGACACGCTGAGCGCGCGCGCCGCCGCCATCGGGCCGCGTTGCGAGGTCCTGGTCGGACGCCTGCTGAGCCAGCGACGCCATCCACAGCAGGCCTTCCGCAGCTGTCTCGGTGTGCTGTCGCTGGGACAGCAATTCGGCATTGAGCGCCTGGAGGCGGCTTGCGCGCGAGCCCTCAAGCACAGCGCCGTGAGCTGGAAGAGCGTGCAGGCCATCCTTAAGAACGGGCTGGACCAGGAGCCACAAAGCCCGCAGCGCTCGCTCGATTTGCCTGAACACGAGAACCTGCGCGGCGCCGCCTACTACCAATCGAATCAGGTGCATTGACGCTACCGGAAGATCGGATAAACGATATAAACGATTTATATAAAATTCGCAAACACACTAAAAAGGATCGCTTATGCTGCACCACCCGACCCACGACAAACTGACGCGCCTGAAACTGTTTGGCATGGCGCGCGCCTTCGCCGAGCAGAGCACTCTTGACCTCGATCACCTGGGATTCGACGAGCGCCTCGGCCTGTTGATCGATCATGAGGAAACAGAGCGCGATGGCAAGGCGCTGGCACTGCGTTTGCAGCGCGCCAAGCTCAAGCCCAATACGGCCGCCGAGGACATCGACTACCGCCATCCACGCGGGCTCGACAAGGCGCTATTCCAACGACTGCTGGCCGGCCGCTGGCTGACCGACAAACAGAACGTGCTGCTGACCGGCCCCACCGGCGCCGGCAAGACCTGGCTGGCGTGCGCGCTCGCCCATCAGGCCTGCCGCCAGGGCCATAGCGCCTACTACGTGCGCCTGCCGCGCCTGCTCGATGAGCTAAGTATCGGACGCGCTGACGGACGCTACAGCAAGCTCCTCAAGCAGTTGGCCAAGATTGACGCGCTGGTGATCGACGACTGGGGCCTTGCCGTGCTCGACGACACGCACCGGCGCGATCTGCTGGAGGTGCTCGACGACCGCCACGGCGCGCGCTCGACCATCGTGACCAGTCAGCTGCCAATCGAACATTGGCATGCCGCCATCGGCGACGCCACGCTCGCCGATGCCATCCTCGACCGGTTGGTCCACAACGCCCATCAGTTCAATTTGAAGGGCGATTCGATGCGGAAAAAGCGGACAAATTTGACAACCCCGGCCACTCAGGAGTAAAACCTGAACCTCGACCCCGCGCCGTCACGCCCAAGGTGTCCAGTTTGGCCTGGAATAGGTGTCCAGTTTGAGCTGGAACGAGTGTCCAGTTTGCGGCGGAGCGGGTGTCCAGTTTCCGTGGAATACGCAGCCAATCCGCACGATCCGAAGTGGGCATCGTATTTCGAGGCCCGATGGGGCCGGAAGACGATGAATTCACCAATGGGTCGCGTGAAGCTCTACCGCGTCTGGCTCAGACAAGATGGCATCTGTCCTACCTGTCATGAACTGATTGCACCGGGAAGCCCTTGGGCCACCCGTTTCATTGTGAAAAGATCAGACGGCGGATCAGACGCGGCGGGCAACATTCAACTGCACCATCCCGAGTGCCATGGAAGTCAAAAGGACGCCAGAGGTTAAGTTGTAAAAGCGGGTGTCGAAAGATGCCTTGGAAGAGGCTTGAGCCGAGTGGATCGAAAGACCCATGCTCGGTTCTTAGGGGGCTTGACGCGGGCAACCGCGTCGGGCTACCCGAC
>JBAQKU010000037.1:0-25128 GCA_049301315.1 Telluria sp.
CCGTTGCCCGGCGCCCCCGTGGACACGCTCGCGGCGCCACCGTGGAGCGCGCGGCCGGTGCAGCCGGCGCTGCTGCCGCCTTATGAAAAACCGGAAAAAAGCGGGGTGCGCATCTTGGTGCCGGTCAAGCATGCCGGCAAGCTTGGCGATGAATTCAGCTTCGCCGAAGACGGCCGCAGCATCCTGCCGCAGTTCGTCGAATATCAGCTCAACGAGTGGGACGACACCGCCCTTGAACAGGCCTTCAAGACGGTCGAGGCGCTGGGCGGTGGCGAGGTGGTGGTGGTGACGGTTGGTCCGGAAGAGGCCGAAGACACGCTGCGCAAGGCACTCGCCAAGGGTGCGCAGCGGGCGGTGCGGGTGTGGGACAAAAGCCTGGCCCAGGCCGACCCGATCGTCATCGCCCGCATGCTGGCCGGCGTGGCGCTGCAGGAGCAGCCGGACCTGATCATGGCCGGCGCGCAGTCGGCCGATCTGGCCAACGGCGCCACCGGTCCGGCCATGGCGCGCATGCTGGGACTGCCCTGCGCCGCGCTGATCGTCGCCACACAATGGGACGGCGGAAACGTCATCACGGTCACCCGTGAACTGGAAGGCGGACTGCAGCACAAGGTGCGCATGCCGGCGCCGGCGCTGATCACCATGCAAACCGGCGCCAACGCGCCGCGCTACGCCACCATGCGCATGGTCAAGCAGGCCAGGGACAAGCCGCTGGCGCGGGTCGAGGCCGGCGCCGAAGCGAGCGCCTACCAGGCAGCCTGCACGAGCAAGATGGTGGTGCCGCCAGCGACGCGCGCGCAGATGCTGGAGGGCTCGCCCTTGCAGGTTGCGCAGGCGATTATCAAGATCGTACGGGAAAAAACGGGAGCATCAGAATGAGTGGAATTCTTGTCATTGCCGAGCACTCGCGGGGAGTGCTGGCCGACATCAGTAGTGAAATGCTGGGCGCGGCTTGCCAGCTGAAGGAAAAAATCGGCGGGCCGCTGCGGGTGCTGGTGGTGGGGCAGGATCTGGACGCCATTGCCGCACTGCTCGATCTGCCCGGCGTCGACGACATCCTGCTCGCCGACACCGGCAATGCGCATTTTGACGCCGCCGCGACCGAGGAAGCGGCATTTCAGGCAGCGCTGCGGCAGGCCCCGGCGCTGATCATGATCGGGCATTGCGCCTCCGGCATGTCCTACGCCTCGGCGCTCGCGGTGCGCATCGGCAGCGGCTTTGCCGCGGATGTCTTTGCCATCGATGTCGTGCAGGGCGCGATGTGCGCGACCCGCGCCGGCTATGGATCCAAGGTGAATATCGAACTGCGGTTCCCGGACAAGCCGGTGGTGATCCTGACGCTGCGCGGCGCGACCTTCAAGGCGCCGCAGGGCAAGGGCGCCGCAAGCGTGCAGCCGTTTGCGGTCGCGCCGCCGGCGACGGGCGGGCGCTACCAGCATGTGGAATACATCGAAGCGCCGTCCTCTGGCGTCGATATCACCAAGGCCGAATTCATCATGTCGATCGGACGCGGGGTCCAGGATGAAAAGAATGTGCCGCGCTTTGCTGCGATTGCCGAAAAACTTGGTGCGACGCTCGGCTGCTCGCGGCCGATCGCCGATTCAGGCTGGCTGCACAAGGCGCATCAGGTGGGGCTGACCGGCAAGGTCGCCGGGAGTTGCAAGCTGTATGTGGCGCTGGGTATCTCGGGGGCGGTGCAGCATCTGCATGGCATGAAGCATGTCGATACCATCATCGCCGTCAATACCGACCCGAATGCGCCCATTTTCAATGTGGCCAGTTATGGTTGCACGGTCGATGTGTTCGAGTTTGCGGACGCGATCGAAAGCCTGCTTTGATTGCCCAATCCCGGCGCAACTTGAGAACCACGCCTGCAATGAGCTACGAGGCGATCTACCACAATAGCCCGATCCTGCTGTTTCTGGTCGATGAGAACATGCTGATCGTGCATTGCAGTCAGACGGCGGAAACGCTGCTGGGCAGTCGGGCGCCAGGAGCCTTGGCGCAGGTTCTGGATGCGGACTCGGTCATGAGCGTCCACGCGCTCATGCATGCGGTGCGCCCGGCAGACCCGCCGGTCAGTTGCAGGATAAAGATAGTTGCGCACGACGGGGTCGCGTTGTCGTTTGCCTGCCTGGTCGATAAGCTTGACGGTGGCAAGGATGGAAAAAAGCCTGGCCAGGCGCTGCTGCGCATTACCGCAATGTACGACCCGGACGGACAACGCGCGGCCGCGGCGCTGGCCAAATCCGAGCGGCTATTGCGTGATCTGGTGGAATCGGCCAGCGAAGCCATGTGGTGCATCGAGTTTACCGACCCCATTGATTTGGCAGCTGGAACGCAGGAAGTGGTGCGGCAAGTCTTCACGAACGAGTGCCACTGGCTGATGTGCAACAAATCGATGACGCGGCTGTACGATCTTCCGGCCGACGTGGATTTCGAAAAACAGGCGGTCTCGCTGTATTTTCAACGCAATGTGGAAAATGAAGCGTTTGTCAGCCAGATCGTCGACTCCGGTTTTTCCATCGATAACGCGCTCAGTGTCGACGTGCGTCATGACGGGGCCATCATCTACGTCGAAAATACCGTGCGCGCGCATATCCACGATGGACGCCTGATTCGGCTGTGGGGCACGGTGCGCGATGTGACCGGGTACCGGCAAATCCAAAATCGCCTGCAGCAACAAGTGGAGAATGTGCATGGCGTGCTGGGCGCCATTCCTTATGCCTTGTTGGTCATCGACCGCAGCAGGATTCTGCTTGGCGTCAATCCTGCCTTCGAACGCGAGTTCGGATGGCGCGCGGAGCAGTTGCTGGGACGCGATATCCAAGCGCTGATCGATCTTGAAAACGCGCTTCCCGGCGAGCGCCAGTGGTATGGCTGCGATCGGCAACAATGGGTGAGCGCAGTCAGGACGCTTTCCGGAAGCATCGTGTTGTGCGACGCCTGGATTTCTCCGGTCGGCGATGAAGCGCCGGATCAATTCGTTCTCACCCTGTGTCCGATCGGGCCGGGTGCGCCGAAGCCGCCGGACAGCGGCGCATGAAGTTCGTCAGCGCTACCGACAGCTACGCCCTGTCCGCTGAAGGGCCGGCATTCGACACCTTCCTGAACGACGAACGGCTGGACATTTTCGCAGATTTGCTTCCCGACGGGATCGTGCTCATCGACCAGCGCGGCATGGTACGGGCGATGAATGCCGCTGCGGAGAGCATCAACGAGGTGCTGCGAGCGGTCGTCGTCGGCCAGCCCTTGAGCGAATTCGTCAAGCGCAGCCGTCTCGATTGCGAAGCCGTGCTCAAGGCCTTTGCGGATGGCGCGCGGATCACTCAGGTGGTCCCTGACGGCCATGGCCGGCGCTACCTTTTCTCAACGCGCAGCAGTCGTCAACGCAACGGTGAGATCAGGTGCTTTCTGCTGGTGCAGCGCAATCTCGACGTGCTGACCAAGCTGGCCGCCAGCAACGGCGCTGCACAGCATCACTTCGGCCAGCTCACCAATGGCGCCGAAAGAGCTCCCTTGACCGAACAGGACACGGTGGTCACCGGAAAAGCGACCGCCGAGCTCGTCGAGCGCGGCCTGCGCGCCATGAGGATCGGCAGCCGTCTGCTGTTGCTGGGGGAATCTGGGGTCGGGAAAACCGCGCTGGCAAAGCTGCTGCACCAGCGCGCCAGCGGGCCCGAGCGGCCATTTATCCATGTCAACTGCGGATCGATACCGGAAAGCCTGTTCGAATCGGAGATGTTCGGGTACGAGCGCGGTTCATTCACCGGCGCGTCCAATCGCGGCAAGCGCGGACTGATCGAAGGCGCCGATGGCGGCACGCTGTTTCTCGATGAAGTGGGGGAAATTCCCTTGCCCACCCAGGCCAAGATGTTGCAGGTGCTGGAGGAGGGCATGGTCCAGCGGGTTGGCGCCACCGCGCCGATCAGGCTCAAGCTGCAGATCATTGCGGCCACCAACCGCGACTTGAATCAGCTGGTCAAGGAGGGGCGCTTCCGGCGCGATCTGTTCTACCGGCTGAGCGTGATCACGCTGACCCTGCCGCCGCTGCGGGAACGGCGTGACATGCTGGCGTCCTTGCTCGACAAGTTCCTCAATGCGATGAACCGGCGCAGGCCGACCCCGCTGCGGATAGACGATGCATGTCGCCTACAGCTCGAGCAATACGATTATCCCGGCAATGTGCGCGAACTGCAGAATGTAGTTGAGCACCTCGCTGTCGTGTGCGACGAGGTGGCGAGCGCGGCTGATCTTCCGTTTGCGCCGTGCCAGGGGGCAGTCGCGGCGGCGCCTGTGGATTCGGTATTGGCGCAGATCGTCGAGGCGGCCGGCAGTATTGCCATCTCCGAACAAAGCTTCGCACTGCGCGATGCGGTGAAGCGCTATGAAGTGCGCATTATCGAAGAAGCGATCCGCCGGACAGGCAGCAAGAGAAAGGCCGCGGAATTGCTGCAAGTCGATATTGCCACCGTTGTTCGCAAGAGTAACAGCGTATTGCATGATTAGCCGGGCGCCAGCCTGCTGAGATTTGTGAGGTGCTGCTGAAATATTGCAGCGTCCGGTGATGCGATTCTGTACCGGTTTTGTGCGCCGGCCGGTCAAATCAGTTGATTTTCAGGGCGAATCGGTCTTTTTCCAGCTGGCACAGTGCTTGCAAACGACGCCAAGGCGAAACATGACCGCTTGCCACCCGGCTTGCGCGCTATGTCCGGTTGGTCGGCCCCAGGCCGGCCTCTAAACAATTGAGAAGAAAGCAATTTTCATGAACGATACAAAATACTGGCATGACAAGGCGAGCAGCTTGAAGCCGGAAACGCGCCTTTTTATCGATGGCCAATTCGTTGATTCCGTCGATGGCAAGCGGTTTACTACCAGTAATCCGGCGAACGGAAAAGCCATTGCTGAAATGGTGCGGGGCAACGAGAAGGATATTGACCTGGCAGTGAGCGCCGCCCGGCGCGCATTCAAGCGCGGCAGCTGGTCGCGCATGTCGCCACGCGGCCGGATGGAGGTGCTGTATCGCGCCGCGAAACTGATTGAGGAACATACGGAGCAATTCGCCTTGCTCGATTGCCTCGATATGGGCAAGCCGATTGCAGAACTGCTCAGTATCGACGTGCCGTTTTCAGCGCACACCTTTCAATATTTCGGGGAAGCGATCGACAAGGTGGAAGGTGCGGTCACCTCGACCGACCCGGCGGCGCTGCATATGATCGTGCGTGAGCCGCTCGGGGTCGTGGCATGTGTAACGCCGTGGAACTACCCGACCATGATGGTGGCCTGGAAGGTGGCGCCGGCTCTGGCGGCAGGCAATTCGGTGGTGCTCAAACCAGCCGAGCAAAGCCCGATGAGCGCACTGCTGTTGGCCAAGATCCTGGCCGAGGCCGGCATTCCCGATGGCGTATTCAATGTGGTCAACGGATTCGGGGAGGATGCCGGGCGCGCGCTGGGCCTGCACATGGATGTCGACAAGATTGGCTTTACGGGCTCGACCGAGGTGGGCAAGCTGATGCTGGTGTACGCCGGTCAGTCGAACATGAAGAAAGTGAGCACCGAGTGCGGCGGCAAGAGTCCACAGATCATCATGGCCGATGCCGACCTCGATAGCGCGGTGACCTACGCGGTCAATGGCATTTTCATGAATCAGGGCGAAGTGTGCAGCGCCGGTTCGCGCCTGCTGGTGCACCAGTCGCTTTACGAGCGCTTCGTCGCGAAATTTGCCGAGGAAGCGCAGCGCTACCAGCCTGGCGATCCGCTCGATCCGGCCACCACCATGGGGCCGCTGGTGAGCGCCGAGCAGCAGAAGCGGGTATTGCATTACATCGAGTTGGGCAAGAGCGAAGGCGCGCAAGCGGTGATCGGCGGCGGCCGTCCGGCCGGGCTGGAGGCCGGCTGCTATGTTCAGCCGACGCTGTTCAGGGATGTGACGCCGGCCATGACGATCGCGCGCGAAGAAATTTTCGGGCCGGTGGCCGCCGTGATTCCATTTTCCACCGAGGAAGAGGCGATTGCCATTGCCAACGACAGTATTTATGGGCTGGCCTCGTCGATCTGGACGCGCGACTTGAATACCGCGCATCGCATGGCGCGCAACATCGAAGCTGGCATGGTCTGGATCAACTGCTACGACCACGGCGACATGACGCAGCCCTGGGGCGGATACAAGCAATCCGGCCAGGGTCGCGACAAGTGCTTTGAAACGCTGCTGGCGCACATGCAGACCAAATCGATCTGGATCAATCTGGCTTAGAACGGCAATGGCGTTGCATCGTCGAAAATTAAATGGGAGTTTGAGAATGAAAACACTGAGTAAAGTGGTTCGCGTCAGTGCGATGGCAGTGGCGCTGGCGGGTCTGGCCCAGGCTGCGTTGGCCGAGCCGGTGACGGCAAGTGGCGGCTGGGTTGCCGATTTTTCGCCGGCCATGATGGAGACCGAAAAGCGCAGCACGACCGTGTTCCAGCTCGAGGGAAGCTACAAGCTGAGCACCGCTGGCAAGGGCGATGCGTACCTGCTCATTACCTGCGTCGGCATGGAAGCGGCAAGCAAGGTGAGCGCGACCGAAACTCTGACCAAAGGCAATGGACGTTGCGAGCTGAAAGACAAGCAAGGCGACAAGATGCTGGCGGCAATGGAGACGGCATTTGACGGCTTTACGCTGACGCTCGATGGCGGCACCGGGCAGTGGGCATCCGCGCGCGGCTCGCTGGTTTCGAAGGAGACTTTTACGGTGGAAACCGAACGCCAGCTCAAGGGATTTTCGAACATGAAAGGTGAAATTCACTTCAAGAAGTAGGGCATGGACAAGGAATTGGCCGGCGTCGCCGGCTGGTTCGTTCCCGAATGGAAAGATGGTATGGTTCAGTTCGCTGTACATGGCGCCAGAATACTGCGGGTGTAGAGAAGAAAGAGGAGATCAACAAAATGAACAAAGAATATGTGAGAAACGCTGCGATTCCTGCCACTGGCGGTGGTCGATTTGCGCGCGCCCTGCGCGAGGCCATGCCGGATAACTGGTCGCTGCTGATGGCTGCGTTCTCTTCGGCCTATGGGATCGGCTTGCTGGCGATGCTGGTCCTGCCGTTCATGATCAGCTCCACCATGAACGGCTTGCATATCGACGAGGCGCAGGCCGGCTTGCTCGGGACCGCGGAATTCCTGGCCGTGATGCTCGCATCGCTGGCGGTGTCGCCCTTCATCGGACGTATTCCCCGGCGCACCATCGCCGTGATCGGCGCGTGCCTGGCCATCGGCGGCAACGTCGCTTCGGTTTTCCAGGGGTCCTATGAGGTCTTGTTATTCTTGCGGCCCGTGGTCGGCTTCGGCTGCGGCCTGGCCCTTGCCGCCGGCAATGCCACGGTGGCCAATGCCGACAATCCGGAAAAGCTCGCCGCGCAGATGTCCGTGCTGTTTGTCGTGCTGATGGTGCTCGCCATGGAAGTTTTTTCCCGCATCAGCGATAGCTGGGGCTTTGCCGGGGTGTATGGCGCACTGGCGGTCTTCATGCTGTGCCTGGCAGGCTTCCTGTTCAAGCTGCCGCAGCGCGCTAATGCCACGCTGCGCGCAACAAAAGAACATCCCCATGCCCACCGCGGCCTGTTTTCGGCAGTCTCGCTCTTGATGCTGGTTGCCATGTTCGCCTTCGCCTTGCGCGATACGATGATGTGGGCGTTTGCCGAGCGGATCGGGCAGGCCGCCGGCTATTCAACCGAACAACTTGGTTCGCTGTTTTCAATACAGGCGGTGCTCGGCATAGCCGGACCCATGCTCGCCTCCGTCATTGGCGGGCGCAACGGCCTCAAGCGCCCGGCGATGCTCGGAATCGTGATGACAGGCATCGTCACTTTCACGATTCTTCAGTCGAGCAACGCCAAGCTGCCTTATACCATCGGCGTGTTGTTCATTTCGGGCACCTACTTTTACGCGCTGTCGTACCTGACGGCGGTGGCCGCGGAACTGGATGTGGAAGGGCGCGTGGTGGCAGCCTCGGGGGGCTTCCTGGTCGCGGGCGTGGCGATCGGTCCGGCGGTCTCCGGTTTTCTGATCGTGCATGGCGGCTACGATTTGGCGAGCTGGGTCAATTCCGGGATCGTCGTGCTGACGCTGCTGCTTCTGCTGGTGCCGCTTGGCGCGCTCAAGAGCCAGGCGGACCGTCTGCGAACCTGAGCCGGCGTCAAATCGGCGTGGCGCGGCTCTTGCGCACGATGGTAGCGATATCCGTATGCAGGTATTCGGCGGCCTTGCGCTTGCTGCCGGTTTTTTTAATGGCGTCGGCGATAATGCGCCCCTCATATTTGCGAATCAATTCCTTGAGTCCGCCTTCGCCGAGTGGATAGACCTCGCTGTCAGCGCCCGCCCGCGGCAAGGGGGCAGGAGCGCCGCACCCCGAAAATTCCATTGGCAGATCGACCGTCGTGGCGTGCTCATCGCACACGACAGACAGATATTCGATCAGGTTTTGCATCTCGCGGATATTGCCGGGAAATGCATAGCGCTTGATGACAGCCCGGCAACCGTCCTCGATGTCAAGTGGCGCAGGGCGTCGGGCGTTGGCCATGCGTAGAAAATGATCGATCAAAGGATCGAGCAATTCGGGCTGTTCGCGCAGCGCGGGAAGCGCCAGCGAGACGACCGAAAGCCGATAAAACAAATCTTGCCGAAAGCGCCCCGCGGCGACAAATTCGCGCAGGTCGCGGTTGGTCGCGGCGACGACCTGGATGTGCACCTTGCGCGGACTGGTTGCGCCAAGCCGTTGCACCATCCCTGACTCAAGTACTTGCAGCAGTTTCGCCTGCAGTTGCAGCGGCGTTTCGCCGATCTCGTCGAGGAATAAAGTGCCGCCGTCAGCTGATTCAATCAGGCCGGCTTTGCCGCGCGTATTGGCGCCGGTGAATGAACCGCGCTCGAAGCCGAACATTTCGGACTCAAACAAGGATTCCGGTATGCTCGCGCAATTTACATGCACAAACGGACCGGCAGCGCGTCTGGCGCGGCGGTGCAACTGACGCGCAAACTCGGTCTTGCCGACGCCGGACTCGCCCAACAACAGGATTCTGCTGCCCATTGCCATGGCCTTGATGCCGATGGAAAGCATGCGCGCCGAGCGTTCGCTGGCGCCAATCAGGGTGGTTCCGGTTTCCGGCTCGGTGCGCTGGCCGGCGCCATACGGACCCACGCCTTGCGGCTGACGCAACAGGAAGTCGAGATTGCGTTGGGATATAAGGAAGCAATTCATCACCGATTTGCTGTCGCGGATCGGCCTGCCGGAGACGGCGATCCGCCGTCCGCTGGCATCGAGCACCGATTCGGTGAAACGGCGCTGGCGTTCAAAGGCCTCGAGCAAGCCGGCGCACGGAATCACGGATTGACTGATCATTTCCGTGATGGGCCGGCCGATGCATTGTTCACGGGTGAACTCGTTGAGTCCTTCGGCGGCGGCGTTCAAGTATTGGACGATCCCCGCCCGGTCGACTAACACCATGCCGTCGGTCAAGAAATCGCACATGGTTGTCCACCGTGGATCGCGAAGAAAACTCAGGAATTCTTCTTGATTCCAGTCGATCGACTCGATTTCAGCAATAGGCGAGAACTTCATGTGGACTACCCTTACATGTTACTCGGCGCTGTGGGCTATTCGTCCGTGATACTTTGCTGCGACCGGCCGGATGGACAGAACAAATTGGGTTGGTTGTACCAGGTCCAGCGGCGCAACCCTGATGTCGCACGGACTGACGATGCCGTGCGCGTGCCGAATTTCACCGGTCCACCGGTGCGCTTCCCCGTTGGCCCAGCGGCGGCTGATGTCGTCGTTCGGGAATGACAGGAAGTCGGCAAAATCGCGATCAAGCACATCATTCGCCGAGCGGCCGACAAGTTGTTCCAGGGCCGGGTTGAGTGCCTTGATGACGCGATTTCTGGCCGCGACCAGCACCCCATCGGGCAACGCCGAAAGAATGCTTCTCACCGTTGCCTCGGAGTGGGCGAGCTGCTGCTGTTCTTCCTTGAAATCGGTGATGTCCCTGACCGTTCCCCACATCCGGTGCAGGTAGTTGTTCTCAATGTGGCCGCGTACATTATTTTCGACATATTTTGTCGAGCCATCGTGTTTGATATCGATCGACAAGCTCCGGTCCAGGTTGAAATCGTTGCGAATCAGATTTCGGACAAACGACTCGTTGGCCGGACTGCCGGGGAAAATGGCCGCAACCGGCGTGTCATGCATGTCGATGTGGGGAGGAATGTCATAAAACCGGGCCATCGCGTTGTTACACATCGACCAGTGGCATTCGTTGGCAAATACCTGGCGAATGATTTCGATTTCGTTCTGGGTCAGATCGACCGGTTCGGTAAACTCGATACACCACATCGGCTCGCTCGATGTTTCAATGAAGCCCTGTATTACTTCGCTTCGCTCGCGCAATGTGGCCAGCAGCTTTAAGGTGGCCTCGCTCTCGATGGCCACCACTTGAAGCACGAGCTGTCCGTGGCGCAGCGCGCCGACCAGCTGGGCGTTCGTTGTCAAGCGGGTTTTTCTTGCGCCCTTGAAGCATATCGTTTCAAAGCTCGAAACAGTGGCGATGTCTGGGCTGCGCAAGCAGCAACGTATCGCCTCGATGCTGTCCGCATCGACCACGGCGCCGAATTGCGCACCGATCAGTGCGGCCTTGGTCAATCCGGTTTTTTCAAGCAGGTGGTCGCTGCAGCCGAGCACGCGGCCATCGGGCGAGATTTCAAGCGCCAACAGGGGGAAGTCGCGCAACATCGATGTCTCCTCGCTCCTATGTCGCGCGCCGTGGTGCACGACTTTTTTATGATGCATTTTTTATTATTGATTCTATTTTGAATCATACTGCGCCATCTAAACGAGCGCAACCATTGATTTTTATATGTTTTAATTCAGGTATGAAAATTGCTTCTGCCGTTGGCCGGTGAGCGGCTGGACCAATGGTGCGCGACATCGAGCATGCGGTTGGCAAACCCCCATTCGTTGTCAAACCAGACAAACAGGTTAGCCATGCGCTTCCCGATGGTGCGTGTCTGGCTGCCGTCGACGGTCGCCGAATGCGGATTGTGATTGAAATCGACCGACGCGTGCGGGTCGTCCGAATAGGCCAGCAGTGCGCGCAGTCCCGACTGCGCAGCCTGACGAAACAGGCTGTTGAGTTCCCCCGCGCTGACATCGCGCTCGAGGCGCACTACCAGGTCGATGGCCGACACGTTGAGGGTCGGCACGCGTATCGCCTTTGCCTGGACCCGCCCCGCCAACTGGGGGAGCAGGCGCTCAACGCCTCTTGCCAGGCCGGTGGCAACCGGAATCATCGACTGCATGGCGGAGCGGGTTAGCCGCAGGTCTGCATGATGGTAGCCATCAATCAGGGGCTGGTCATTCATCACCGAGTGCAGGGTGGTCATGAGCGCGTGTTCGACGCCGTATTCCCGGTCCAGCGCGGCCAGAATGGGCACAATCGCGTTGGTCGTGCACGAGGCATTGGAGACGATCCGTTCTTGTCCGGTGAGCGTTTCATGATTGATGCCGTAGACGATGGTGCGGTCGACATCTTCCGCGCTGTGCCCGGGTTGGGACAGCAGCAAACGAGCGCAGCCGGCGTCGAGAAAGCGGGTCAGGTCCTTACGCGTTGCATAGCGCCCCGAGCATTCGATCAGCAGGTCGATTTCCAGCTCTTGCCAATTCGGGCCTTCGGGCGTAAGTGCGTGGCTGATCTGAATCGGCTGGCCATCGATTCTCAGGCATTGACCGTCCGACTCTACCGTGGCGGGAAAAATCCCGTGCGTGGAATCGAAGCGCGTGAGATAGGCAATCGTCGCGCTATCGGCCGGTTCGTTGATGGCAATGAGCTGGAAGTTCTGGCGTTGTGGCGATGCGTGCAAAGCGCGCAGGAAGCAGCGCCCGATGCGGCCATAGCCATTGATGGCGAGCCGCACCGGTTTGACGGGGCCGGTTTGTGTTGCTTGGGTCGAAGGCATGGGATAGGGCTCAGGTGAGGAGGCGGTTGATCGATGCGGCATGAATATTCTTGCAGGCAAGCGCGAGCCGGACGTCAGCCGAATCGGGGCGGCTTTTGCAGAAATTCGAAGAGCTCCGGGCGGACGGAAAAGCCGACGTTGAAGCGCATCCAGGGCGACGCTTGTCCGTCCACCATGAACAGGTGGCCCGGCGCCAGCAAAATGTTAGCGCCCAGCGCTTCATTGCAAAGCCGCGAAGAATCGTCGAAATCGGGGTGCCTGGCCCAGATAAACAGGCCCGACTGCGGTTCGGTAAACAGTTGCAGGCCGGCTTGGGTGAGCTGACGGCACACGCGCACCTGGGCCTCCGACAATCTTTCCTTGAGCGACTTGATCTGTTTGCGATAGCGGCCTTCGTTGAGGATCTCGAGCGTCAGGCGTTCGGTGACTTCGGACGAGGTCAGGCCGGTCATCATCTTGATCTGGGTCAGGTCTTCAATCGCGTCCGGGTCGGCGGCAATGAAGCCGGTGCGCAGGCGTGGCGAGATGGACTTGGAAAAGCTGGTCACATAGATGACCCGGTTGAGCTGATCCAGGCAGGCAAGGCTGCGCCGGGCGCCGACGTCCAGATCGGCGCTGACGTCGTTTTCAACCACGATGAAGTTGAAGCGATCGGCAAGTTGCAGCACGCGGTGAGTCGCTCCCGGCGAATAACTTGCGCCGGTCGGATTATGCAGCCGCGGATTGGTGAAAAACGCGCGCGGCGCATGCTCGGCGGCGAGTCGCTCCAGCGCATGCAAATCGGGTCCGGACGGCGTCCATGGCACGCCGATCAGGCGCGCGCCGCGCGCGCGCAGATTGGCCATCATGACGCTGTAGCCCGGCTCATCGACCAGCACTGCATCGCCCGGGCGCAGCAGGTACTGCGACACCAGTTCCAGTGCGTGGCTGGCGCCCGTGGTCAACAGGACCTGGTCCGGCGCCGCCGCAATTTCTCGTTCCGCCAGCCAGTCGCAGGCTTTCAGGCGCAGTGCCGTCAAGCCTTTCGGGTTGCCATAGCCGCTGCCTTGTGCGGAAGGCTTGCTCGCAAGATTGCGCATGGCGCGCCGGATCATTTCGCCGTCCAGCCATTCGTCGGGCATCCAGCCATAACCGGGGGTCATGTCGGCCGAACCGCTTTCCCACACGCGACGGACGAACCATAGCGGATCGAAGCGGATATTGCGCAGCGATTGCTTTTGTTCCCGGTAGAGGCCGCGCGACATGGTCCGGACATAGAAGCCGGCGCTCTGACGCGCCACCAGGCAGCCTTCCGCGACCAGCCGGTCATACGCTTCCACCACCGTGGAGGCGCTCACCTTGTGCGCCTCGGCAAACTGCCGGATCGAAGGAATCTTTGCGCCCGGCCGCAGTTTCTGGCTCGTGATGAGCGCCTTCATGCCTTCCACTATTTGCGCCACGAGAGGGGTGGCGCTGTCGGGATCTATTTCAAACATGTGGGCAACTCGATTGGCATGGCACGAAGGGAAAGAGAAAAGTGATGGGGCAAGCAATTTTAGCCGATGGCTTGCGGATTGATGCTGGCGCTGCGGAGAAAAAGTTCTCAACTGTAACGGTCGCCCGAGCATCACAGTGTGCGCGCCTATCCGATGCGCTGTGCCTGTGCCTGCAATGGCTTAGCACCTAGACTTGTCCCACTTTCCAGCCGATCAGCTCGATCATCGCCGCAACCCATCCGGATGAGCGGCTGGTCCCGATAACACCTGAGCGTCGATGGCCGGGCCGCAATGCGCCGCCGTCGACTCAATGCAAGGAGTGCAAGATGACCAAACCAATCAACACCAATACGGAACTGATGGCGCGCCGCCATGCCGCGATCGCGCGCGCAATCGGCAATGCCCACCCGGTATTTGCCGCCAAAGCCCTCAATAGCGAAATATGGGATGTGGAAGGAAAACGCTACATCGACTTCTGCGCAGGCATCGCGGTCGTCAATACCGGCCATTGCCATCCGCAAGTGCTCGAGGCCGTGATGGCGCAAGCGCCCAATTTCATGCACACCTGCTTTCATGTCGTCGCGTATGAATCCTACGTCGAGCTGGCCGAGCGGCTGTGCAAGCTGGCCCCGGGCACGCGGCCGAAAAAAGCCCTTCTGATGTCGACCGGCGCCGAAGCGGTCGAGAACGCCATCAAGCTGGCGCGCGCATTTACCGGGCGCTCCGCCATCATCAGCTTTAACGGGGCGTTCCACGGGCGCACGATGTTTGCGCTGGCGCTGACCGGCAAGGTCGATCCCTACAAGGGCGGCTTCGGCCCGTTCCCGGGAGAAGTGTTCCACGCCGCCTTTCCGTGTGCGACCCACGGTATCAGCGTCGACGACGCGATCGCCAGTATCGAAAAGCTTCTCAAGAACGACGTGGAAGCGGCCCGCGTGGCCGCCGTCTTCGTCGAGCCGGTGCAGGGTGAAGGCGGCTATGTTCCCGCGCCGCCCGAGTTCCTGCAGCGCTTGCGCGCGCTGTGCGACAAATACGGCATGTTGCTGGTCGCCGATGAAATCCAGACCGGCATTGGGCGTACCGGGAAATACTTTGCAATGGAGCATTCCGGCGTGGTGCCCGATCTGATCACGATGGCCAAGGGATTGGGCGGCGGCATGCCGATCTCCGCCGTGGTCGGGCGCGCGGACATCATGGATCATAGCGCGCCGGGCGGACTTGGCAGTACGTATGCCGGCCATCCGATGGCCTGCGCGGCTGCGCTGGCGGTGCTCGACGTGCTCGAAAAAGAACAGCTTTGCGCGCGCAGCCTTGAGATAGGAGAGCGTTTGCGCGGCTTTTTTCAGGATCTCGGCGAACGCCATCAATGCATCGGCGACGTGCGTGGTCTCGGCGCGATGACGGCGGTGGAATTCTTCCATGGCGGCGACGCGGCCCAACCGGCGCCGGAGATTGCCAATGCGCTCAAGGCGGAAGCGCTCAAGCGCGGATTGCTGCTGCTGACCTGCGGCATTAACGGCAACGTACTGCGCGTGATGACCCCGCTCACGATCCCGTTCGCCGTGCTCGACGAGGGACTGGCGATTATCGCCGGCGTCATCGGCGACCTGGCAGCCCAAGGCAAAGCGTAGTGCCATGCAACAGAAACGACTGAAAAAAAATTCAGCAGCATGTCACTGGCAAGACCGGCCAGAACATGATTACTTGCCTAGCAAGGCGCGATTTGAAAGAGTAACGTGAAAAATAACTTCATCGATGGCCAGTTTGTCGGCGGCGCCGGCATCAAGGAAAACAGGAACCCGTCCGACGTCTCGGACCTGATCGGACTTTACGCACAGGCCGACAAGGCGCAGGCGGCGCAGGCCATCGCTGCGGCGCGCCACGCGTTCCCGGGATGGGCTAGCGGAAATATTCAGCAGCGCGCCGACATGCTTGACCGGATTGGCAGCGAGATCATCGCGCGCAAGGACGAACTGGGCCATCTGCTGTCGCGCGAAGAGGGCAAGACGCTGCCGGAAGGGATAGGCGAAGCGATGCGGGCCGGGCAGATTTTCAAGTTCTTTGCCGCGGAAGTGGTGCGCCAGCGGGGCGAACGCCTGGCCTCGGTGCGCAGCGGCGTCGACGTGGAGATCACGCGCGAGCCGCTTGGTGTGGTCGGCATCATCACGCCGTGGAATTTCCCGATCGCGATTCCGGCATGGAAAATTGCGCCGGCGCTCGCGTATGGCAATACCGTCGTCTTCAAGCCGGCCGACCTGGTGCCGGGATCGGCCTGGGCGTTGGCCGAGATCATCAGCCGTTCGGGCCTGCCTGCGGGTGTGTTCAATCTTGTGATGGGCCGCGGCAACGAAGTTGGCCAGGCGATGATCGACGATCCCGATGTCAATGCAATCACATTTACCGGTTCGGTGAGCACCGGCCGGCGTGTGCTGGCGGGAACCGCGGCACGCTTTGCCAAGGTGCAGCTTGAAATGGGTGGCAAGAATCCAACCGTGATTCTCGACGATGCGGACCTCGAGATGGCGGTCAATTGCGCACTGCAGGCAGCCTATTTCTCAACCGGACAGCGCTGCACGGCAAGCAGCCGGTTCATTGTGCAAAAAGGCATCTACGGCCGCTTTCTGGACGGCTTGAAACAGCGCCTGACGGCCTTGAAGATCGACGACGCGCTTAAGCCAGGGACCGACATCGGGCCGGTGGTGGATCAGTCGCAGTTGGACCATGACCTCGACTATATCGCGATAGGCAATCAGGAAGGCGCCCGGCTGGCATGCGGCGGTGAGCGGGTGCGGCGCGACAAGGAGGGCTACTATCTGACGCCGGCCTTGTTCGCGGATGCCCATAACAGCATGCGCATTGCCCGCGAAGAGATCTTCGGGCCGGTGGCCTGCGCCATCCCGGTGGCCAGTTATGAAGAGGCGCTGGCGGTAGCCAACGATACGGAGTTCGGCCTGTCGGCCGGGATCTGCACGGCTTCGCTCAAGCATGCGACGCACTTCAAACGGCATGTTGAAGCCGGCATGGTGATGGTCAATGTGCCTACCGCAGGCGTCGATTATCACGTGCCGTTCGGCGGACGCAAAGGATCGAGCTACGGCTCCCGGGAACAAGGTTCCCATGCGGCCGAGTTCTATACGACGGTAAAGACGTCCTATACCGCGGCATGACGCCCATTGCCAGGACAGCGAGAAGGGAAGGCATGGAACGCGATACGCGGGAATTCGACGTGCTCGTTGTCGGTGGCGGGCCGGCCGGTCTGGCTGCCGCGATTCGGTTGCGGCAGCTAGGTCTCGGTTATGGGGATGTGCTGCGGGTAGGTCTGATCGATAAGGGCGCGCAAATCGGCGCCCATATCGTTCCCGGCACCGTGATGGACCCGAAGGCGCTGGACGAGCTCATTCCCGGATGGCGTGGCCGGGCCGATTTCGCGGCCACGCCCGTAGCGGAAGACCGTTTTTTGTTCCTGACGAAGAAAGGCGCGTATCGCGTCCCGCACGCGATGCTGCCTGAATGTTTTCACCATGACGGCAATCTGATTGTCAGCCTGGGCGATGTCTGCCTGGGAATGGCCAGGGAAGCCCGGGCGCTCGGCGTTGAGATCTATTCCGGATGTGTCGGCGAGAGCGTGATTTACGATGCCGACGGGCGGGTCGGCGGCGTACGCACCGGCGCCATAAGTTTCGGCGGCGACGGGCAAGATAGGGCGCAAGCTCAGCCAGGTATGGACCTGCGCGCGAAATACACCTTGTTTGCCGACGGCTGGCGCGGGCACCTAGCCAGACAAATCGAGAAAAACTTTCGTCTGGCGGAGCACCGCGATGCGCAACCCTATGGCCTGGACATCAAGGAAGTATGGGAAATCCCCGAGGCCGCGCACCAGCCCGGCCTGGCTTTGCAGGGCGCTGGCTGGCCAATGGACAGCCGAGCCTACGGCGCTTCGTTCTGTTATCACTTTGGCGAAAACAAGGTCGCGATCGGCCTTGTGGTCGGTCTTGATTATCGCAATCCGCATCGCCTCCTGTTCGAGGAATTCCAGCGTTATAAGACCCATCCGGCGATTCGTCCCATGCTCGATGGCGGCAAGCGGATCGGCTATGGCGTGCGCGCCACAGGCGGCGCTCGCGTTCAGACGCAGCGGCAATTGGCATTTCGGGGAGGCGCGCTGATCGGTGATGCCGCCGGCTTGCCGAACGCAGTACGGATCAAGGGAAGTCACGCTGCCATAAAGAGCGGCGTGCTCGCGGCGCAGGTCGTGTTCGACGCGCTGAGGAAGGCGAGCGATCTGTTGCCTGATCACGAGGCTTTCGCAAACAGTACGCGCAATCTCAAGCCTTCTTTGCGCATGGGATTAGCCTGGCGGCTGCGCAAGGACGAGGGGCGCGCCATGCTCGAGCGGGTGCGCCGGACTGTGACGTGCGCGGATCACGCGGCGCTCACTGTGCAAAATTTGCTGGACGATCTACTGACTGAGGAGCATGAAAAACAATGAGCATACTGATGCAGCAACACGAGCCACCATCTTACCTGACCTCGCATGGTCTCGGGCCATGGGAAGTCTATCTTGAACAAATCGAGCGCGTGACGCCGTACCTCGGTTCCCTTGCACGCTGGGTTGAGACCCTGAAACGGCCCAAGCGTGTCTTGATCGTCGATGTACCCATCGAGCGTGACGACGGAAGCATCACGCATTTCGAGGGCTATCGCATCCAGCACAATACCTCGCGTGGTCCCGGTAAGGGTGGCGTTCGCTTCCATCAGGACGTGACGCTGTCCGAAGTCATGGCGCTGTCGGCCTGGATGACGATCAAGAACGCGGCGGTCAATGTCCCGTACGGCGGCGCCAAAGGCGGCATCCGCGTCGACCCGAAGACCTTGTCTGCGGGCGAACTGCAGCGGATGACGCGCCGCTACACCAGCGAAATCAACATCATCATCGGCCCCAACAAGGATATTCCGGCGCCTGACGTGAATACCAATGAGCAGATCATGGCGTGGATGATGGATACCTATTCGATGAACCAGGGAAGTACCGCGACCGGCGTGGTGACCGGCAAGCCGATCTCGCTCGGCGGCAGTCTCGGACGCCAGGAAGCGACTGGGCGCGGCGTCTACGTGGTTGGCTGCGAGGCCGTCGCCAAGCGCGGCATGAATATCAGCGGCGCGCGCGTGGCGGTCCAGGGCTTCGGCAACGTCGGCTGGGTCGCTGCACGGCTCTTTTCGCAGGCCGGCGCCCGGATCGTGGCGGTGCAGGATCATGTCACTACCATCGTCAATCCCGCTGGACTCGATGTGCTCGCCCTGCATGCCCATGTTGCGCAGCATGGAAGCATCGCCGGCTTCCGCGATGCCGACACCGTCAATGAGCGCAGCCGCTTCTGGGAGGTCGACTGCGATATCCTGATTCCTGCGGCCTTGGAGCAACAGATAACGGAGGAAAACGCGGACAAGATACGCGCCAAGATCATTCTCGAAGGCGCCAACGGTCCCACCACGCCGGGAGCCGACGACATTCTGAATGAAAAGGGCGTGCTGATCGTCCCGGACGTGGTGGCCAATGCAGGTGGCGTAACGGTCAGCTATTTTGAATGGGTGCAAGATTTCTCCAGTTTTTTCTGGTCCGAGGATGAGATCAATCAGCGTCTTACCCGCATCATGTGCGACGCGTTCGCTGCTGTATGGCAGATTTCACAAGACAAGAACGTATCCTTGCGCACGGCCGCGTTCATCGTGGGCTGCAGCCGGGTATTGCATGCGCGCGAGATGCGGGGCCTGTACCCCTGATGCAGTGCGGCCGGGGGAGCGCAGCGCCTGAAGCATTGTCACTTGGACGAAGAGGGCACCGCCCGCGCATACTCTCGCCCCACAACGCCGGCAATCTTCTGCAACGACGGCAATGCGTCGGAAAAAAACTGCTTTATTCCGGGGGAGAGGTAATTGAGTCCCGCCTCATCCGCGCAAAACGGCGATTACCTCGGTCAGGAACAACAGGCTAAGCAATACGCACAGGACCGAGAACACGCCTGGACGTGCGTACCGTGACCTCGCAGAACGAATTTGAACCGGGCTGTCATGAGCGGGTCGAGGTACTTTTCGCTCCCGTCTTGTCTGCGGTTTTTTTCAGCGGGCGTCCGCCTGCAGTTGCGGTACGGCGCGCGCGAATTCCGGGAGCTGCGAGCATGCCAGGTCGATGGCGACGATGGTCGGATACGGCGTCAGGTCGACATTGAAGCGGCACGCGCTCTCGACCTGCGGGATCAGGTAGACATCGGCCAGCGTGGGTGCATCGCCGAAGCAGAAGCGGCCGCGCCCGGGGTCGGCTGCCAGCATCTTTTCAATGGCCTCGAAGCCGGCATCGATCCACATGCCGCACCAGGCATTGAGCGCTGCCTGGTCGCAGCCGAGCGTGTTGCGCATGTATTCCAGGATGCGGCGGTTGTTAATCGGGTGAATATCGCAGCCGACGATCGCGGCCAGCGCGCGCACCCGCGCCCGCTGCTCCGGGTCGGGCGGCAGCAGCGGCGGGTGGGGATGGCGTTCCTCCAGCCACTCGATGATGGCGGGCGACTGGGTCAGAACCATGTCGCCATCGGCCAGCGCCGGCACCAGTCCCTGCGGGTTGAGCGCCTTGAAGGCGGCGCCGCAGTGTTCCCCGGTGCGCAGGTCGACCGCGATATAGTCGTAGTCGAGCCCCTTCAGGTTGAGCGCGATGCGCAGCCGGTGCGACGAGCCGCTGCGAAAGAAGTTATACAGTTTCATGCGTGCTCCGCCAGGCAGTTGTCGACGTTCCAGCCGTACAGCCATTCCATCGCGTCGTAGAAGCGTTCGGGCGTGCGGCCCTTCCACAAATCGTTGCGCACCAGGCGTTCGACGCCCTTGGCGTGATAAATGCGCCCCATCTCGCGCGAGGCCAGCACGATGCGCGCGGTGCGGGCGATGCGCGAACGCTGGTACAGGTCGAAGGCCTTGACGAAGTCGTTGTCATGCACGCGCAGCGCTTCGCCCAGCGTCACGCCGTCTTCGGTGGCCATGCATGCGCCCTGGGCCATGTACTGGGTGGTCGGATGGGCGGCGTCGCCGAGCAGCGTCACGCGCCCGAACGACCATTGTCCGATCGGTTCGCGGTCGGCGGTGGCCCAGCGCTTCCAGCTTTTTGGCAAGTCGATCAGCTGGCGCGCCATCGGGCATATGCCCTGGAAGTAGCTTTGCACCTCTTCCAGGCTGCCTTCGGTGACGCCCCATTCTTCCTTGTCGCGGCTGTGGAAGGTGACGACCACGTTGTACTGCTCGCCGCCGCGCAGCGGGTAATGCACCAGGTGGCAGTTCGGGCCGACCCAGATGCTGGCCGCGTTCCAGCGCAGGTCTTCCGGGAAGTCCTTCTTGTCGACCACCGCGCGAAACACCACGTGGCCGGTTACGCGCGCCGGGTCGTTCACGTACTGTTCGCGCACCACCGATTTCACGCCGTCGGCGCCGATCAGCGCAACGCCGCGATGGGCCTTGCCGTTCTGGTCGAACACGGTGACGCTGCTGTCATCCTGCTCGACCCGCACGACACGGGTGGAGGTCTTGAATGCGACCCGCCCGGTTTCCTGCGTGCCCTCGAGCAGCGAGAGATGGGCGTCGGCGCGATGGATCACGGCATACGGATTGCCGAAGCGCTTGCGAAATGCTTCGCCGGTCGGAATCTTGCCGACCTGGTAGCCGTCGAGCGCGTCGTGCATCACCATATAGTCGGTAAACACCGCGCGGCTGCGCGCCTTGTCGCCCACGCCGAGCGCGTCGAAGGCGTGGAAGGCGTTCGGCCCCAGCTGCATGCCGGCGCCGATCTCGCCGATCTGGGGCGACTGCTCCATCACCTCGACCTCGAAGCCGCGCCGCACCAGCGCCAACGCCACTGCGAGCCCGCCGATGCCGCCACCGGCCACGAGTACGGGAAGTTGCTCAGCCATGATATTTGCCCTCTCTCTCAGGAATACCTTATTCCGCTTGTCCGATGGTCAGCTCGACGCCGCCCACCTTGTCGATATGGCCCGTGATGCGGTCGCCCGGCTTCACCGCGCCGACGCCTTCCGGGGTGCCGGTGTAGATCAGGTCGCCCGGCTGCAAATGGTAGAACTGCGACAGGTCGGCCAGCAGCTCGGGAATATTCCAGATCAGCTGGCTCAGGTCGGCGCTCTGGCGCGTGGCGCCGTTGACCTGCAGCGCGATGGCGCCGCTGCCCAGCAGCCCCAGTTCGCCGGCCGGGACGATCTCGGAGCACACCGCCGATTTTTCGAAGTCCTTGCCCAGGTCCCAGGGACGGCCCTGCTCGCGCGCCACCAGCTGCAGGTCGCGCCGGGTCATGTCGAGGCCGGCGGCGTAACCCCACACCAGTGCGGCGGCATCGGCCTGGCCGACGCGAAAGCCGGCAGCGCCGATCGCCACCACCAGCTCCATTTCGTAGTGGTAATTGGCGGTGCCGGCAGGGTAGGGCACGGTGGCGCCCGACTGGACCAGCGCCGAGGCCGCCTTGGTGAAATAGAACGGCCTGGCGTTGGCCTTGTCGACCGGCGTGCCCATTTCAACGGCATGGGCCTGGTAGTTGCGGCCCACGCAGAAAATGCGGTTGACCGGGAAGCGCGCTGTGTTGCCGCGCACCGGCAGCGAATACACCGGCGGAGGAGTCCAAAGGTATGTGGTGTCGGACATCGTGTTCTCTCTGAAGGGTTAGTTGCGGATTTCGTAGACGCCCAGCTTCTTCTGGAGCGGCGCGTCGTCTGCGATGAAAATGAAGGCAGGCTGGTCGGCGTGGCGGTTGAGCAAGGTTATCGGAACGTAGCCGGGAATGCAGCAAGTGTCGGCCTCGTCCATGACGAAGCGATGGCCCTCGATGGCGATCTCGGCGCCGCCCTCGATCTGGTGGAACACCATGGCGCTCGAGCGCGCAGCCATGCGCAGGCGCTCGCCGGGACGCAGCATCAAGGCGGAAAAACCGAGGATCTTCTGGCAATCGGCGCCGGTTTCCGGATTGATGTAGGCAACTTGCACCGCCTCGATGCCGGGCTCGGTCTCGGCCAGCGTCAGCAGGGCGGCGCGCACCTCGCTCCAGGGATAGCGCAACATCGGGAAGGCCTGGGCCGAACGCGTGAACATCGGCGCCGGCGCCACCCCGCCGCGCTGGTAGGCGCGCCCGGCATCCTCGCTTGTGACCGCCTGGGGCTTGCCTTCGGTGACGTAGGAAGTCTCCAGGTAGTACACGATCGGCAGGTCGAGCACGTCGAGCCAGACCACCGGCTGGTCGCCGTCGTGGCCGTGCTCGTGCCAGAGCCCGGTCGGGGTCAGGATCAGGTCGCCCCGGCTCATCGGGCATTTTTCGCCATCGACGGTGGTGTAGGCGCCTTCGCCCTCGACCACCATGCGCACGGCATTGGGCGTATGGCGATGCGCCGGCGCCCATTCGCCGGGCAACAGCAACTGCATGCCGAGGTAGATGCTGGAACTGGCCTGCATCTTCTCCAGGCCGTGGCCGGGATTGGCCAGCACCAGCACGCGGCGCTCGGCCTTTTCGATCGGGGTCAGGGTGCCGGCGCGCAGCAGCAGCTTGCGCAGGCCCTGGTACGGCCAGCAGGTGGGCTGGGTGCGCTGCGATGGTTTGCCGGGCGGCAGGACGCTGCGCAGGCTGGGCCACAGCGGCACCAGATTCTGCTCGGTCATTGCCGATCGGAAGTCTTCTGGCAGGTCTTCAAGGCGTCCAAGTTCCAGCATCGCGATTTTCTCCCGTGTAATGGAAGCATCGTAAAAGCTCGAGCACTATCTGTCCATGCAATAGGGTTAATATGTCTTATTCGAAATTCTAATAGTCCTCCTCATGCTCTCCATCGACATCCGCTTGCTGGCCGTCTTCGACGAGATCTACAAGTTGCGCAGCGTGACGCTGGCGGCAGCGGCGCTCGGGCTGGGCCAGCCGGCCGTGAGCGTGGCGCTGTCCAAGTTGCGCCGTCATTTCGACGATCCCTTGTTCGTGCGCACCTCGACCGGCATGGAGCCGACCCCGTTCGCCGCAGAGCTGGTGGTGCCGGTGCGCGCCGTGCTGGAGGCCCTCGATCTGGTGCTTGGCAAGCGCAATGACTTCGATCCGGCGTCGTCGGAGCGCACTTTTCGGATATCCATGACCGACATCAGCCAGCTGGTGCTGCTTCCCGGCCTGCTGGAAAAGCTGCGCGCCGATGCCCCCGGCATCCGGATCCAGGTGCTTCCCATCACCGGCGAGCTGGCACGCCAGCTCGAAAGCGCCGAGGCCGACCTGGCGCTGGGCTACCTGCCGCAGCTTGCGACCGGCTTCTACCAGCAGGTCTTGTTTCACCAGAAGTTTGTCTGCATGGTCAGCAGCAAGCATCCGCGCATTGCCGGCACCCTGAGCCGCGCGCAGTTCGAGGCGGAGGACCATGCCGCCATCGGTTCGGCCGGTTCCGCAACGCAGATGATCGAGCGCGAAATGGCGCGCCAGGGAATTTTACGCCGGATCGTGCTCGACATTCACAACTTCATCAGCGCGGCGCTGGTGGCGGCGCAAACCGACCTGGTCGTGACGGTTCCCAAGCGCTTGGGCGATGTGATGCAAGGCCGCGACGGATACCAGACGCTGCCGGTGCCATTCGCACTGCCCGAATACGAAGTCAAGCAGATGTGGCACCAGCGCTTCCATAACGACCCGGGAAACCGCTGGCTGCGGCGCGTCGTCTCCGACTTGCTGTCCGAGCCGTAGGGCGCCTAGCGCTCGGCGCGGCCGACGAAGAAGCTGCCGAGCCAGCACGCGAACAGCAGCAGCGACAGCTTGACCATCCACCATCCGGCGCTTTCCTGCTGGCCGAGCAGGTAGCTGTTGCACACCCGCGCCGGTGCGGCGATGTAGAGCCAGCCGAGCACGGCCAGCATGCTGATGAAGTTGGTCCACACGAAGCCGCGGCCGATCAGCGTGAGCCGTTTCCAGGCCAGTCCCAAAGGCGCGCCGACCAGTAACGGGAGGCTGACAAACTTCGCGATCTCGGCCAGCGGATCGGTCAAGGCGCTGTCCAGCGCGCGCGGCAGCATCCAGTAGGTCGAGACGAATAGCGCGAGCAACAGGCATGGCAGCGCGCCGCCGGCGGCACCCAGCATCCTGTCTTGCCGCTGCCCGGGCAGCAGGCGCGCCGCCAGCACGCCGATGGCCGTGAGCAGCGGTATTTGCAGCAGCATGTGGCCCGTCATGCTCGCTTCGAGCCAGCTGCGCGCCGCGGGCGTGGCCAGCGCCAGGTACAGGATGGCCAGTGCCGCGGGCTTCACCACCGGGCCGCTTGGTCGGCGAAGGCAAGGTGCTGGTCGATGTCGCCGATCAGGACCAGCCTGCCGTCGCGCCCGAGCAGGTGGAGCGCCGCGTTGTGCTCGAAACCGCCCAGGCCGTCGGGAATGACGACAATGCCGAAGGCGTCAAGCAGGCGCTTTAGCCTGAATTTTGCATAAAAAAGGGCAAGAATGCCGTAAGTGATTGATAGAATGTGAGTTATCGAGAAACACAACCTATTAGCACGAACACACCTTGCCCGACATGAATTCTACCCCAGAGCAGCTTCGTTTTCCATCCATTCCATCCCATAGCGTCCGTGCCGATTTTGCCGGCGGCGGGTTGTCGTCCGATCTCGGTCCGGTTCT
>JBAQKU010000038.1:0-4941 GCA_049301315.1 Telluria sp.
CCCAATTTAGCTGCTGTAACGCGCCGAAATTAGGTTCCCGCCTGCGCGGGAACGACGGGGGTAAATAGCTAATTAGAGATCTGTGGACCCTTTTGCGACAGCCGCGAAGGCGGGAACCCAATTTAACGCAACGGGCCGGGCGCGCCACGCAGCACCGCGCCTGATCAAATAAATTACAATCACACCATGAACCTCGATTCCTCCCCCATTGCCGCCATCGCCACCGCCCCGGGCCGCGGCGGGATCGGCGTGGTACGCGCCTCAGGCAAAAGCCTGGCGCCGCTGATCGCCGCCCTGTTTCCCGCAACCGCCCTGGCGCCGCGCCACGCGACCTACATCCCGTTCCAGAATGCCGACGGCAGCATCATCGACCAGGGCATCGCGATCTTCTTCAAGGGCCCGCATTCCTACACCGGCGAAGACGTGCTCGAACTGCAGGGCCACGGCGGTCCGGTGGTGCTGCAGATGTTGCTCACGCGCGTGCTGGAGGCGGGCGCCGAGGCCGGCCTGCGCCTGGCCGAACCCGGCGAATTCACGCGCCGCGCCTACATGAACGACAAGCTCGACCTGGCCCAGGCCGAAGCCGTGGCCGACCTGATCGACGCCTCCACAGAAGCGGCCGCCAAGTCGGCCTCGCAGTCGCTGTCGGGCGCGTTCTCGAAAACCATCCACACCCTGGTGGAGCAGACCACCGGCTTGCGCATGCTGGTCGAAGCCACGCTCGATTTCCCGGAAGAGGAAATCGACTTCCTGGAAAAATCGGACGCGCGCGGCCAGCTGGCCGTCATCATCGATTCGCTCGACAAGGTGTTCCAGCAGGCGGCGCAGGGCGCGCTGCTGCGCGACGGCCTGAACGTGGTGCTGGTGGGGCAGCCGAACGTGGGCAAGTCCTCGCTGCTCAATGCGCTGGCCGGCGCCGATGTCGCCATCGTCACGCCGATCGCCGGCACCACGCGCGACAAGGTCAGCGAGACCATCCAGATCGAAGGCATCCCGCTCAACATCATCGACACCGCCGGCATCCGCAGCCTCGATGACGGGGTCGACCTGGTCGAGCGCATCGGCATCGAGCGCACCTGGGGCGAAGTGGGCAAGGCCGATGTGATCCTGCACCTGCTCGACGCCAGTCAGGGTCCGACCCGCGCCGACGAGCAGATCGTGGCCGCTTTCCCGTCCGGGGTGCCGGTGCTGCGCATCTGGAACAAGATCGACCTGTCGGGCCACAAGAGCGCGGTCGACCGGATGGAAGAGGCCACTCACGTCTACCTGTCTGCGCACCAGCATGTCGGCATCGACCTGCTGCGCGCGGAACTGCTGCGCATCGCCGGCTGGCAGCAGACCGGCGAATCGCTCTACCTGGCGCGCGAGCGCCACCTGATCGCGCTGCGCTCGGCCCGCAACCACCTTGAGCAGGCCGCCGCGCACGCCGCGCAAAACGACCAGTCGCTCGATCTGTTCGCGGAAGAACTGCGGCTTGCCCAAGTGCACCTGTCCAGCATTACTGGCAAGTTTTCCTCGGACGACCTGCTGGGCGTGATCTTCAGCCGTTTCTGCATCGGAAAATAGCGCGCCTCACCGGCCGATGTGCTACGCTTTTGCGGCGAAATCCGAAAGACCATGGCAGCACCTTGAGACAGGACGGACAAATGAATCGCACGATGGGAGCCCTGCATCAGCGGCTCGGCAGGCTGGCCTTGCCGCTGCTCGCGTGCCTGCTCGCTTCCTGCGCCAGCGTGATCGGGCCGCGCCAGGTCGAACTGCCCCTGACCCGCCTGCAGGAGGGCATGGAGCGGCGCTTCCCGCTCAACAACCGGGTACTCGAACTGTTCGATGTGCAACTGACCCGGCCGCAACTCGAGCTCGTGCCCTACACCGACCGCGTCGCGCTGACCATGGACGTGTCGTTCGCGCCGGCCTTTTTCCGCCAGTCGTGGCACGGCAGCATGGCCTTGTCGGGCCGGTTGTTCGTCGATACCTCGCGCAACGCGATCTTCATGCGCGAGGCCCGCGTCGACCGGCTCGCGTTCGACGGCGTCGACGAGGCGCACCAGCGCCAGTTCACCAAAGTGGCGAACGTGCTGATCGAGCAGATCACGCCCGACCTGCCGTTGTACCGCTTCCATCCGCGGGAATTGCGCTACGTGGGCGTCCAGTTCGTTCCGACAAGAATCACCACCACTGCGCACGCGCTGGTCGTTACTGTCGAGCCGGAACGATAAGTATCATCCCGCCAAGTTAGTCAATTCCTCAAGTGTGTGAGCAATTGGAAAACGCCACTGGCATGGGCGCGGGGGCCTCGCTTTCTTCGGTTGTGGTAACGCAAAGACTGTCCACATTTACAGCATTGCAGAGGCGCGCCATTGAGAGCAAACTGGTGCTCGTTTCGCGCGAGACTCATCATTTGCTGCGGCCCGCCGCTTGCGCTCAGGGCGCCGCGGCAGATCGGGGGTGCCGCCCCGGTATGTGCAACAATGATGCAACCATTGTGCGTAGCGGAAAGAGCGGAATTGAGAATTCTCATGGCCGTACTATTCCACTGCAGTAATCTTGCTGAAAGACTTGAGAGCGGCCTGAAGGAGGTGAATCTTGGGAACGATACAGGAGAATTTGCCGGAAAAGGATGCGGGAGCGGAGCTGCCTGCGGTCCCGACGGCGTCCGTGCGAGCCCGTCAGAGCCTGCCTCCCAAGGGCTCGTGCTGGTACTGCGAAAAACCGCTCGACAGCGTGCGCCGTTTCTGCGGCAAGGTGTGCGCCGATGCCTTCGATGAAGAGGCCGAGTACACCCGCTAGCTCAGGCCACCGGCGGCCATGCCGCTGCCTCAGGGATGCTGCAAGACCCTGAGCGCGCCCTCGAAGTCGAATTCGTTGGCCGCCGCGCTGACACGCGCAAACTTCGTTTCACTCAGAATCACCCGCAAGCTCGCCGCGGATGCCTCCAGCAGGTCCACGGCCGCGCCGTCCCCGCTGGCGAGCAAGTCGATCAGTTGCGCCAGCAAGGCGGGGTCTTCCAGCAAGGGACGGGTCGGCACCGGCAAAGTCTGGCCCTGCGCAAGGTCGATTGTCAGCATCAGGTCGAGTACCTGCACGACACTGTCGAGCTCGGGCGCCAGCTTGTCCAGCTCGCCTTGTTCGGATTGCGCTTGCGTGCGGATTGCCTGCTCGAGCGCGCAGGCCTGCTTGTGCAGGCGGTGCGCGCCGATCATGCCTGCGGCGCCCTTGAGGTTGTGCACCATGCGGTGGGCCTGGTCGCGCTCCCCGCCATGCAGCGCGCAGCGCAGCGCGACGATGGTGCTGCCGTAGTCGCTGCGAAAGCGCTTGAGCATGCGAGCGTACAGGTCGCGGTCGCCCATCACGCGGTCGATGCCATCGTTGACATCGAGGATGTCGCGCACTGCCGCGTCCGGGCGCAGCTCGATCGTGCCGATGAGGTTATCAGGTGGTGTCATGGTTGTCGTGGAGGTGCCACACGCTACGCCGCTAACGATACCAGATCTGCCTGCTTAAATGGCAACTCTCTGCATCACCTGGTCGAGAAAGACCAGCTCTTGTTGATGGCGGTGCCGCCTGCGCTCCCCTTGAACGTGACGTCGTAGACCGTGCCCGCCTTGAGCACCGACAGCGGGATGATGGCCGCGGCCGAAGCCGTCGTCTCGGAATCGGTGGCGTGCACCAGCAACTTGACCGGCAGGTCGGCCCCGGTGCCGCGCGCGCGCAGCGTGAAAGCCTGCACCGCCACCACCATGTTGATGTCGGCGTGGACGCTGATCGGGTAGCCCACTTCATTGCTGCCGCTGATCGGGTCGGGCGTCTCGAAGTCGCTGAAGAAATTGGGCGGCACCAGGCTTTGACCGTCGTGCGGCCAGACCGCGATCTTGCCTTGGCCGACGCCCGGACCATAGCCGTTCTTGCCGGCGAAATTGGCGGTGAAATAGGTGTAGCCGGCCTTGGTGGTGGCCGAGCCGGTGCCGATTTCCTTGAACACGGGCTCGAACATCACGAAGCGGTGGTAGATCGCCGTGATGAGCTCCTCTGCCATGTAGAAGCCGGAATTGCTGCTGGTCGCGGAGATGACCTCGCCGGCGTAGGCGGTGTTGTCCCAGGGATAGCCGGCTGCGGTCAGGCGCGCTTTCAGGTCCACTCCGGTAAAGCCGGGCTTGCCTCCGATCTCGTCGTGGGTAACGATATCGTTGGATTTCTGGTAGTCGGAATGGGCCTGCGCGGCGGTGGCCACCGTGCTGGTGCGCGCCATCTCCGGCATGCCGGCCAGCCTGCGCCGGTAGTTAATCCAGTTCATGCCGTCGGTGGCCACGTTGTTGACCATCACCGGCGCGCCCGGCAACTGGGGCAGGGTGCTGCCAGGCGGCGCCGGTTCGCTGCGTTTCCCGCCGCCCGAGCCGCCGATGCCGCAGGCAATGAGCGAGCAGGCCGTTACCAGCATCGCGCCGCAGTTTCTCCAGCCGGTAAATCTGCTCATCAGTTCCCCTTCCTGCCCAGTGTGTCCGTAAAACGTTGATTCTAGGCGAATTTGCCGATCGATGAGCGCCATTTTGCTCAAGGAAAGCGTGCGCGCCGTCCGCTGCTTTAAAATGTAATCATTCCGACATCCCCATGAAGCCCCCGATGCGAACCACCCTGAAACCAAGCCGCCGCCAGCGCCTGGCGCGCGCCAGGTTCGCCCTGCCGAGTTTCGTCACCTTGCTCTCGATCGCCTGCGGTTTCGGCAGCATCGTCATTGCGGTCGACAACGCGCCCATCGGCAGCGCCTGGGACTATCGGCTGGCCGCGATCCTGCTGGTGCTGGCCGGCGTGTTCGACGCGCTCGACGGCTTCGTGGCGCGCGCCACCGGCACCTCGTCCGAGTTCGGCGTCCAGCTCGACTCGATCGCCGACGTCATGAATTTCGGCTGCGCGCCCGCGATCCTGTTGTACTGCTATGGCTTC
>JBAQKU010000039.1:0-2649 GCA_049301315.1 Telluria sp.
AAGCATTCCGCTACCACCCTGCAGTCCCGACTGCGCAGCCTGCTTGGCCACGAGCAGGTAGTGACGCAAGCCTATGGTCGGCACCTCCTGATCAAACGCCTGGATGACACGGAGTCAACAGTAGTGGCTCGACTGACCGAGATTGGATACCATCGTTATGGCGCCGCCTTCCGCAGTCACAGTGGACGCTGGGAGCCTCTGCCTGGAACCGGCACTCTTGACGAGATGGCGGAAGTGGTCACCTTACTGCTGCAGCCGTATCTGCAAGTAAATAATTATTAAGCTTATTTACGGGATGTTGTACTAGTAGGGATGCGCTGTCATGGCAATCCCAAAACGAGCGCCTACGCGTGCGCAAGCGGGCGCACGGCGCCAGCGCCGCTGCGCTCGAGTTTGAACAGCGCCACCACCTCCGCCAGGCTCGCGGCCTGATCCTGCAGCCCTTGCGCCGCGGCCCCTGCCTCTTCGGCCAGCGCCGCGTTGCCCCGGGTGCCTTGGTCCATCAGGCCGACCGCCTGGTTGACCTGTTCGATGCCGCTCGTCTGCTCCTGGCTGGCGCCGCTGATCTCATGCATGATGGCGGTCACCTGCTCCACGCTGGCGACGATCTCGGTCATCCGGGCGCCCGCCTGGTCGGCCAGGTCGGCGCCCAGCCTGACCTTCGCGACCGAGTCGCCGATCAGTTCCTTGATCTGCCTGGCCGCAGCCGCGGACTGCTGCGCCAGGTGACGCACTTCGGTGGCGACGACAGCAAAGCCGCGCCCGCCGGCGCCGGCGCGCGCCGCTTCCACCGCGGCATTCAGCGCAAGCAGGTTGGTCTGAAAGGCAATGCCGTCGATCACGCCGATGATGTCGGCGATCTTGCCGGCCGATGCGTGGATCGAGCCCATCGTCGTGACGACCTCGGCCACCACCGCGCCGCCCGCGTGCGCCACCTGCGAGGCCGACATGGCCAGCCGGTTCGCTTCCAGCGCGCTGGTGCCGTTCTGCTTGACCGTGGCGGTGAGCTGCCGCATGGCGGCGGCGGTCTGTTCGAGAGAACTGGCGTGCTGCTCGGTGCGCGCCGACAAATCGAGGTTGCCGCGCGCGATCTGATCGGCCGCGCTGGCGATGGTGTCGGTGCCGCCGCGCACCTCGCCCACGATGCGCACCAGGCCGGCGGTCATTTCCGCCAGCGCTTCCATGAGCTGGCCCGTCTCGTCGCGCGCTCCCACGTCGATGCGCTGGGTCAGGTCGCCCGCGGCCACGCTGCGCGCGATGCGCACCGCCCGCTCGAGCGGACGCACGATGGCGCGCTGCAGCAGCAGGCCGATCACGCCGGCGAGCAGCACGCCGAACACGATCCCGCTGACGCAGCCGATGCGCACCAGCCGGTAGATCGCCTGCGTGCGGTCGAATTCCTGCTTGGCCGCCGACAACTGCAGGCGCATCAGCGCGTCGACCGATTCGCGTAGCGGAACGTACAGCGTTCGCAGCGGGCCGCGCACCACTTGGCCGGCCGCCGGCGCATCCTGTGCGCGCAGGGCCGCCAGTGCCGGCTTGAGCCCCTGCTCCACGAAGCGCGCGCGCGCCTCGCCGAACTGACGCGCCAGCGCCATTTCGCCGGGGTCCAGGCCGCTGGCGTAATACAGTTCCCACAGACGCGTGATCTGCACCATGCGCTGCTCGACGCCGTCGGCGGCGGCCGCGAATGCGCCGGGCTGGTCGCCCAGCACGCCGGCGATCGCCAGCTGGTTGACGTCGACCAGGCGCACCACCTGGTCGAGCTGCGCCATCGGCAGCATGCGCTTTTCGTAGTTGTGCCTGAGCGTGTCGTTGGCCGCGGACAGGCTGGTCAGGCCGATGACGCCGCCTGCAACGAGAAGCACGCACAGGAAGCCGATCACGAAGCTCAGGCGCGATTTGATGGTGAAACGGTTGAACATGCAAACTCCGAGGACAGGATGGCGTGATGCGCGCGATGTTGCCGCACGGCAATCACAAGACGTGTTGATTTTAGGAGGTGCGCCAGCGTTTGGCTGTGGGCACGACGGCCTAGCCGGTCTAGGCAGGAATGGCTAGTGTACCCTGCCAGGGACAGCGTTTTGGCAGGGCGGGAAGGCGAGCAACGCAGCACTGCGGTGCTGCGCTCCTGTGCGCCATGCGGTAGCGGCCGTCAGGGCCGGGATGGCAGGATGTGCGCCCGCCGCCCTGATTTACTTCGCCACCTTGAAGATCACTACCACGTTCGACAGCTCCTCGGCACGCCCGAACAGGCTTTCGGCCGCTGCCGCGGCCTCCTCCACCAGCGCCGCGTTCTGCTGCGTGGTCCGTTGACATCCTCCCCTCCCTGAAGGAAGGGGATTCCTACGGCGCTACGCGATACGTTGCGTAGTCGCTTCGGTGGGGTGGGCGCATGCGCCCACGCTTCTTCGAGTGGCCCGATTGCGCCGGCTCTCCACAGGCTAACAAGCGGTATCCCCGCTCTAAAACATTTATCGCGCCAACGACATCGGCATGATTTTCATACCCGCAATCGACGCACAGAAATTTCGCCTGAGTTTGCCGGTTGTCTTTCGAGACGTGGCCGCAGCACGGGCACGTCTGGCTGGTGTGGTGCGGCGGCACGGCAAGCAGAATCCCGCCGTTCCACGCCATCTTGTAGTCGAG
>JBAQKU010000040.1:0-5141 GCA_049301315.1 Telluria sp.
ACGCCGACCGGCGCCCCGGCGCAGGCGACGACATCATTTTCGTGCATGCCGCCTTGCCGCTTGGGATTGCAGTCGGCAGCACGTTTCCGAACAAGCGGGGGGCTGATTACATTGCCTATAATGGGGCTGGACGCAGCTGCACCGACACCAGCAGCCTGGCGGCGCGCTGGGGCACGCTGTCGCTATTCCAGGGAAAGCAGACGCGCCGTATTAAAATCAACATGCTGGGACGGGCGCGCATGTGCGACCCGGCGCGCGACGGCGCCGGCTGCGAGGGGTAGCGGCGGGCGTCCCGGGCGCACTCCATCATCGAATTTTTAGAAGACATCAGTGAAAATATTGAACGATACCGACGGCATGAAACTGGCGCTCGACTGGGCGGCCAAGGCCATGTTCATCACCTCGCCCAACCCGCGCGTGGGCTGCGTGATCGTCAAGGACGGCGAGGTCATCGGGGCAGGGCACACCCAGCCGGCCGGGCAGGCGCATGCGGAAATCGCGGCCCTGCGCGACGCCGAGGCGCGCGGCAACAGCGTGCGCGGCGCCACTGCCTACGTCACGCTCGAACCATGCAACCACCATGGCCGCACCGGACCGTGTTCCGATGCGCTGGTGAACGCCGGCCTGGCGCGCGTGGTGGCCGCGCTGACCGATCCCAATCCGCTGGTCGCGGGGCAGGGACTGGCGCGCCTGGAAGCGGCCGGGATCGCGGTCAGGTCGGGCGTGCTCGCGCCGGCCGCGCATGAACTGAACATCGGCTTCTTTTCTCGCATGCAGCGCGGCCGGCCTTGGGTGCGGCTCAAGTCGGCCGCCAGCCTGGACGGCATGACCGCGCTGCACAGCGGCGAGAGCCAATGGATCACCGGAGCCGAGGCGCGCGCCGATGGCCACGCATGGCGCGCGCGCGCCTGCGCCATCCTGACCGGCATCGGCACCGTCAAGGCGGACGATCCGGAACTGACCGTGCGTGCGGTCGACACCCCGCGCCAGCCGCGCCGCATTATCGTCGACAGCATGCTCGACATCAGCCTTGATGCGCGCGTGCTTGCAGGCGCGCCGGCCTGGATCGTCGCCGCTGCCGCCAATCCCGACAAGGAAGCGGCGCTGCGCGCGGCGGGCCACGAGCTTATTTTCCTTCCGAATGCCCAGGGCAAGGTCGACCTGCCGGCCCTGATGCTCGAACTGGGGCGGCGCGACATCAACGAACTGCATGTCGAAGCCGGCTCCAAGCTGAACGGATCGCTGATCCGCGAAGGCTGCGTCGACGAACTGCTGGTGTACCTGGCCCCGTGCCTGATCGGCGATGCGCAAGGCATGTTCGCGCTGGCCGCGCCGGAACGCCTGGAGCACAAACGCCTGCTCAAATTCCACGAGATCACGCAGGTCGGTGAAGACTTGCGTATCCTTGCCAGATTCACCCAACCGAAGGAATAAAGCCGCATGTTTACTGGAATTGTCGCCGCGATAGGCAGAATCGATGCCGTGAAACCGCTGGAGGCGGGCCCGGACGCGGGGCTGCGCCTCGAGATCGACGCCGGCGCCCTGCCATTGCACGATGTCGCGCTGGGCGACTCGATCGCGATCAACGGCGCCTGCATGACGGTGGTCGCCAAGAGTGCATCCGGGTTCAGCGTCGACGTGTCGCGCGAGAGCCTGGCCTGCACCGCCGGCCTGGACGCACCCGGCGAAGTCAACCTCGAAAAAGCGCTGACGCTGGCCGAGCGCCTTGGCGGCCACCTGGTTTCCGGCCACGTGGACGGGCTGGGGCAGGTGCACAGCTTCGAGCCGGTCGGCGAATCGCGCGAACTGGTGATCGACGCTCCGGCCGAACTGGCCAAATTCCTCGCCTTCAAAGGATCGGTCGTGGTCAATGGCGTCTCGCTCACGCTCAACCGGGTCGAAGACATCGGCAGCGGCGCCGGCAAGGCGTGCCGTTTCTCGATCAACCTGATCCCGCACACGATCGGCGCGACCACGCTCAAGCATCTGCGCGCCGGCAGCAAGGTCAATCTCGAGATCGACCTGATCGCGCGTTACGTCGAGCGCATGCTGTCGCTTGACAAGGCAGCGATCAGGCCGTAACAATGAACCCGTAGGCGATGCAGGTTATGAGGCCAGTATTGGCCAAGTGTTACTTGTGTTATTGTCGTAATTCACACATGCAACCGTTCGCTGGGTTTCGACCTGCACCATGACTTTGGATATCGTTGACACTAGCCGCACCCCTCAGCCAGAACAATCGCTGTGGGAGAGCTACGACCGGATGGCGCTGGCGCTTGAAGGGAGCGGCACCGGAATCTGGGACCGCGATGTCGCGGCCGGGACGATTCATTATTCGGCCGGCTGGAAGGCGCTGTTCGGTTATACCGAGGCGCAGGTCAGCGACCGCATCGAAGACAGTTACAAGCGCGTGCACCCCGATGACCTGGCGTATGTCCAGGCCACGATACAGCGCCATTTCGACCAAAAGTGCGACAGCTACGTGGTGGAACACAGGATCTTGTGTGCCGACGGCAGCTACAGGTGGGCGTCCAGCCGCGGCAAGGTGATCAGCCGCGACCACGAGGGCAAGGCGCTGCGCATGATCGGCACCACGACCGATATCACCGCGATGCGCGCCTTGTCCGAGCAGCTGCGGCGCAGCGCGGACCTGATCACGCGCCTGACCAACGAGGTGCCGGGCCTGGTGTTCGAAATGTGCGTGTCGCCGCATAAGGAGGTTGTTTTCTCGTATGTCAGCGATGGCGTGCGCGATATCTACGAGACCACGCCGCAGCAGCTCGGGCGCAATGCCCGCCTGCTCGAGGCAGTCATCCACCCCGACGATATTGCACATTACAATGCCTCGCTTGCGGCATGCGCTGCCAGCCTGACGCCCTGGCAGCTCGAATACCGGGTCGTATTGCCGCAGCAGGGCCTGCGCTGGCGCCAGGGCAACGCGCGTCCGCGCCGCCTGGACGATGGCAGCACCGTCTGGCACGGCCTGATCATCGACGTTACTGAACGCAAGCATACCGAAATACAGTTGCAGGAATTCGCGACGATCGATTTCCTGACCAAGCTGCCGAACCGGCGCTTTTTCATGGCGCGAATGGAAACCGAACTGACCCGTGTGCAGCGCATCCATGCCACGCGAACCAGCGTGCTGATGTGCGATATCGACCACTTCAAGAAGATCAACGACGGTCATGGCCACGCCACGGGCGACCTGGTACTCCAGCATTTTGCGGGCATCCTGGCAGGCGCGTTGCGCGAGCTCGATATTGTCGGGCGCATCGGCGGCGAGGAATTTGCGATCGTCCTGTCGGGCGCGGGTATCACCGAGGCAAACCTGTTTGCGGTACGGCTGCAACAGCATCTGGCCCAGCATCCGCTCGTCGAGTTCGGCACGCCGATCGCGGTGACGGTCAGCATTGGCATTGCCATCATGCGCGCGGACGACTCAAGTGTGGACGCGACGCTGCATCGCAGCGACATGGCGCTGTACCGCGCCAAGGCGAACGGCCGCAACCGTATCGAGATCGACGCCGCCTAGCCGTTCTGGATAACCCGGTCCATCCAGGCGAAAGCATGCGGCCAGATCTGGCGATGCGCGCTCTCGCCGACCAGCCCGCCGACATGCTGCAAGGCCACCCCGGTGTCGCCAAGGTAGGGCACCAGCTCTTTCTCGGCGCTGCCGGCGGCGCGGTGGAACGCGATCACCGATTCGGCCGGAATGACCCGGCTCGACGGCTCGTAGACGCTGAACAAAGGCGCCCTGACGTCGCTCGGGTGCAAGCGCGCCGCGCCGATCGCCAGACGGCCGCACATGAAGCGGTCCTGACGGTAGAGCTGTTCCACCACGTCCTCGAACAGCTTGCGCGGCATGGCCACCTCATCCATTGTCCAGCGTTCCACGCGGCAGTGCGTTTCCATCAGCGCGCGCGATCCCATGCAGGCCATGTAGTCGAGATAGCGGTTCATGCCGAAGGTGGCGGGTGCGGCGCCGACGCCGATCATGCTCAGGATCGAGCCGGGAATGCGTCCCGACGAGGGCAGCACGGCCTCGGCCGGGATGGGCAGTTCGAGCAGCCGGCGGAAGGCGCCCGCCGCGCCGCCAAAATGCAAGGGCACGTCGATCAGGACGAGCCCGGCGATGGTTGCCGGCCTGTAGGCGCTGTGGATGGCGGCGAACACCCCGCCCAGGGAATGGCTGGCGAGAAAAACGCGGCGGGCGCCGCAACGTTCGGTAATTGCATCGATGCACCCTCCGAGCATGGGGCCGGCGTAATCGGCCAGTCCAAGCGACATGTCGTGCTCGCCCGGCTCGGTCCACTCCGCCAGGTAGACATCGAAACCGTACTCCAATGCCCGGCGCACCACGCTTGTTTGCGGCGACAAATCCCAGATGTACGGACGCTTGATGGGCGCAGGCACGATCAGCAGCACGGGCGGGCCCGTTTGCGCGCTGCCGTAGTGGCGCAAACTGACGCAGGGCCCGGACGACACCACCGTGTATTCGCTCTCATGCGGACCGAGGCCGATGCCGTCGAGGGCATTACCCTGCCATCGGCGCAATTGGTCCAGTGATTCAAACAATAAGCTAGCCTGGTCCATATTACCTCCCGAGAAAATGACAGGTTTAGACCGTGGCGCCGGCGTTTTGTCGCGGCCTTGAACGAGCTTTCCATGGCGGCAAGGGCGAACACGGCTTCGTTGAGCAATCTCAGGAGGGACAGCCTTGCTTCGTGTCAAATGGCGGGATGGAAGATTCTTACTTCTTTGCCCGATGGGATGGCACCCGGTTCAATACCCGCGGGCGGTCCAGCTGTGCGCTGGGGCACCGGATCGCGCGCGGGCCGGATGCGCGCGCCGACGGCATCTTCGCGCAGTGGTCATGGGACGGTACGTGCCTGACCGCCAGCAACGACCGCTACGGCCTGTTTCCGCTGTTTTACAGCTGCTGGGATGGCGCCATCGCGATCTCGTCCTCGATACCGCGCCTGCTTGCCGCGGGCGCGCCCGGCGCGCTCGACGAGCAGGCCATGTCCGTGTTCCTGCGGCTGGGGTTTTTCATCGGCGACGATACTCCCTACGCACATATCCGCGCGCTGGCGCCGGACGCCTCGCTCACGTGGGACGGCGCGCTGCACCACACGCTG
>JBAQKU010000041.1:0-7090 GCA_049301315.1 Telluria sp.
ACGCGGGGCGGTGCGCGGGAACGACGTGGTGTGGTGCGGGGCCGACGTGTGTGGTGCGCGCCCGAGTATGGGATGCGGGGCCGACGCGTGTGACGCGCAGCCGACGCGTGTGACGCGCAGCCGACGCGTGTGACGCGCAGCCGACGCGTGTGACGCGCAGCCGACGCGTGTGACGCGCAGCCGACGCGTGTGACGCGCGGCCGACGCGTATGGCGCGGCCTTTACTCGCCCAGGTAAGCCGCCTTCACGCGCGGATCGTGCAGCATGTCCTGCGCATTGCCGGTCATGATGATCGCGCCCGAATCCATCACATAGCCGCGGTGCGCCGCTTCCAGCGCCAGCTTGGCGTTCTGCTCGACCAGCAGGATCGTGATGCCCTGCTTCGAGACGTCGCGGATCACTTCGAAGATCTTCTCCACCATGATCGGCGACAGTCCCATCGACGGCTCGTCGAGCAGCAGCAGCTTGGGGTGGCTCATCAGCGCACGCGCCATCGCCAGCATCTGCTGCTCGCCGCCCGAGAGCGTGCCGGCCATCTGCGCCGCCCGCTCTTTCAGGCGCGGGAACACGCCGAACCATTTCTCGACGTCGGCCTCGATGCCGGCCTTGTCGTTGCGCGTGTAGGCGCCCATCAGCAGGTTTTCCTCGATCGACATGCGGGTAAACACGCCGCGCCCTTCCGGCACCATGGCCAGCTTCTTCTCGACCAGGTGAAACGACTCGCTGCCCTTGAGCGAGGCGCCCAGGTAGCTGATCGTGCCTTCCACCTTGCACGGTGGCAGGGTGCCGGTGATCGCCTTCAGGGTCGTGGTCTTGCCCGCGCCATTGGCGCCGATCAGCGTGACCAGTTCGCCCTTGTTGACTTCGAGATCGATCCCCTTGACCGCCTTGATGCCGCCGTACGCAACCTTCAGGCCCGCCACTTTCAGGATGTTTTCGCTCATTAGTGGGCTCCTCCCAGATAGGCTTCGATCACAGCCGGATTTTTCTGTATGTCGGCCGGCAAGCCTTCCGCGATGGGCTTGCCGTATTCGAGCACCGTGATGCGGTCGCACAAGCCCATCATCAGCTTGACGTCATGCTCGATCAGCAGCACGGTCTTGCCGTCGGCCTTGATCTTGACCAGCAGCTCGCGCAGGGCCAGTTTTTCGGTCGCGTTCATGCCGGCTGCCGGCTCGTCGAGCGCCAGCAGTTGCGGATCGGTCGCGAGCGCACGCGCGATCTCGAGGCGGCGCTGGTCGCCGTACGACAGGAATTTCGAGGTGCGCCTGGCGTGCGCGCCTATGCCCACGAAATCGAGCAGTTCCTGCGCGCGCTTGCGGATCGCCGCTTCCTCCTCGCGTGCCGCCTTGTGCCGAAACACCGCGCCGAACACGCCCTGGTGGGTGCGCACATGGCAGCCGACCATCACGTTTTCGAGCGCCGTCATCTCGCCGAACAGGCGGATGTTCTGGAAGGTGCGCGCGATCCCGGCCTTGGCCACTTCGTGCGGCGCCGACGGCGAATACGGCTTGCCGGCCAGCTCGAAGGTGCCGCTGTCGGGCTGGTACAGGCCGGTGATGACGTTGAAGAAGGTGGTCTTGCCGGCGCCGTTGGGGCCGATCAGGCCGTAGATCTGGCCCTTCATGATCTTGATGCCCACCTCGGTGAGCGCCTGCAGGCCGCCGAAGCGCTTGTTCACGCCGGCGATGTTAAGAATAATCTGTTCGCTCATCTGGCTTTCCTCACGCAGCGATCACGCCGGACGACGGCTCGGGTTTGTCGGTGTCGGAGTCGGGCCGGTCCTCGTGCATGGGCGAGGGCCACAAGCCGGCCGGGCGGTTCAGCATGATCAGGACCATCGCCAGCCCATACAGCAGCTGGCGCAGCACTTCCGCTTCGATCAGCACTTTCCCGAACAGCATCCTCTGGGCCGGTTCGACCACGTGGCGCAGCACTTCGGGCAGCGCGGCGAGCAGCACGCCGCCCATGATCACGCCCGGGATGTGGCCGATACCGCCCAGCACCACCATCGCCAGCACCGCGATCGATTCGGTCAGCGCGAACGACTCGGGCGAGACGAAGCCCTGGAACGATGCGAACATGGCCCCGGCCACGCCGCCGAAGGAAGCGCCCATGGTGAACGCGAGCAGCTTGACGTTGCGCGTGTTGATGCCCATCGCCTTGGCCGCGATCTCGTCTTCGCGGATCGCCACCCACGCGCGTCCGAGGCGCGAATGCTGCAGGCGCGCCGTCACGAACACGATCGCGATGCACAGGAACAGGAACAGGAAATAATAGGCGTTCACCGACGGCATCGAGTAGCCGCCCAGGATCACGTTGGCGCGCGAACCCGGCTCGCCCGCCAGCGAGACCCCGAAGATGCGGATCGGGTCGATCAGGTTGATGCCTTGCGGTCCGTTGGTGAAGTTGATCGGCTCGTTCAGGTTGTTCATGAAGATGCGGATGATCTCGCCGAAGCCGAGCGTCACGATGGCCAGGTAGTCGCCGCGCAGCTTCAGGGTCGGAGCGCCCAGCAGCGCCCCGAAGAAACCGGCCACGGCCGCCGCCAGCGGCACGATCAGCCAGACCGACAGGTGGATTCCGTTGTCCCTGATTTCAGGGCCCATCAGCGCCACCAGCGCTTCGCCGAACACGGGATACTGGTTCACCACCGATTCGAGCAAGGCGGCGAACTGGGGCGAGGCGAGCAGGCCGGTCAGGTAGGCGCCCACCGCGAAGAAGGCGATGTAGCCCAGGTCGAGCAGGCCGGCGAAGCCGACCACGATGTTCAGGCCGAGCGCGAGCATGATGTAGAGCAGCGCCATGTCGATGATGCGCACCCAGGAGTTGCCGTATTGGGCGGCAACGAACGGGAAAATAAGCAGGCCGATCAGCACTACGGCCATGCTGGCGTAGGCTTGGCGTGGCTTGTGCTGGACGTCGAAATTGAGGAGGGCCATGATGTTCCTTTTCCAGTTCTGGTTCAGGCGCGGTCGGCCACGCGTTCGCCCATGATGCCGGAGGGCCGGATCGTGAGCACGACGATGAGTACCACGAAGGCAAATATGTCCTGGTAGTGGCTGCCGAGGAAGCCGCCGGTCAGGTCGCCGATGTAACCGGCGCCCAGGCTTTCGATCAGGCCGAGCAGGACGCCGCCGATCATCGCGCCGTAGATGTTGCCGATGCCGCCCAGCACCGCGGCCGAGAAGGCCTTGAGGCCGGGCAGGAAACCCATCGCGAACTGGATCGACGAATAGTTCGCGCCCCACATCACGCCGGCCACGGCGGCGAGCGCGGCGCCGATCACGAAGGTGTACACGATCACCTTGTTCGAATCGACGCCCATCAGGCCGGCCACGCGCGGGTTTTCGGCGGTGGCGCGCATGGCGCGGCCCATTTTCGTCTTTTCGACCAGCAGCACCAGGCCACCCATGGAGAGCGCCGCCAGCGCCAGCAGCAACACCTGGGTCTGGGAAATGACGGCGCCGCCGATATTGATCGGCTCGGTCGAGAGCAATTGCGGGAACGGCAGCGGGCTGCGGCCCCAGATCATCATCGCGAAGGTGGACAACAGCAGCGAGACGCCGATCGCGGTGATCAGCGGCGCCAGCCGCGGCGCATTGCGCAGGCGGCGGTAGGCGACGCGCTCGATGATCACATTGACCAGCATGCAAACCGGAATCGCGCCGAGGATGGCGATGGCAAGCGCTACGTAGCCGGGCAAGCCGGGAAATACCGAGTCGAGCAACTTGAGGATCGAGAGCCCGACCATGGCGCCGATCATGAGCACGTCGCCGTGGGCGAAGTTAATCAGGTTCAACACGCCGTACACCATCGTGTAGCCCAGCGCGACCAGAGCATACATGCTGCCCAGGACCAGCCCGTTGATAATCTGTTGGATAAATGTATCCATGGTTGTGCTTGCCTCTTTTATTTCTATCTAACAAAAACGGCACCCGGGGAGAATCCCCGCAGTGCCGCTCCTGGATTGACGCCACCAGTTCATCAACGCCATCGGACCTGCCGGAAAGCAGGGACCGGATCGTGAGCGTATTTACAAGGACTGGGTTTTACAATTCGTGCAAAATGACAAATAGCCGAGCGACGACATGATAGCCATGTTTGGGAAAAACTAATACCGGAAAATATCGTCGCTTCCAAATAAAATTTGGCCGCCCCTCTGGCGCGCGCCTCAGGCGCCGGTTTTTCCAAGCTCCAGTCCTTTCGGCAGCGGGAACGTGACATGCTCCTCCACGCCCTCGAGCGCACGCACGCTGCGCGCGCCGAGTTCCTTCAAGCGGTCGATCACGGCCTGCACCAGCACCTCGGGCGCGGAGGCGCCGGCGGTGACGCCGATGCGCAGCTTGCCGGCCAGCCATTGCGGATCGATCTGCGACGCGTTGTCGACCATGTAGGCCGGCGTGCCCTTCTTCTGCGCCACTTCGCGCAGGCGGTTCGAGTTCGAACTGTTCGGGCTGCCGACCACGATCACCACCTCGACCTGGGGCGCCATGAACTTCACGGCCTCCTGGCGGTTGGTGGTGGCGTAGCAGATGTCGCCCTTCTTCGGCTCGATAATGGCGGGAAAGCGCGCCTTGAGCGCGGCGATGATGGCCGCGGTGTCGTCGACCGACAGCGTGGTTTGCGAAACATAGGCCAGCTGCGCCGGATCGGCGACCGCCAGGCGCTCGACGTCGGCGACGGTCTCGACCAGGTGCATGCCTTGCTCGGCCTGCCCCATGGTGCCCTCGACCTCGGGATGGCCGTCGTGCCCGATCATGACGATCTCACAACCCTGGCGGCGCATCTTGGCAACTTCCATGTGCACCTTGGTCACCAGCGGACAGGTGGCGTCGAAGATGGTCAGGCCGCGCGTTTCGGCTTCCGCGCGCACCGCCTTCGAGACGCCGTGCGCGGAAAACACCAGCGTATTGCCGGCCGGGACGTCATCGAGCTCTTCGATGAAGATCGCGCCCTTGTTGCGCAGGTCGTCCACCACGTAGGCGTTGTGCACGATCTCGTGGCGCACATAGATGGGGGCGCCGAACTGCTTGAGGGCGCGCTCGACGATCTCGATCGCGCGGTCGACGCCGGCGCAAAAGCCGCGCGGCTGGGCTAGCAGAATCTCGTTGTCCATGCGCGGCCTACAGAACCGAAATCAGCTGGACTTCGAAGGTCAGCGCCTTGCCGGCCAGCGGGTGGTTGAAGTCGAACATGGCGGCGTCCTCGCCCAGTTCGCGCAAGATCCCCGCGAAGCGGCCGCCCCCGGGCGCCGCGAAATCGACCATGTCGCCGATCTTGTATTGCGTCCCCGGTTCCGAGTTCGCGTCGAGCGTGGCGCGCGAGACCGACTGGATCAGGTCCGCGCTGCGTTCGCCGAACGCCTGGGCCGGCGCCAGCTCGAACTTGGTATGGGCGCCCTCGGGCAGGCCGATCAGGCAGGCCTCCAGGAAAGGCGCCAGCTGGCCCTGCCCCAGCATCAAGGTGGCAGGATTTCCCTGAAAGGTAGTGACCAGATCAGTACCGTCGGCACTGACGAGCCGATAATGCAGGGTCAGGTAAGCCGATTCGGTGACCAGGGCGGGAGTCGCGTTTGACATAAATGGAATGGTGGAAGCTTGCAAACCGATATTGTAAGCCACCCGTGCCCGGCCTGGCTGCAAAGCGCAGGCAATTCTGGCCGCAGGGAGAACATTTTCATGGGGGCGTCGTGATGGGGATCAAGAATTGGCCGGTCCAGCAGCGCCCGCGCGAACGCGTGATCAGCGAAGGCGCGCGCGCCCTGTCCGACCCCGAACTGCTGGCCGTGTTCCTGCGGGTGGGCGCCAAGGGCGTCAATGCGGTTGAACTGGGCAGGCAGCTGATCGAACACTTCGGCTCGCTGCACGCCGTGTTCGACGCCAGCCTGGCGCAATTTTGCGTGGTCCACGGGCTCGGTCCGGCCAAGTTTGCCGAATTGCAGGCGGTAAATGAGCTGGCGCAGCGCATTGTCGGGGGACACTTGCAGGGCGGCGTCACGCTCGGCTCGCCCGACGCTGTCAAACAATACCTGCGCCTGAACCTGAGCCGGCAGCCGCATGAATCCTTCCTCGTGCTGTTCCTCGACGTCAAGAATCGCCTGATCGCCCGCAAGGAAATGTTTCGCGGCACCCTCACCCACACCAGCGTCTACCCGCGCGAGGTGGTCAAGACGGCGCTCGCCTACAACGCGGCCGGCGTGATGCTGGCGCACAACCACCCTTCCGGCGCGCCCGAACCGAGCGAGTCCGACCTGCTGCTCACACGCGCCCTGGTGCAGGCGCTGGCACTGGTGGACGTGCGCGTGCTCGACCATTTTGTTGTAGCCGGTCCACAGGTGCACTCGTTTGCCGAACACGGCCAGATGTAAGCGGGTGCGCCGATGCCAGCATGTAAACAGCGCCCCTACCATTCCATGCCGCCGATTTTGCGATTGTTAAATTCTGCGAATATTGCGCGACACAATTGTTTTTCACAAGTCATTGATTAAGCGATGGTTTTCACGCTATACTCTCGTTTTTCCAATTGTGGAAGTTACTAAGGAGTGCGCTATGGCACGTGTTTGCCAAGTTACTGGGAAGGGACCGATGGTTGGCAACAACGTCTCCCACGCCAACAACAAAACGAAACGTCGTTTTTTGCCTAACCTGCAAAATCGCCGCATCTTTGTGGAATCGGAAAACCGCTGGGTTTCCCTGCGTCTGTCCAACGCCGGTCTGCGCGTCATCGACAAAGTCGGCATCGATGCCGTTTTGACTGACATGCGTGCACGTGGCGAAAAAGTTTAATTAGGGAGCTATCATGGCAAAAACTGGCCGCGACAAAATCAAGCTGGAATCGACCGCAGGCACGGGTCACTTCTACACGACCGACAAGAACAAGCGCACGATGCCTGCGAAAATGGAGATCATGAAGTTCGATCCCAAGGCACGCAAGCACGTGATGTACAAAGAAACCAAGATCAAGTAATCCGGTCTTCGAATTCAGTACCAAAAGAGCCGCCCACGCAAGTGAGCGGCTCTTTTGCTTTTGGACAGTTCAAAAAAATCGGGGTCTGTCCCCGATTTCCCGTCTCTGGGAAATCGGGGAC
>JBAQKU010000042.1:0-19991 GCA_049301315.1 Telluria sp.
GCACCGAGCGCGCCCGCCCCGCTTGCCGCCAGCAGGAAATAGCGCCGTCCAGGATCGGGCGCTGCGGCTTCAGTGTGTTTCATTTGACATGCCTCCCATGCCTGGCTCACTCGTCGCCGATCTCGAATGCCAGCGCTTCGACCGCCAGGAATGCCGCGGCGAAGTCGGCTACCAGACGATAAAATTGCGCAGCCTCTTCGCGTCGGATGTCACCGAGGCAGCGCGCGTACCACGGCCCGATATGCGTTTCAAAAAATTGTTGTTGATGCCGGAGCGTTTGCCGCTGGCCATTTTGCTCTCCGGCAATAAGAAGCCGCATGGTGTCGCACAAGGCCGCCAGGTGGTCTTCCATCTCGCCCACGCCCGGCCTGCGCGCCAGCCGGTGCCGCGCCAGGTCGGTGCGCAGCTGCGCCAGCGGTTTCTCATTCAGGAAACCGCTCAGGTACAAGGATCCGTAGGGATTTATTCTTGGTGTGCCGCTGCTGATGAACAGTTCATTGAATTCGTCGTGAACCGTGTCGAGGTCGCTGCTGCGGGCAGCGCGCACCAGGTTTTTCCAGGCACGATCGAGCGCATTGCCGGTGGTCCGGCAAGTGGCCCCGGCGATGTTCGCGAGCAGGTCGGCGTCGGGGGGCGCGAACAGCAGCCGCGCCACCAGCGCATACAGGTCGGCGCGCGCCTGGTCTTCGCCGGGTAACGGCAGGGCCGCGGAAACAAGCGGCCCCCTTTCACCGATTTCCTCTGCACCTTGCAATTGCATCGCGCATCCTCATTGAACCAAGGGCTGCGTTCAAGTCTATGCGGACATTTTCGATCTGTCCAGAAGCGCACGAACGAATTTTCCGATCCGCCAAATCGGAAAATTCGTGCGCTATTTTTTCGCAATTGCAGCGCTCGCCGCAAACAGGATGGCATCTTCCAGGCGGTCATTTCCCCAGAACATTTCGTCACCTGCAAAGAAGGTCGGGGCCCCGAAAATGCCGCGCCGCGCGGCTTGCTCGGTTTGCGCGCGCAGCGCCTCTTTGGTAGCGTCCGATCCGGCGGCCGCGATCAGCTCTGCGGCAGGCAGGCCCAGGCCCGACAGCACCTCGCCGACCACGCCGGCCCCGTCGATATCGCGGTCCGCGACAAAATTGAGCTCCATGATGCGCCTGCAATATGGGGCGATCCAGGCTTGCCCGGCGCCGAGCAGGGCCACGCGAAGCGGCAGCAGCGCGCGGCGCGGAAAGCTGGTCGGCCGGGTCCATGCCAGGCCGTATTTTTCGCATTGGCGTTCCATGTCGCGCCACATGTATGCGCCCTTTTGTTTTTGCAAAACAAAGGGCGACGCGGCCCAGCCCAGCGATGTGAATATGGGGCCGAGCAGGAATGGCTTCCATACGAGGTGCACGCCATGCTGCGCGGCAAGGTCATCGATGCGCATGAGCGCCAGATAACTGTAGTTACTACCGAAATCGAACCAGCATTCGAGCTGGGGTATGGCGTTTTCGGTGCCTGGCATGGAGGTTCTCCCTGGTCGATTACAACAGCGCTTCAGTGGGCAGCGTGAGCGTCTCCTTGATCTCTTCCATCACGACATAGCTTTTCGATTGCGCCGCGCCCGGCAGTTGCAGCAGCATGTCGCCGAGCAGGGTGCGGTATTCGGACATCTCGTGGATGCGGGCCTTGATCAGATAGTCGAAGTCGCCCGATACCAGATGACACTCCTGCACTTCGGGAATGCGCAGCACTTCGCACCGGAATTGTTCGAACGCAGAGGCCGATTTCTGGTTGATCGAGATCTCCACGAACACCAGCAGGCGCGCCCCCAGCGCCGCCGGATTGACCTTCGCATAATACCCGGTGATCACGCCGTCGCGCTCCATGCGCTTGACGCGCTCGATGCACGGCGTGACCGACAGCCCCACCCGCTCGCCGAGGTCCTTCATCGAGATGCGCCCTTCCTGCTGGAGGATGCGCAAGATGTGGCGGTCGAGCTTGTCGAGACCGCGCGTCGATTCCTTATGAATTCGCATGAAATTCCACCAAATTTAAGCGTATATATAGTCACAAAAACTGCCTTAATGCCAATAATATAGCGGGAATTCCTGTAAATCCAGAAAATTCTATCAAGCGGAGCTATTCATGCGCGTTCTCATCCTCGGCAGCGGTGTCATCGGCGTCACCAGCGCCTACTATCTGGCCAAGGCCGGCCATGAGGTGACCGTGATCGACCGTCAGCCCGGCCCTGCGCTTGAAACGAGCTTCGCCAACGCCGGGCAGATCTCGCCCGGCTACGCCTCGCCGTGGGCCGCACCCGGCATTCCGCTGAAGGCCATGATCTGGATGCTGCAGCGCCATTCACCGCTGTCGATCGCCCCGGACGGCACCCAGTTTCAGCTGCAATGGATGTGGCAGATGTTGCGCAACTGCACCGCCACGCGCTACGCCGTCAACAAGGAACGCATGGTGCGCCTGGCCGAGTACAGCCGCGACTGCTTCAAGAGCCTGCGCGAGCAAGCCGGCATCAGCTACGAAAGCCGGCAGCGCGGCACCATGCAGCTGTTCCGTACGGAAAAGCAGTTTGCCAGCGCCGAAAAGGACATCAAGGTGCTGCAGGATTCTGGCGTTCCCTACCAGTTGCTCACGCGCGAACAACTCGGCGAGGCCGAACCTGCGCTTGCCGCCGTGAAGGAAAAACTGGTCGGCGCACTGCGCCTGCCGAACGACGAAACCGGCGACTGCGCCTTGTTCACCACGCGCCTTGCGGCCATGGCCGAAGCGCTCGGCGTGAAATTTCGCTACAACGTCGCCATTGACCGGCTCGCCGTGGCCGGCAACGCCATCAGCGGCGTGCACTGCGGCGGCGAGCTGATGCAGGCCGATGCCTACGTGGTGGCGCTGGGCGCGTACTCGACGACGCTGCTCAAGTCGATTGTCGACATTCCGGTCTACCCGCTCAAGGGTTATTCGATTACCGTGCCCATCATCAACGCCCAAGCCGCCCCGGTCTCGACCATCCTCGACGAAACCTACAAGATCGCGGTCACCCGTTTCGACGACCGCATCCGGGTCGGCGGCATGGCGGAAATCTCCGGCTTCGATCTGCGCCTCAATCCGCGCCGCCGCGCCACCCTGGAAATGGTCGTGGGCGACCTGTTCCCCGGCGCCGGCAACGTGGCCGAGGCCTCGTTCTGGACCGGGTTGCGCCCGATGACGCCCGACGGCACCCCGGTGGTCGGGCGCACCAGCCTGCGCAACCTGTTCCTTAACACCGGCCACGGCACGCTCGGCTGGACCATGTCGTGCGGCTCGGCCCAGCTGCTGGCCGACCTGATGTCGGCCAAGCGCCCGGCCATCCCGCACGACGACCTGGGAGCGGGCCGCTATGCCGGCGGCGGCACGCGCGCATGGCTCAATTACGCCGACGCTTGACAAGCCTTCGCTTCAGCGCGCAGGGCGCCGGCCTGTTCGGGTGGCGCTGCGGCGCTCAGTGCGACATCCAGACCGGAATATGCATCGACGCGAGCACGCTGCGCGTCGCTCCGCCCAGCAGGATTTCGCGAAAACGCGAGTGGCCATAAGCGCCCATGACGATCAGGTCCGAGCCGGAATCGATCGCCAGCGACAGCAGGGCCTTGCCGACATCGGCCGCGCTTTTCTGGTGGTGCACCTCGATATGGACCCCGTGCCGCGCAAGGTAGAGCCCGATATCGGCACCCGGCTGTTCGCCATGCAGGTCGCCCTCGGTGTCGGGGTTGAACACCACCACGTCGACGTGCTCGGCACGGCGCAGCAGGGGAACCGCGCTGGTGAGGGCGCGCGTGGCCTCCATGCTGGCGTCCCATGCCACGGTCACGTTCTTGCCGACCTGCTCGGCCACTGGCGCCACCGGCACGACCAGCACCGGCCGCGCACAGTTGAGCAATACGTATTCGGGGAAATCGGCGCGCTGGCGCGGCGGCGTTTCATTCGCGTCGCTCTGGCCCAGCACGACCAGGTCGCAGTAGCGCGCCTGCACGCTTAGCCCGGCACCCGGTTCATCCTCGATCAGGCGCCGCTCGAACGAGGCCACGCCCAGGGCGCGCACTTGCGACTCGAACGCATCGAGCGCGCGGTTGCCCTCCTGGCGCAGCAGGTCGAACTGCAGCAGCAAGGGCGGCACGGTGGGATCGAGCCCGCTGACCGAGAACACGAACGGCGACAGGCCCGTGAAGGCGGTTCCAACCAGGTGGCCGTTGTCGGCCAGTGCGATCTGCGCGGCCACCCGGATACGGGTCGCCGCATGGATCGATTGGTCTACGTGCACCAGTATGGTTTTGTACGACATGGCCTCTCCCCCCTTACCTAATCGTATGCCATCGTGCCGGCGTCGTCCACGCGCACACCCTAGCGGAAAGCCCGGTTTTCGCCGTACTGATCTGTCTCAATCGAGCGCAAGACAGTGGGGCGCGGCTGGCCCGGCATGGAAGAATGCGGCGCGCTTTTTGCGCTAGCGCTGCGCGCGGCGCAGGATATCGCGCAGCGCGGCCAGCGGCCGGGTGTTGAGCACATTACCGGCCTGCAGCCAGCCGCGCCTGGCCTGGCCGATCCCGAAACGCAGGTTGGCGAAGTCGAACACGCTGTGCGCATCGGAATCGATGCTGATGAGCACACCCTCATCGCGCGCCATCATGCAGTGGACGCCATCGAGGTCCAGCCGGCTCGGCTGCGAATTGAGTTCCATGCAGCAGCCGCGCTGACCCGCATGGCGGATCAGGCGCTCCATGTCGACCGCATACGCCTCGCGTTCGAGCAGCAGGCGCCCGCTCGGGTGTGCCAGCACGCTGCAGCAGGGGTGATCGATTGCCCGCATCATCCTGATGGTCTGGCGTTCCCGGTCCAGCCCGAAGCGGCTGTGCACCGCGGCAACCACGACATCAAGGCGCGCGAGCACGCTGCGCGGCAGGTCGAGGCTGCCGTCTTCGAGGATATCGACCTCCACGCCCTTGAGCAGCGTGATGCCGGCATGTTCGGCCCCCAGCTGCGCGTTGAGGGCGTCGATCGCGTCGATCTGGCGCGCCAGCGCATCGGCGTCGAGCCCGTGCGCCATGGCCAGCGCGCGCGAATGGTCGGTGATCGCCAGGTATTCCAGTCCGGCCTGGCGGGCTGCGTGCGCCATCTCGCGCAAGCTGCTGCGCCCGTCGCTGGCCGAGGTGTGGGCGTGCAGGTCGCCCTTCAGGTCGCCGAGGGTGACCAGGCGCGGCAGGGTGCCGGCCTGGGCAGCGGCGATCTCACCGCGGTTTTCACGCAGTTCGGGCGCAATGAAGGCCATGCCGAGGGCCTCGAACACCGATGCCTCGCTGGCCCCTGCGATGCGGCGCTTGCCCTCATGGAGCCCGTACTCGTTCAATTTGAGTCCGCGCTCGCGCGCGATCGCGCGCAGCGCAATATTGTGCGATCTGGAGCCGGTGAAATAGTGCAGTGCCGATCCGAAACTGGCCTGCGGCACCACGCGCAGGTCGACCTGCATGCCCTGGCGCAGCAGCACGCTGGCGCGGGTGCGTCCCTTGGCGCTCACCTGCGCCACGCCCTCGTAGCCGAGGAACTGCCGCACCAGTACCGAAGGCCGGGCCGAGCAGGCCAGGATGTCGAGGTCGCCGACCGTCTCGCGCGCGCGGCGCGCGCTGCCGGCCACCTCGAGTTCGCTGGCGGCGCCGCCCTCACGCAGCAGGCGCAGCAGCGGCGCTATCATCTGCAGGGCGTCGCAAATCCGGAAGCGCCGCTCCTTCGATCGCTGCGCCTGCAAGGCCTCGATGATGCCTTGCTCCAGTTTGGGGCCGAAGCCGCGAATGGCCTGGACCCGCCCGTCGAGCGCGGCCTGCAGCAGCTGTTCGGGCGTCTCGACCTGGCACACCTCGAACAAGGTCTTGACGCGCCGCGGGCCCAGCCCGGGCACGCTCAGCAGCTTGGGCAGCAGCGGCGGCATTTCGGTGCGCAGCTGTTCGAGCAGTTCGCAGCTGCCGCTTGCGACGATTTCGCCGATCTTGGCCGACAGGTCGGCTCCGATGCCGTGCAGCTGCGCGAGGTCGACGTTTTCTTCTAGCATGCCCTGCACGCTTTGCGGCAGGCCAGCGAGGGTGCGCGCCGCTTCCCGGTAGGCGCGAATCCGGAACGGGTTGTCGCCCTTGATCTCGAGCAGGTCGGCGATCTCGTTGAAGACCTGGGCCACCTCTGCGTTCTGGATCGGCATGCGCCCCCCTGCCGCCGCCGCGGCTATGAAGCGGCGAGCTTGGCGACGGTGTTGCTGCGGGTAAGCACGGCGCCCCTGGCATGCCCGGAAGGAAACACTGTGCACCCCTTCAGGCCAAGCTCCCATGCCTGCGCAAATAACTTTCGGTAGCGCAGGAAGTCGGCGCCTTCGGGGATGTTGATGGTCTTGGAGATGGCCTGGTCCACATGCGCCTGCAGCCGCGCCTGCACCAGCAACTGGTCGTGCGGATCGATCTCGCGCGCTTCGGCAAAACAGTCGGGCAAGGGCGCGGCCTCGCCGTGCAACTGCCGGAACAGCTTCCATGCGTAATCGTGCGCCGTCATGCTGATCCGCTTGCCATCGGCCGTCCTCACGCTGCGCTCGGCACGATAGGCGTAGATCGGCTCGACGCCGCTCGAGACATTGTTGGCCAGCAGGCTGATCGATCCGGCCGGCGCGATCGCGGTCAGGTGGCTGTTGCGGATGCCGTGCAGCGCGATCGCGTCGCGCAGCTCGCGCGGCAAGGTCAGGATGAACTGGCCGGCCAGGTATTGCGGCGAGCGGAAGTCGGGGAAGGCGCCGCGTTCCTGTGCCAGCGCGACCGAGGCGCGGCAGGCCGCGTGCGACACGGTGCGCATGATGGTGTCGGCCACGCGCAGCGAAGCGCTGCTGCCGTAGCGTATTCCCAGCATGGCAAAGGCGTCGGCCAGGCCGGTCACTCCCAGCCCGAGGCGGCGCGAGGCGTGCGCCGCGCGCGCCTGCGCCTTGAGCGGGAAGTGCGAGACTTCATATACATTGTCGAGCATGCGGGTGGCCACCTCCGCCACCGCAGCCAGTCCCGGCAGGTCGAGCCTGGGGTGGGCGCCGAACGGGTCCTGAATGAACTGGGTCAGGTTGATCGAGCCGAGGTTGCAGGCCCCGTGCGGCGGCAGCGGCACCTCGCCGCAGGGATTGACCGCGCTCAGGCGTTCGGCATACCACAGGTTGTTGGCGCTTTCCACGTGGTCGATGAAAATCACGCCCGGCTCGCCGTGCTCGAATGCCGAGCGCACGATGCGCTCCCACAGCTCGCGCGCCGGCACGGTGTCGTGCACCACGCAGGGCTCCGGCACGCCACTGCCCGACCAGATCCGCGTGCACAATTCGGCGCCCTGCGCCGGCTGGTGCCCGGCCAAGGGAAACACCAGCGGCCAGGGGCGGTCTTCCTCGACCGCCTGCATGAATGCATCGCTGACCAGCACCGACAGGTTAAACTGGCGCAAGGCGCCCGGTTCGCGCTTGGCGTCGATGAAGCGGCGAATGTCCGGGTGGTCGCAGCGCAGCGTGGCCATCATCGCGCCGTGGCGCGCGCGCCCTGCCATCACGACCGCGCAGGCGTGGTCCCACACCTGCATGAACGACACCGGCCCGGACGCGACGTTGCCGCTTTGCTCGGCGCGCGAGCCGGCCGGACGCAGGGTGGAAAAATCGCAGCCGACGCCGCCGCCCGCCTGCAGTGTCACCATCGCTTCGCCCAACGCGGAAAAGATCGCATCGAGCGCATCGTGCACATGGCCCATGACAAAACAATTGAACAGGGTAACGCGCCGCGCGCTGCCGGCGCCGGCCCAGATGCGCCCGCCCGGAAGGAATCGGAAATGCGCGAGCGCGTCTTCGAAGCGTTCGGTCCACAGGTCGCGGTGACGCTCCTCGGGCGCGGACAGCGCCAGCGCGATGCGCGACCAGCTGTCGCGCACGGTGGCGTCGCCGCCCGCCGCTTCCAGCGAACGGTAGCGCGTGTTCCAGACATGTTCCGCGATCGCTTCGGTAAACACTTCGGGCATGAAGTCCTCCATCGCTACGCCTGCCAAGTCTTTCAGGTTAGGAGGCGGCGCAAGCGCCAGGCTTGATCGGTAACAAAAGTGCGGCACAAATGCATCATGGCCTGCAGGACGGCCGGCGCCCTGCGGCTTTGCGAACGCACAAACGCGCCATTGGCGACGCTGCTAGCGTGAACGATCGTGCGGCGTGCCTTTAGCGCATGCCAGCAATTTTTCACTCTTTGAGCGGGCGCCCAGCCCGCCTGAAAGGAAACGTCATGCAAACGTTTGTCATGCTCACCCGTGTCGTGCCGGAGATATTGCGCACCCCGGCTGCCATGGAAGACTTCGAAAAACGCGCGGTCAGCCACATCGAGCAGGAGTGCCCGGATGTCAAGTGGCTGCACAGCTATGCCTTGCTCGGACCGTTCGACTACCTCGACATCTTCCAGGCGCAGGATATCGACATGGCGCTCAAGGTGTCGGCCCTGATACGCAGCTTCGGGCGCGCCCACTGCGAAATCTGGGGCGCCACCGAATGGGAAAATTTCAAGAACATCATCCACACGCTGCCGACCCAGTGACGGGCGCGATGGCAGCGCCGCGGGCGGCGCAGGCCAGCGCGTGCGCGCCGCCCACGGGACAGGTCAGAAACGGTGACGCAGGCCGACGGTAAATTGCTTGTCGCCGGTCCCCACCTCCTCGCTGTTGCCTTCGGTGTAGGCCGCGCCGTTCTTGTTGCGAATCGCCGCCACCGAGGTGTAGATATCGGTGCGCTTGGAGAACGCATACATATAGGCCAGCGACATTTGCTGCGCGTCCTGGTTGAAGGCGGTCTTGTCGTTCTTGCGCACATAGGTGCCGACCACGGTGCTCACGCCCAGCGGGACCGACACACCGAGCAGCAGGTCGGTGCTGTCGGTCGAGGCAACCGGCGCGGCGCCGCCGAACGAGGCGGCCGGGTTGTTCAGCGCGGCGCTGCCCGGGCCCTTGTCGATGGAATAGCCGAAATACGCCTTGGCCGGACCGACATTATAGTTCGCGCCCAGCAAAGTGTTTTTCGCGTCCTCGGTGTTTTTCAAGAGCGCGGTATCGTTGTTGCGATGATGGTGGGCCAGGCGCACGTTCAGCGCTGCGCGGCTGTAGCCGAACGAGCCGCCCAGGGCGCGCCCGGCGCTGTTGTCGCCCGCCACTTCGCCGGCCGAGTACATGAGGTCGCCGCTGAAACCGCTCAGGTCGTTGCTGCGGTACAGCACCGAATTGCGGGCACGGTAGCCGGAATGCGCCATCAGGTTGTTCGAACGGCCAACGCCGTTACGCATCGGGTCGACCACCACGTTGAGCGTGGTGAAATACGGTGTGTCCTGCAAGCCGAGCGTGACGGTACCGAAACCGCCATGCAGGCCAACAATCGTGGTGCGCCCGAACAAGGTGTTGTTCTGGGTCGAGCTGCCCTTGTCGGCGCTGAAGCCGCCTTCGATGACGAACAGCGCGTTCAGGCCGCCACCGAACTCTTCAGTTCCGCGAAAACCCCAGCGGCTCTGGGTCGCCATGCCGCTCGTGAGGCGGGTCGAGGTTCCGCTCACGCCGCCGCGGTCGACCGAAACGCCCAGGTCAACCACGCCATACATCGTGACGGCACTTTGCGCGAACGCGGCGGCGCTGCACTGAGCCAGTACGGCCAGCGCGATTATTGCTTTTTTCATTTGTCTCTTTCGGGAAAAACAGTGGGGGAAGAGCGGCTGTGTGCGCCGCTTGGGGTGCTGCATCTGGACGGCCGGGCCAGGGCGCCGGCCGTCCTGCGCGATTACTTGCGCAATTTCTCCAGGTTCGACTGCAGGTCCTTGATCAGTTGCACATGGCCGTCGCTGGCGAATTTCTGCATCGCGCTGCGGCTGGTCTCGCGCATGCGCCCCAGTTCGTGGTCGCTGACGACGTTTACCTGCATGCCTTTCGCTTTCAGGAACTCGAGTGCCTTGCCGGCGCTTTCACGGCTGTCCTTGCGCTCGAAGTCGCGCGCGGCATTGGCCGATTCCTGCACTGCCTTTTTCTCGCCGGCCGACAGCTTGTCCCACCATTTTTTGCTGGCCAGCACGATCCACGGGCTATACACGTGCTTCGTCAGCGACAGGTATTTCTGCACTTCGTAGAATTTGCTCGACTGGATGGTGTTGACCGGATTTTCCTGTCCGTCGACGGTGCCGGTTTCGAGCGCGGTAAACAGTTCCGAGAAGGCCAGCGGCACCGCATTCGCGCCGAAGCTTTTGAACATGTCGATGTAGACCGGGTTTTGCATGACGCGCAGCTTGATTCCCTGCATGTCCTCCATCTTCGTCACGGGACGCTTGGAGTTGGTCAGGTTACGGAAGCCATTTTCCCAATACACCAGCCCGACCAGCCCTTTTTCCTGCAGCTTGGCGCTCAACGTCTGTCCGAACGGGCCGTCGAGGATGGCGTCGGCTTCGCGCTCGTTGCCGAACACGAAGGGCAGATCGTACACGCCGAAATCGCTGACGATGCCGACCAGGGTCGCGGTCGACACCACCGTCATTTCCTGCGCGCCGCCAATCAGGGCGTTCTGCATCTGGGTGTCGGCGCCCAGGCTGGCGTTGCCAAAGCCCTTGAGCTTGAACTTGCCGCCGGTGCGCTTGTGCAGGTCGTCGGCCAGGAATTTGGTGGCCCTGCCCTGGTTGCTGTCTTCGGCCAGGCCATAGCCGAAGCGAATGATGCGCGGCTGGAAGTCGGCAGCGATGCTGCTGGCCGCGATGCCGGCCAAGGCGGTAATGGCGAACAGCGATTTGATGATGTTTTTCATGTTGTCTCCGGTTTGTTAGTGGAACCAGGTCATCGGAATGGTGATGATCCCGGGGAATACGATAAAGAGGACAGTCAACAGCAGGTACGTCAGCAGGAACGGCCAGATGCCCTTGGTCGCGCTTTCCAGGGAAATCTTGGCCACGCCGCACACCACGTTGAGCACGGTGCACACGGGCGGATGGATCAGGCCGAGCGTGCCGACCAGCACGAACATCACGCCAAAATACGTCGGGTCGATGCCGGCCTTGACTGCCAGCGGCATCAGCACCGGCCCCATCACCAGGATGGTCGGGGTCAGGTCCATCACGGTGCCGACCGCCAGCAACAGCAGCATCACCGCCCCCATCAGCACGCGCGGGTTGTCCATCAGCGGCGCCAGCAGGCCGATGACCTGGCTCGGCAGGTCGGCCAGGGTGACCATGTACGACGACACCAGGGCGCCGGCGCACAGGAACATCACCGTGCTGGTGGTACGCGATGCGTCGACCAGCACCTTGACCAGCTCGGGCAGCTTGACTTCACGGTAGATGAACAGGCTCACGAACAGCGAGTAGACGGCGGCCACCACGGCCGCTTCGGTGGGGGTGAAGATGCCACCGCGCAAGCCGCCCAGGATAATTACTGGCAGCATCAGTGCCCACACGCCGTCGCCGATGGCGGCGCGGCGCTCGCTCCATGTCGCTTTCGGCTGCGGCGTGACGACCATATTGCGCGCCAGAATTGTCCACACCACAAGCAGTGCCACGCCCATCAGCACCCCCGGCACGATGCCGGCCAGGAACAGGTTGCTGATCGAGGTGTTGGTGGTGACGCCATAGATAATGAAGGGCATCGAGGGCGGAATGATCGGTGCGATGATGCCGCCCGACGCGATCAGGCCGGCCGAGCGCGGCACCGGATAGCCGTGGTCGCGCATCATCGGAATGAGCAGGGTCGCCAGCGCGGCGGTGTCGGCGATGGCCGAGCCGGACAGGCTGGCCAGCAGCACCGCCGCCGCGATCGCGACATAACCGAGGCCGCCATTGATGTGGCCGACAAAGCTGACCGCCAGCGTGATGATGCGCTTGGAGATCCCGCCGGCGTTCATCAGTTCGCCGGCCAGGATGAAGAACGGGACTGCCATCAGCGGAAAGTTGTCGGCGCCCGACAGCAGGTTCTGCGCGACCAGCTGGGCGTCGAAAAAGTCGAGGTGGACCATCAGGGCCACGCCGGTGAGCATCAGTGCGAACGCGATCGGCATGCCGAGCACCATCAGCAGTACCAGCGAACCGAGGAAAATGGCGAGCGTCATTCGCCGCTCCCTTGCAGCTGCGCCTGCCCGCCGCCGGGCTCGCCCGGGACCATGGCGTCCGGATTGCCTGTGACGATGCGCCACAGGTTGACGCCGACGATGACGATCATCGAGGCCGCGCACACCAGCCCGGAGGCGGCCATGAATGCGGTCGGATAGCGCAACACGGTCGAATACGTGTCCATCCCGATCACGGTCTGGGACCAGCTGCCCGCAGCAAACAGCCACAGGCCGTACAGCATCAGCAGGTGGCTGATCACGGCGCAGACGCGGCGCGCCAGGCGCGGCAGCATGGCCTGGACCATGGTGACGCCGAGGTGGGCATGGTGGCGCAGCGCCAGGATCGCGCCCAGGAAAATGAGCCAGACGAACATCAGGCGCGCCACTTCCTCGGCCGCGGCAAGTCCGGAATTGAAGGCGTAGCGCAGCAGGACGTTGCCAAATACCAGCACGACCATGATGGTGAGCGCAAGCGCCATCATGTATTCGACAGTGCGCTCGAGGCGCAGCACGAGGTGCTTCATGATTGTCTCCGAATAATTTTTAAGGGGGATGGCTGCGTCATGCCAGGCCGAAGCAGCGGGCGATGTCGTCGCTGATCTGTCCGGGCGTGCGCGTGATGTCGATGCGCAGGCCACGTTCGTCGGGCGCCAGCGCTTCGAGCGCCGCAAACTGGCTCTCGAGCAGGGACATCGGCATGTAATGGTTGGGCCGGGCGCGCATGCGCGCCGCGATCAGCTCGCGCGGCCCGTCGAGGTGGATGAACACGAGCGCCGGGTCGGCGGCGCGCAGCAGGTCGCGGTAACGCCGCTTGAGCGACGAGCACGACAAGACCAGGCTGGTACCGGCCTCGGCCGCGGCCTGGATCTGTTGCTGCAAGGTCAGCAGCCAGTCGCTGCGGTCGGCATCGGTCAGGGCAATGCCGGCCTTCATTTTTTCCACATTGGTGCTCGGGTGGTAGTCGTCGCCTTCGGCGTAGGCAATTCCCAGCCGCGCCGCCAGCGCGCTCCCGATCTCGCTCTTGCCGCAGCCGCTCACCCCCATCACGACCCAGCGAGTGGGCGCGATCGCCTGTTTGATTAAGTTGCCCATGCTTTTTGACATTGTCTTTTCGATTGTTCGTATCGTATGTTGGCTTGTTTTGATAACGCTACCATTGCGAGCGAAGTCTACCGGGTTCGCTTTATTTGTAAAGAAAAATTGATGCTGCACTGCGGGAAAATTGGCGACGTGCAGCCGCGAAGCCAGCCAGTGGAGCTTGACTGAATTGAGGTTTTACATTGGGAAAATGACAGGAGGAAAAAGCCGCATCGCCAGCGCGACGGCGCATTGTGCGGCGCGGCGCAGATGGCGCCCCTGCGCGGCGATCTAAGCGCTTTCGCGCGCCATCAGGGTGAAGCCCAGGTCGATCTGGGAAGCACTGGGCGTGCCGCCTTTGATAACGGTACGCAGAAGCGAGGCCGCTTCGAACCCGACCCGATAGCGCGGTGTACCGATGGTCGTCACCGACGGATTCATCCATGCCGAGGCCGGCAGGTCATTGAAGCCGCAGATCGCAAGCCGCTCCGGCACGGCGATGCCGCGCCGCTGGCACTGGTAGATGGCGCCATGCGCCAGGTCGTCGTTGCAGCAGAAAATGGCGTCGCAATCGGGCACGGCGGCCAGCATCCGGCCCAGCAACTCCGCGCCGAGGGCGATGGTCGACGGATCGGCCACCATGATTTCAAGGCGCGGATCGACCAAGTGCGCTTCGCGCATCGCCTTGCGGTAGCCGTCCGCGCGTTTCATGGTGCGTTCGTCGAGCTGGGCGCCGATGAAGCCGATCCGGGTCCGCCCCTTGTCGATCAGGTAACGCGTCATCGTGTAGCCGGCTTGCTGCTGCGAGAAACCGACCGACAACTGCGCCGGGTCGCCCGACAAGTCCATCATCGAGACGATCGGCACGCGCGACGCTTCGAGCATCTGCTGCACGCGCTTGCTGTGCGTCAGGCCCGACAGCAAGATGCCGTCCGGATGCGACTGCAGGTAAATGCCGAGCAGCTTTTCTTCTTCGGCATCGGAGTAGCGCGTATTGCCAATCAAAATCTGATAATTGTCGGCATCGAGCGCATCCTGGATGCCGGCCAGCACCGCCGTAAACACCGCATTCGACAAGGACGGCACCAGCACCACGATCACGTTCGAGTGCGCCGAAGCGAGTGCGCGCGCGGCGCGGTTCGGCACATATCCGAGCTCGGACACGGCTTGTTCGACACGGCTGCGCAGGGCCGCCGACACCATCTCGGGCTGGCTGATGGCGCGCGAGGCCGTCATCACCGCAACGCCGGCGCGCGCCGCCACTTCGGTCAGTGTAATACGGCCGCTGGCGCGGCCCTTCCCTGTCGCTGTTTGTGTCATCGTCATTACCGGCTGCCTTGGTAGCGATATCATACTTGATCAGGCCAGCCGATGGGTACTCCCCTTGAGTTAAAGGCGCAACTGATAGGCGCAACTGATCGCAGGCGCCAGGCCACCTTTGCTCGTCCGGTGCGAAAAGAGCGGCGCAGGCTGCGTGCTTATCCGAAGCGGCCCTGCGCACGGGGCGCAGGGCCAAGGCGAAGCGGCGCGCTTACTTCTTCGCACACTCCAGCTTGATCGAGGCGAATTCGTCGAAGAATCCGAGCTGCTTGCTGATGTCCGGGACTTTTTGTCCGGGCTTGAACTGCGCCACCTGGTCCTTGTAGGCCACGTTGTCGTACACCGTCATGGTCGCCTTCGAGCCAAGCTCAATGCTGTTGACCTTGTCGTCCCAGTTCAGGCCGAACGGGCCGGACATGTCGGCCAGTGCCACCGGGCCGCTCAGGGTCAGGCTGTCGCCGCTGTAGTTTTCACCGTCGTAGATCTTGGCCCAGCATCCCTGCTTGGTTGACGTTTCCTTGGCGAAGACGTCGGCCGGCATCAGCACCATCACGAATGGCCGTTTCACAACCGTCGTGGTGGTGCGCTGGGTGGTGGTGGTTGCCGGCGTGGTCGTGGTCGTGCTCGCCTGCGCCGCCGCTTCCGTCGATACCGCCCCTAACGCCATCGCCGAACACGTCGCAAGCAAGGCGGCTTTACAACTCGTTTTAACGCTGTTCATAGCAATCTCCCAAAGGTTGGCACAGCCTGCCATGGCGCCCATCGCGTGGCACAGTTGTGCGATGTTCGACAATGACTTCGGGCGAATGGTTCAGCACCCGCGGGCCATGCCGCGGCCGCGCGCTCAAGCCCACAGGTTGACCAGCGGACCGGCTTCCTCGATCAGGAATTGCTTGAGCACCACGGCGGCCGGCGACAGCCGTTTCGCCGTCAGGTGCGTGACATGCCACTGGCGTATCACGGGCAAGCCGGCGATGTCGAGCAGCACCAGGTGACCGGTCGCAAGTTCGTGGCGGACGGTGCGCAAGGACAAGAAGCCGAGCCCCATGCCGGCCATGACGGCCTGCTTGATGGTCTCGTTGCTGGGCATTTCCATCACGATGGGCGGCGCTATGGCGTGTTCGGCGAACACCCGTTGCATGGTCTCGCGCGTGCCGCTGCCCTTCTCGCGCACCACGAATTCGTAGTCCGCGAGGATCGACATCGGGGCCGCGCGGCGGCGCGACAGGGGATGCTCCGGCGCGCTGATCACCCCCATCGGGTTGCTGGCGAATGCGTTCGCTTCGCAGTTGATGCTGTCCGGCGCGTGTCCCATGATGACCAGGTCGATCTCATTGTGCGCCAGCAGGTTCATGATGCTTTCCTTGTTGTGAATCTGGAGCGCCACCTCGATCCCGGGAAAGCGCCGGCGGAACTGCACCAGCAGCATCGGCACGAAGTACTTGGCGGTGCTGACGATCGCCATTTCCACCCTGCCCTTCTTGATGCCGACCCGGTTCGCCATCGCATCGTCAAGCTGGCGCAGCTGGGCCACGGCGCCCTGCGCGTATTCCTGCACGTCGCGCCCGGCATCGGTCAGGCGCAGCTTGCGCCCGATCTGTTCATACAGCGGCACGCCCACCGCCTCCTCGAGCTGGCGCATCTGCATCGATACCGCCGGCTGGGTCACATGCAGCGTCTCGGCCGCGCGCGAGATCGACAAGGCGCGCGCGACTTCCAGGAAGGTATCGAGCTGGCGCAGGGTGTAGCGACGCATGGAAAGCACTCCTATAAGGTAAAACTGATGCCAAACATAATTTTATTGATTAGACCTGATAGTAGTCGTTTTATATAGTTCAGTCCATCGACGGCCGCCTGGGCGTCGGCCCAACCGAAGGAGAGCACGATGGGAAGCAACGACGCGGTACAAATCACGGATGCCAAGAAGCGCTATTCAGCCGGGGTGCTGAAGTATGCCCAGATGGGTTATTGGGACGGCGACTACGTTCCGAAGGACAGCGATATCCTGGCCGTGTTTCGCATCACGCCGCAGGACGGGGTTGATGCGATCGAGGCCGCGGCCGCCGTCGCCGGCGAATCGTCGACCGCGACCTGGACCGTGGTATGGACCGACCGCCTGACCGCCTGCGACCGGTACCGCGCCAAGGCCTACCGGGTCGAGCCGGTGCCGAACAACCCCGGCCAGTACTTCTGCTGGGTCGCCTACGACCTCTCGCTGTTCGAGGAAGGCTCGATCGCCAACGTGACCGCCTCCATTATCGGCAACGTGTTCAGCTTCAAGCCGCTCAAGGCGGCGCGCCTGGAAGACATGCGCTTTCCGGTCGCGTACATCAAGACCTTCCCCGGCCCGCCGACCGGCATCATCGTCGAACGCGAGCGGCTCGACAAGTTCGGCCGTCCCCTGCTGGGCGCGACCACCAAGCCCAAGCTGGGCCTGTCGGGGCGCAACTACGGGCGCGTGGTGTACGAGGGCCTCAAGGGCGGCCTGGACTTCATGAAGGATGACGAGAACATCAACTCGCAGGCCTTCATGCACTGGCGCGACCGCTTCCTGTTCGTGATGGAGGCGGTCAACCGCGCCACCGCCGCCACCGGCGAGGTCAAGGGCCACTACCTGAACATCACCGCCGGCACCATGGAAGAGATGTACAGGCGCGCCGAACTGGCCAAGGAACTCGGCTCGGTGGTGGTGATGGTCGACCTGGTGGTCGGCTGGACCGCGATCCAGTCGATGTCGTACTGGTGCCGCCAGAACGACATGATCCTGCACATGCACCGCGCCGGCCACGGCACCTATACCCGCCAGAAGAACCACGGCGTGTCGTTCCGCGTGATTGCCAAGTGGCTGCGCATGTGCGGGGTCGACCACCTGCACGCCGGCACCGCGGTCGGCAAGCTCGAAGGCGATCCGATGACGGTGCAGGGCTTCTACAACGTGTGCCGCGACGCCGTTACCAGGACCGACCTGGAACGCGGGATCTTCTTCGACCAGGACTGGGGCGCGCTGCGCAAGGTGATGCCGGTCGCCTCGGGCGGCATCCACGCCGGCCAGATGCACCAGCTGCTCGACCTGTTCGGCGACGACGTGGTGCTCCAGTTCGGCGGCGGCACCATCGGCCATCCGCAGGGCATCCAGGCCGGCGCGGTCGCCAACCGGGTTGCGCTGGAAGCGATGGTGTTGGCACGCAACGAGGGACGCGACATCAAAAACGAAGGTCCGCAGATCCTGCGCGACGCGGCCGCCTGGTGCTCGCCGCTCAAGGCCGCACTCGACACCTGGGGCGACATCACGTTCAACTACACGTCGACCGACACGTCCGACTTTGCGCCGACCGCCAGCGTTTCCTGACCGGCACTTCAACCACAGCATACGAGGACCATCATGCGCATCACACAAGGCACCTTCTCCTTCCTGCCCGACCTGACCGACGAGCAGATCACGAAACAGATCGACTACTGCCTGTCCAGGGGCTGGGCGCTGGGCGTCGAGTACACCGACGACCCGCACCCGCGCAACACCTACTGGGAAATGTACGGCGCGCCCATGTTCGACCTGCGCGACCCGGCCGGCATCATGCAAGAGCTCACGCGCTGCCGCGCCACCTTCCCCAATCACTACGTCCGACTGACGGCCTTCGATTCGACCCAGGGCGTCGAATCGCTGGTGGTGGCCTTCATCGTCAACCGTCCCAAGGTCGAACCGGGGTTCCGCCTGGTGCGCCACGAGCAGGCCGGGCGCTCGATCCGCTACACCATCGAGAGCTATGCGGTGCAGGCGCAGCCCGAAGGCGCGCGCTACTGATTGGTCCCAACCAACGGAAAACGCCGCCATCATGACCTCGCCCAACCCAATCGGCAGCACCGCGCACAACCCGCTCGCGCAGGCACTGGCCAGTTCCGGCATCACCGAACTGCTGGCCCAGCTCGACGCGGAGCTGATCGGGCTGGCCCCGGTCAAGCGCCGCATCCGCGATATCGCAGCCCTGCTGCTGGTCGACAAGCTGCGCGCCGAGCGCGGCTTCGCGGCCGGCGCGCCCAGCCTGCACATGTGCTTCTCGGGCAATCCGGGCACCGGGAAGACCACCGTCGCTCTGCGCATGGCCTCGGTGCTGCACCGCCTGGGCTATGTGCGCAAGGGACACCTGGTGAGCGTCACGCGCGACGACCTGGTGGGCCAGTACATCGGCCACACCGCGCCCAAGACCAAGGAGGTGCTCAAGAAGGCCATGGGCGGCGTGCTTTTCATCGACGAAGCCTACTACCTCTACCGCCCCGAAAACGAGCGCGACTACGGACAGGAAGCGATCGAGATCCTGCTGCAGGTGATGGAGAACCAGCGCGACGACCTGGTGGTGATCCTGGCGGGCTACAAGGACCGCATGGACACCTTCTTCAAGTCCAACCCCGGCCTGTCGTCGCGCGTGGCGCACCACCTCGACTTTCCCGACTACGGCCAGGGCGAGCTGCTCGACATCGCCGACCGCATGCTCGGCACCATGAACTACCGCTTCGGCGAGGGCGCGCGCGAAGCGTTCGAGAGCTACCTGCAGCGCCGCATTCCCCTGCCCCACTTTGCCAACGCGCGCAGCGTGCGCAACGCGCTCGACCGCGCGCGCCTGCGCCAGGCCAGCCGCCTGTTCGTCGACCGGGACCGGGAACTCAGCCGCGACGACCTCACCACGCTCATGCCGGCCGACATCCTGGCCAGCCGGCTGTTCGGTGCCGGAACCTGATACCGCCGTGCGAGAACGGCGGGTGCGCTCAGCCGCGCTCGATCCGCCACCAGGGTGGCAGTAGGCCGCGCACCTCGGGCCGACCAAAGCGGTCGTCCATCAGCACCACCACGCCGCGGTCGTCGGGTCCGCGGATCACGCGCCCCGCGGCCTGCACCACCTTCTGCAAGCCCGGAAACAGGTAGGCGTGGTCGTAGCCGCGGCCGTGTTGAAGCTGCAGCCGCGCGCGCAGCTGTTCGTTCAGCGGGTTCACCTGGGGCAGGCCCAGCGTGGCGATGAAGGCCCCGATCAGGCGCTGGCCCGGCAGGTCGATGCCTTCACCAAATGCCCCGCCGAGCACGGCAAAACCGATGCCCTGGCTGTGCTCGGTGAAGCGGGCCACAAACGCAGATCGGTCCAGCTCGGCCATGCCGCGCGACTGGGACCACGCGGCAATGTCCGGGTGCACGGCAGCAAAGCGCGCCAGCACCTGTTGCAGGTAGTCGAAGCTGCTGAAAAACGCGAGGTAGTTGCCCGGCTTGGCCTGGAACTGTTCGGCCATCACCGCCACCACCGCGTCGAGCGATTCGGCGCGGTCCTGGTAGCGGGTGGGGATGTGCGGTGTGATGCGCACCTGCAGTTGTGCCGGGTCGAAGGGTGAGGGCACGTCCAGCCGCGCCACGTCGGCGGGCAGGCCGAGCAGGTGGATGGTGTGGTCCATGGGGCTGAGCGTGGCCGAGAACAGCGTGGCGCTGTGCGCCGCC
>JBAQKU010000043.1:0-6117 GCA_049301315.1 Telluria sp.
GACCAGCACCGCGCCCGGCAGCAGCACCCCGACCAGGCCCTTGGACAGCACCGCGAGCGCCATGCCGGCCCAGCTGACGAGCATCCAGCCGCGCCGTTCGGCCGCGCTGGCGCCGTCGTGCTGGGCCAGCAGCAGCGCGCACAGCGTGAGGCCCATCATGGCCGCCAGGCTCATGTCGAGCGAAGCGACCTGGCTGCAGGCGACCCAGAAAAAGCTCGAGCCGAGCACCAGCGCCGCATAGAAGCCGATGCGCCGGTCGAATACCCTGGCGCCCGCATAGCCGGTGATGGCCACCCCCAGCAGGCCGCACAGGCCGGTCCACAGGCGCGCCTGCCATTCGCCCAGGCCGAACACGGTAAACGCGAACGCGCTCATCCAGGCCTGGAGCGGCGGCTTTTCGAAGTACTTGATCCCGTTCAGGCGGGTGGTGATCCAGTCGCCGCTGACGAACATCTCGCGCGCGATTTCGGCGTAGCGCGCCTCGTCCGGCGGCACCAGGGTGCGCACCCCGAGCAGGTACAGCGAGACGATGGCAAAGGCGGTCAGCAGGGCCCAGGCCAGGCTGTCCGACTTGTGCAGCTCATTCATGCACGTCCTGCTTGCCCTCGACGATCAGGGCCAGGGTGACCTTGCGCCCTTCGCCCATCAGGATGTTGTAGGTGCGGCAGGCCGCCTTGCTGTCCATGCATTCGACCCCGATGCGGCGCGCCGACAGGCTGGCCACCAGGCGCGGATGCACGAAGCGCTGGCGCGCCCCGGTGCCGAGAATGACGACGTCGGGCGCTTCCTGTCCGATCAGCTCGAAGTGCGTTTCGGTCAGGTCCTCGAAGCGCGCCACGTTCCACGCGCGCGGGGCGATTTCGGGCATGACCGTCAGGCTGAAATCGAAGCGCTCGGCGTTGATTTCAACGCCGTGCTCGTCGTAGCCGGTGACGGTCTGGTATTGTCTGGTTGTGCTGGCGTGAAGCTTCATCGTGATTCAAGACGGGTAATATGCGGCCCCCCGGGGCCGTCGTGGAGCGTTAGCATGCCACAAACGGCCTGAAAGCGCGACTTTCCACCATTGATTGCCGACAAAGACGCCCGATTCCGGGCTTTTTGACGCCGTTGGAGGGACATGACGGTTGATTAAATCGGGCGCTTTCGGCAAAATGGGTATTTTTCGCAGTGCAACATGACGCGCCAATGAACAGGGAATTATTTTGCGACCGATCCTGAAATCGAACAAGTTAGATGATGTGTGCTACGAGATCCGTGGCCCTGCCATGGAGAAAGCCCGCCAGATGGAGGAGGAGGGGCACAAGATCATCAAGCTCAACATCGGCAACCTGGCCGTGTTCGGCTTCGATCCGCCCGACGAGATCGTGCAGGACATGATCCGCAACATGCACGGCGCGGCCGGCTATACCGACTCGAAAGGCATGTTCGCGCCGCGCAAGGCGGTCATGCACTACACCCAGGGCAAGGACATCTCGGGCGTCACGATCGACGACATCTATCTTGGCAACGGCGCCTCGGAACTGATCGTGATGGCCATGAACGGGCTGCTCAACACCGGCGACGAGGTGCTGGTGCCGGCGCCCGACTACCCGCTGTGGACCGCGGCGGTGAGCCTGTCGGGCGGCACCCCGGTGCACTACGTGTGCGACGAGCAGGCCGACTGGTACCCCGACGTCGAGGACATGCGGCGCAAGATCACGTCCAACACCAAGGCGATCGTGGTCATCAACCCGAACAACCCGACCGGCGCCCTGTATCCGCGCGAGGTGCTGCTCGAGATTGTCGAACTGGCGCGCCAGCACCAGCTGATCGTGCTGGCCGACGAGATTTACGACAAGACCCTGTACGACCAGGCGCAGCACGTGTCGATGGCCTCGCTGGCCGACGACGTGCTGTTCATCACCCTGAACGGCCTGTCCAAGAACTACCGCTCGTGCGGCTACCGGGCCGGCTGGATGGTGGTGTCGGGCGAAAAGCGCCATGCCAGGGATTACATCGACGGCCTGAACATGCTGGCCTCGATGCGCCTGTGCGCGAACGCGCCGGGCCAGTTCGCGATCCAGACCGCGCTGGGCGGCTACCAGAGCATCGCCGACCTGGTCGGACCGGGCGGGCGCCTGCTCAAGCAGCGCGACCTCGCGCACAAATTACTGACCGATATACCGGGTGTCAGCTGCGTCAAGCCAAAAGCTGCGCTGTACATGTTCCCGCGCCTCGATCCCGCGATGTACCCGATCGCGGATGACCAGCAGTTCGCATGCGAGCTGCTGTCCGAGGAAAAAGTCCTGATCGTCCAGGGCACCGGTTTCAACTGGATCGCGCCGGATCATTTCCGGCTCGTGTTCCTGCCCAATTCGGACGACCTGACCGATGCCTGCGGACGCATCGCGCGTTTCCTCGACGGCTACCGGCGCCGCCACGGCCACGGCTGACCCAATAATCCGGCGCGCGCACGCTTTTACGTGGCGCGCCTTTACGAACGAAGACTTATGAAACCCATCAAAGTAGGCTTGTTAGGCATCGGCACCGTCGGCGCCGGCACATACAATGTCCTGAAACGGAACCAGCAGGAGATCCGCCGCCGCGCGGGACGCGGGATTGAAATCGCGATGGTCGCGGACCTCGACGTCGAACGCGCGCGCGCGCTGACGGGCGGCGAATGCCAGGTCGTGGGCGACGCCTTCGAAGTTGTCAACAATCCCGAGATCGACATCGTCATCGAGCTCATCGGCGGATACGGCATCGCCAAGAAGCTGGTGATGCAGGCCATCGCCAACGGCAAGCACGTGGTGACCGCGAACAAGGCGCTGCTGGCCACGCACGGCAACGAGATTTTCGCCGCGGCCCAGGACAAGGGCGTGATGGTGGCATTCGAGGCCGCCGTCGCCGGCGGCATCCCGATCATCAAGGCGCTGCGCGAAGGACTGACCGCGAACCGCATCGAATCGATCGCCGGGATCATCAACGGCACCACCAACTTCATCCTGTCCGAGATGCGCGACAAGGGACTCGACTTCGACACCGTGCTCAAGCAGGCTCAGCAGCTCGGCTACGCGGAAGCCGATCCGACCTTCGACATCGAAGGGGTGGACGCGGCGCACAAGGTCACCATCATGTCGGCCATCGCGTTCGGCATTCCGGTGCAGTTCGAGAAGGCCCACGTGGAAGGCATCAGCAAGCTGCAGGCGGTCGACATCCGCTACGCCGAGCAGCTCGGCTACCGCATCAAGCTGCTGGGCATCACCAAGCGCGCCGTGGTCAACGGCACCGAAGGGATCGAGCTGCGCGTGCACCCGACCCTGATTCCGGCCAAGCGCCTGATCGCCAACGTCGAAGGCGCGATGAACGCGGTGCTGGTGCAGGCCGATGCGGTCGGCGCCACGCTCTACTACGGCAAGGGCGCGGGCGCCGAGCCGACCGCCTCGGCGGTGATCGCCGACCTGGTCGACATCACCCGCCTGGCCACGGCCGATCCCGAGTACCGGGTGCCGCACCTGGCGTTCCAGCCGAACCAGATGACCGACGTGGAGATCCTGCCGATGGCGGAAATCACCACCAGCTACTACCTGCGCGTGTACGTGAAGGACCAGCTGGGCGTGATGGCCGACCTGACGCGCATCCTGGCTGACGCGAACATCTCGATCGACGCGGTGCTGCAGAAGGAGCCGGGCGAGGGCGAGACGCGCACCGACATCATCATGCTGACGCACCAGACCCAGGAAAAGAACATCGACGCCGCGATCGCCAAGATCGAGAAGATCGGCGCGGTGGTCGGCCCGGTCACCAAGATCCGGCTCGAAAGCCTGAGCTCAGACGAAAAAAAAACCGGGCCGCGCAAGCGGCCCGGCCAATACAACGACGGGGTACTGATACAACTTGGCGCCAGATGGTGCTGGCGGTGCGACAGTTTGCTACTCGTGCTTCTCAGGTGCTACAGGGGTTGCTCCAGTGCCATGCCGGCTGCGGCAAGGCTTATTTCGCCGCCACGGTCAGTTCGCTTTTCACTTGCTTCACGCCCGCGACGGTGGATGCCATCTCGATCACGCGGCTGGCGTCATCGCTGCTGGCCACCGGGCCGCTCAGCACCACCACCCCTTGCGTGGTGTTGACTTCCACTTGCTTGTGCTCGGCCAACGCGGCCTTGATCTTTTCCGTGACGGCGGCGTCGTCAAGGGCGGCGGCTGCCGCCGCTGGTGTTGCTGGCTTCGGATCGGCGGCCTGCGCACTCATCACAGCGGCGGCGGACAGGGTTGCGGCGGCCAGCAGGCGGGCCATCAATTGAGTAGTGTTCATCAGTTTGCTTTCACGTAAGGTTGAGGAAGGCAACGCCGTATGACGTTAGCCCATCTTCAGCAAACGCCGTGCCAGGCCGTAAAAACTTAATGAATTCAACAGCTTGGCTTAAAAGCCAGGATGCATGGGGAAAATTGCGGGCGCACATCGGCCCGTGTTTGTCGTGAAATGGCGACAGGCGCCCGGCGTATGAGCGCAGGTCGCTGATTTCAAACGATTTATTCCTGTCGCTCGTCGGCGACAGCGGCGATCTCGGTGCGGAACAGGCTCGCGTTCAGGTCGTATTTCTGCAGCAGCCGGTAGAACTCGGTGCGGTTGCGCTGGGCCAGGCGCGCCGCGTCCGCCACATTGCCGTCGGTCAGCTTGAGCAGCTGGACCAGGTAGTTGCGCTCGAAGCGCGCCTTTGCCTCCACGTAGCTGAGCACCTCGAGCGAGGGCACGCGCAGCGCGCGCTGCACCAGCGCCAGCGGCACCAAGGGGGCGCTGGCGAGGGCGCACACATGCTCGACCACGTTGTAGAGCTGGCGCACATTGCCCGGCCAGGCGGCGGTGGTGAGCGCCTCCAGCGCGTCGTGGGCGAAGCCGCGCACGTTCTTTTCGTACTTGGCCGCCACCGTCAGCAGGAAGCGGCTGGCCAGCAGGCCGATGTCCTCGCGCCGCTGCGCGAGCGCAGGCAAGGTCAGCGTGATGACGTTGAGCCGGTAATACAGGTCCTCGCGGAACTGGCCGTCGAGCATGGCGCTGTCGAGGTCGCGGTGGGTGGCCGACAGGATGCGCACGTCGACCGCGCGCGGCTGGTCCGAGCCGAGCCGGCGCACCACGCGCTCCTGCAGCACGCGCAGCAGCTTGACCTGGAGCAGCAGCGGCATGTCGCCGATCTCGTCGAGGAACAGGGTGCCGCCGTCGGCCGCCTGCAGCAGGCCCTCGCGGCTGGCCACGGCGCCGGTGAAGGCGCCCTTGACATGGCCGAACAGTTCCGATTCGAGCAGCGCTTCGGGAATCGCCCCGCAATTGACGGCGATGAAGGGCGCCTTGGCGCGCCGGCTGGCGCGGTGGATTGCGCGCGCCAGCAATTCCTTGCCGGTGCCGCTCTCGCCGCGGATCAGGATGCTCGCCTCGGACGCGGCCACCAGCCTGGCCTCGGCCAGCAGGTCGGCCATGACCTGGCTGCGGCTGAGCAGGTCGGCGCGCCAGCTGTCGTCGCTGTCCGCGCTGGCGGGGGCGGTCAGCTCGAGCGCCTGGGCTATGCGATCGAGCAGCACCTTGGCGTCGAACGGCTTGGTCAGGTAGGCGCTGGCGCCGAGGCTGGTCGCCTCGACCGCGTCGGGGATGGTGCCGTGCGCGGTCAGCAGGATCACCGGCAGGGCCGGATGCAGGGAGCGGATTTCCTGGAACAGCGCCAGGCCGTCGCGCCCGGGCAGGCGCACGTCGCTGATGACCAGGCGCGGCAAGTCGATCGACAGGCGCGCCAGCGCCGCCTCGGCGCTGCCGACGGCGCTCACGCGGTAGCCGCTGGCGGACAGGCGCAGCGAGAGCAGGCGCAGCAGGTCGGCATCGTCGTCGACCAGCAGCAAATGGGCCTTGGCCTGGATCATTTGCCCACCCCCGGCGAAGCGACCACGCCTGCGCCAGGACGCGCCGGCAGGGTACGCTCGATCGCCTTCAGGCCTTCCAGCATCTCGCTCAACTGCTCGTTGCGGCGCTGGCTATCCTTGAGCTGCGCGGCCAGCTTGTCGTTGTGTTCGCCCATCCGGCGCAACTCGGCGCAGTGCGCCGCCAGCAGCCGCGCCAACGGCCCGAGGGCCTGCGCTTCCGGCCCGGGCG